>JACRAN010000305.1 GCA_016234735.1 Bacteroidota bacterium | reverse complement strand
GTCATCCCGGATGTGGACATGAACAACCACAAATACGTCGTCGCCTACTGTGCCGGAGCAGCAGGCAATCAGGACAGGGCCGCCCAGTTGTTCAAGGAACTGTACGAGGCCGGCAGTGAAGAGCCTGCCGTTTACGCCCAATATTTTGACATCCTCTACAAAAACGGCGCAAAAGAGGAAGCCTGGAAAGTGTTTGACACAGGCCAGACAAAATTCCCCTCCAGCACAGAGATTCTGTTCGCAGGTATCAATGCCAAAATCGTCGAACAAGACTACGACGCCTTGAAAAAAATGCTGGGGAAAGCCATCCAGGCAGAGCCGAACAACCCCTCGATTTACACGGCTCTTGGCAACGTTTACATGAATCTGTTCAACGCCGAATATGTCAAGGACAATAAATCGGAAGTAGCCAAAGGTTACTTCGATGAGTCGTTGAAATACTTCAACCAGGCGGTCACACTCGATGCCAAGCAGTTCGATGCCATTTACAGCATCGGTTCGCTTTACTTCAACAAATCGGTGGAAATCATCAAGTTGGCCAACAACCTGCCGATGGACAAGGAAAGCCAAAAACTTTACAAAATTTACATGGACGATGCCACCTCGCTGATGGCCACTGCCCTGCCATATTTCCAAAAAACGGAATCCATGGACCCGAACGATGTCAACACGCTGATAGCTCTCTCTGAAATTTTTGCCCGTACAAATGATTTTGAGAAATCGAAAATCTTCAAAGAACGCCTGGAGAAAGTGAGGGCAGGCGGAAAATTGGACAGCGCATATTTCAAAGGTTGACCATTCGTGGGGAACCGGATTTGACGAAGTAACCGAAAGCAGGGCCGGAAAATCCGGCCCTGCTTTTTTGTTTCCAACAAAAGCATGTGAAAAAATTTTTATTCCATTTGCCATGTGGGCAACTTCATTTGCCTACATTTGCCACTGTCAAACGTTTTCCCACCACACTTGCCCGCCAACTTTTTACAAATACAACCTGGAGCATGGCCATCTTTGATTTTTAAAGCGCTGATTTTCAAATTATTGGCTTGCAATTTCGACTTAAAAAAGCCACACATCCCGGCTACCTGCTGCACTTGGAACTTGCCCGATTTTTTTCACCCGTTCCGTCACAACACGTTGCGCCCGATGAAAAAAATGCTTGCCGGAAACTGTGGCAAATTTTCATTCCGGTATAGTTATTGACCTTGAGTATTAGGCTTTTACGCTTAGGCTCATCTTAAATATTTTCAGGAAACTACACAGGGAGGCAAATTATTGATACTCGTTTTATCTTCGGGAAAGATGGAGGGGCAAGTCCGCATTTTACCTGCCCGAAAACGCCCGAAACAGGGAAACCTCATTGCAAACGGCTATGTCTAAAAAGTATCCACATTTTCAGCAGTTGCACTCCCGTGATTGTGGAATCGTCTGCCTTCAAATGATTGCGCAGTTTTACGGCAGGATTTATTCGACCGAACAACTGCGCCCGTTGGCCCACCAAAAACGGGACGGCGTCACGCTGCTCAACATCAGCGAGGCCGCCGAACAAATCGGAATGCACACCATCGGGGCGAAGCTTAACTACGCCCGGCTCATCGACGACATCCCGCTGCCCGGCATCGCACACTGGAAGGAAAACCATTTCATCGTCGTGTACGAAGCCGACGAGCGGCAAGTGACCGTCGGCGACCCCAGTGCCGAACAAATCGCCACCATTTCCACCCAGGAATTCCTGCGGGGCTGGGTCACTGACCCGAACGGGTTCGACCGGGAAGGCATCGTTTTGTTGATGGAACCCACTGCCGGTTTCTTTTCGAGGGAAACGAAACAAATCGACCACAGCACCCCGCATTTCATTTGGGAGAACCTCAAAAAATATAAAAAACTGCTCTGGTTTCTGGCAGTGGCCATCGTGGTCGGGGCCTTCCTGACCGTCACTTTCCCGTTCATCGTTCAGCTCATCATCGACGAAAGCATCGAGCGCCAGAATGCCGACCTGCTGCCGTTCGTACTGGCTGCCTGGATTGTACTGTTCCTCGTGCAGTTGGGGTTGGATTTCATCAGGCGGTTCCTGTTGTTCCACATCGGCTCAAAACTGAACATCCGGCTGCTCACCGATTTCATCGTGAAAGTGTTGCAATTACCGGCAGCTTTTTTCCAGTCCCGCATGACCGACGACGTGATGCAAACCCTGTACGACAATCCAAGGGTGCAGCGGTTTTTTACGAAGGAAGCCGTTTCCGTGATTTATTCCTCGTTGGTTTTGTTGCTGTTTGCACTGGTTTTACTGGCATTCAGCACCAAAATCTTTGTGACCGTGCTGGTCTTTTCCGGGGTGCAGGCGCTGTTCATCCGGTATTTTATCAAAAAAAGAAAGGCGCTCAACTTCAACCGCCACAAGCTCGGTGCCGACCGTTACAGCCGCCTCACCGACCTCATCCGGGGCATCAGGGACATCAAATTGGCGAGCGCCGAGCAAACGCAACGCTGGGCCTGGGAGCGTTCCGAAGCAAAACTCTTCCGGGTTGGGCGGTCGTTCTCGCTGTCCGACGAGCTTTCGTTGCAAATTCCGTTTTCGTTGGGGGAGCTTCGCAACATCGTGGTCATTTTCCTGGCTTCGCTGGCGGTGATTGAGGGCAAAATGTCCATCGGGGTGCTGGTGGCCATCGTTTTCATTTTGACCCAACTCAACAACCCGGTGAAGCAGTTGATTGAGTTTTTCTTAGGCTGGCAGGAGGCCAAACTCGGCCTTGAGCGCATGAACGAAGTGTTCCACTACGACACGGAAGTGAGGGGAGAAAAAATCGACATCTTGCCGGATGGCGGCAGCATCGAAGGCGAGAACATTTCGTTCCGCTACGAAGGCGAGCACTCGCCCTGGGTCATCCGGCAACTCGATTTCCGCATTCCGAAGGGAAAAATTACGGTCATCTTCGGGCCGAACGGCAGTGGAAAATCGACGCTGCTCAACCTCATGCTCCACTTCGTGCAGGCGCAGGATGGCATCCTGAAATTTGGCGACATCCGGCTTTCCGACATCCAGACTGCCACCTGGCTGGCGCATTGCGGCGTGGTGCCCCAGGACGGCCATTTGTTTTACGACACCATCGCACGGAACATCGTGCTTGGCGAGGAGGTCATCGACAGCCAGCGGCTCATCGAGGCGGCCCGCATCGCCAACATCCTGCCGTTCCTCGAACGCTTCCCGAACGGCTTCAACACCGTCATCGGGGAAGGCGGTGTGGGCCTGAGCAAGGCGCAGCGGCAGGGCATCCTCATCGCCAGGGCGGTTTACAAAAAACCCGATTTTCTCTTCCTCGACGAGGCTACCAACGACCTGGACCCGCAAAACGAAGCTACCGTACTCAGCCGCATCGAAGAGGCTTTCAAAGGAAAAACCGTTGTGGTGCTGGCCAGCCGTCTCAACCTGCCCATCCGCATGGACCAGGTTATCAGGCTTGCGCTGCCGCAGGTCAGAAACGAAACCCGCAGCGACATGGCCAATGCCAAGGGTGGGAACAGCCACCTGCTGCCGGATAATTTCGAGGAAGTGTTGCAGACAAGCTGAGTGCAAATATTTGACTTTCAATTTCTTGTGTGAAAACCAATTTTCCATGCACTAATTTCAAGCCTGACAAACACTTGAACCCATTCAAAAAATGAAGCAGGAAAACCAGGAAAATATTGAATACCTGAGCGGCGAAGTCCGTGAAATATTGGCCACCCCACCCTCCTGGGTGGCCACCTGGGGCACCTCCATCCTCATCGGGACGGTGTTTTTGCTGGGGCTGGTGGGCGTGCTTTTTGAGTACCCCGACACGGTGACGGGCGAGCTGACGCTGACCACCGAAGACCCGCCGGTGCTGGTCCATTCGCCAAAATCCGAGTACGTCGCCCAGGTGAAAGCCATCGAAAACGTGAACGTGGCCAAGGGCGATGTGCTGGCCGTTTTTTCTTCGGATGCCGACTACAAGGACGTGCTCCAACTCGAAAAAGACCTCGACTCCATCGGCCAGTTTGAAATCGAAATGATGCGCTCGTACCAGCCGAACCGGATGCTCCGAATCGGCGAACTGTCGCAGGCGTACTCCGATTTTGCCAATGCCTTCGAACTCGTGCCGCTGACGGAAACGGGGGAAATCGACTACTCGACCGTTTCGGCCTACGAGGCTGATAATCAGCAGCTTGACCGGCAAATCAAAGCGATGGAAGCACAAAAAGTGACCGGCAATGCCGAGTTGGTGGCGCTTCAAAAAGAAAACCGCCACGCCCACGAAATATATGCGGAGACGACCGATACGACAAAGGCTACCAAATTGTACGAGTCCTACTCCAATGTCACCAATAAACAGAACGAACTGAAGGCCATCGACACGAAAATTGAGCAATTGAAACAGGAGAAGTCGAGCAACAACATCCGAAAGTTGCAGGCACAGACCCAACAAAAATCAGGGACTGGCGAAGCCGTTTATCAGCTAAACCAGCGGCTTGGCATCCTGAAAAATGACATCAAACTTTGGAAGGAACGCTACCTGATTACGTCCCCCATCGACGGGAAAGTGCTGTTTTTCTCGGATTTGAAGTCCGGCCAACTCTTGACGACCGGCCAGGAAGTGTTCTCCATCGTGCCACAGGGTTCGCGGGTCAACTACGTCGGCAAGGTGAAACTGCCCGTTGACCGGAGTGGGAAAGTGAAGGAAAGGCAGACCGTCAATATCAAGTTCGACCGCTACCCATTCCGGGAGTTTGGCACGGTGAAGGCGAGGGTGAGCAAAATCTATCCGGTGGCCTCCGGCGATGCGTATTTCGTGGATGTGACCCTCGAAAACGGGCTGCGCAGCTCGCTCAACCGGGAACTTGATTTCTACCAGCAGATGACCGGCAAGGCGGAAATCGTGACCGACAACCAGTTGTTCATTGCCCGGTTGTTTGACAAAATTTTTGGGGATTGAAAAATCACAAGTCACTGTTTTTCAATCGTTTGTAACTCAAAAACAGGAACAGTGAAATGTAAACCACCGAGCCAACCACCGCCTCGGCGGGAGTTAGGAACAGCTTGAAATTATTCTCCGACATGAAGTTTTCTGCCACGTCACTGAACGGCAGCGGGCACAAGTCTTCAAAAACATTCAGCGGGTAAAAATTCATGCTTTTGTCCTTGAAAACCTGAAAATGCACCGCCCAGCGGAGGATGGGTTCGAGGAACATCGAATACGTCAGGAACAGGAAGAGCGCCAGCCCCGTGCGTTTTACCAGCACCCCCACCAGCAGCCCGAAACTCATGTAGCCCATGCACATGAGCCAGTACCTCGGCACCATGTCCCAGCTTTTGAAGACGGTTTCAAAGTACAGCGTATCGGCGTGAAGCAGGCCGATGACGAGGGCGCACCCTGCATAAAAAAGCGTGGCCGCAAGGCCCACGATAACCATGAAGCTGACTTTGCTCCAAAAAAACTCACTACGGTGGAGGCCGGTGATGACGTTCTGGCGGAGGGTGCGGTTGGAGTGTTCGTTGGTGATCATCAAGACCGCCAAGAAGCCTAACACAAAGAAAACCAGCCAGTTGCCGATGTACCCCAGCCAATCCCACACAGTCGGAAACTCGAAAAACATGGTCTGCGGATTGAAGGGCGAGCCAGCCGGCACCTGGATTTTCTTGCCCACCATGAGGGCGGAAGGGAGCAGCACGGCGTAGGCAATCATCAGCACCCGGAACAAGGTGTAATGCTTCTGTTTCAACCATTCTAATTGGAGGAGGTGGCGCATTTTGTTGTTGGTTGGAGGTCGGTGAAATTATTTTCCGGCAGTGATTTCGAGGAACTCGGATTCGAGGCTCTTGGGCCGCATGACGAGGTGGTTGAGGGTCAGACCGTGGTCGAAGGCGAGTTTGTTGAGTTGGGCAGCCGATATTTCAGGTTTCACTTGAAGGGTCAGCAGGTTGTTTTTCTCCGAAATCTGGCCGATGCCGGGCAGGTTGGCAAGGATTTCCCGAAGCCGCCCCGGTTCGTCGGCACCGATGACCACCTGCCGGTCGTTGCTGAGGATGGCACCCACCTCGCCGACGGCGAGCAGTTTGCCCCGCTTGATGATGGCCACATGGCTGCACACTTTTTCCACTTCGTCGAGGATGTGGCTGGCCATGATGATGGTTTTGCCTTCCCCGGCGATGCGCATGATTATTTCCCGCACCTCGGCGATGCCCTGCGGGTCGAGGCCGTTGGTGGGTTCGTCAAAAATCAGCACCTCCGGGTCGGCGATGAGGGCGGCAGCGATGGCGAGGCGCTGCTTCATCCCGAACGAAAACGTGCTGAACGCAGAGTTTTTTCGTTGGGCCAGGTTCACGAGTTCGAGCCAGTGGTCGATGTCCGGCGCTTCGATTTTTTTGATGTGCGCCACGATTTCGAGGTTCCTGACCGCCGAGAGGTAGGGGTAAAAATTGGGCGTTTCGAGCAGGGCACCGATGTGCATCCGCTCGTTGTGGCCGTATTTCCCCTCGAACCAGGTGAAGCTGCCGCTGTCGGGGCGGATGATGCCCAGTACCGAGCCGAGTGTGGTCGTTTTGCCACTGCCGTTCGGCCCCAGGATACCGAAAACGTTGCCTGCTTCAACCTCCATCGAGAGGTCGTTGACGGCGGTGATGGCTCCGTAGCGTTTGGTCAGTTGCTGGATTTGCAAAACGGGCATGAGTAAGATTTTTTGTGAGGTGGGTTTCAGGGTTTGAGTGCTAAAGGTAGGTTTCAAATGTGCGATAATGCCTTGATTCTTAGACAAAAAGGGGGTTGAAAAAGGATAAAACGGCCAATCCAACCTGCAAGTCCCTTTTTTTCTACCTTTGGAGGCACTAAAAATCAGAACATGGAAAATGTGTTTGAAAAAATAAAGCAATCCATCAGCCACGCAGGCGAATCGCTGAAGGAGCAGGCGGTTTCGATGGGCGAAGCAGCAAAGGAACAGGTGGTTTCGATGGGTGAAGCCGTGAAAGAGAAGGGCTACCAAATCATCGAGCATTGGGTCTCCACCCTGCCGAAATTGGAAGCCTACGGTTTCAAAACCACTTATTTTTCCCTGAGCGCTTCGCTGAACCCGACGCTTGAAATTGAGTTGCAAAGTGCCCACGATGCCTTTCCTCTGGGGCGGGTCGAAGCGATTTTGGCCGAAAACGGCGGCGGCACACCCATCCATTTTGTTTTCACCACCATCAAAACCACCCTCCAACTCCACCAAAAAGCAAGGATTGAACCGATGAACCCGCTCACTGTGAAAATCAGGGTGCGGCTTTCGCCGGAAATCAGGGTGTCGTTCGGCAACCCGATTCTTGAGTGAGGTTGATATGGGTTGATGAAAGTTTATAAAGTTGATAATCAACCTGTTATCAACCTTTAACAACCAACAAATAACGTTTCCCTCATGATGAAAATCGTAAAATTCCTCCTCTCCCTGGCGCTGACCGCAGTCGCCATCTACTACCTGAACACCCCCATCGCCCTCAAGGAACCACGCCTGGACGACCCGACGAAAATGAAGGAGACGCTCATTCCTCCGATGGGGCCGTTTTTCAGCCCGTTCACCGGGTTTTGGCAAAACGCCGAATTCGTGGGCGACTTTGTCCCGCAAAAAATCGAGGTGCCGGAGATGAAGGGCAAGGTGAAAATCATGTTCGACGAGCGCATGGTGCCGCATATTTTCGCTGAAAACCTGGCGGATGCCGCTTTTGCGCAGGGCTACGTGACGGCGAAGTTCCGGTTTTGGCAAATGGACCTCATCAGCCGGGCCTCCGGTGGCCGGTTGGCAGAGGTCATCGGAGAGGATGCGCTGGAAAACGACAAGCTCAAACGCCGCCAGGGCATGGCCGTGGGGGCAGAGCGGGCGGTGGCAAGCTGGCGGGAAAACAAGGAAACTTTTGCCATCATTCAAGCCTACACTGATGGCGTGAACACCTACCTGAACCACCTGGCCCCCAAGGATTATCCACTCGAATTCAAGCTGCTCAACTACCAGCCGGAGCAGTGGGATGCCTACAAAACCGCCCTCGTCAAAAAATACATGGACCAAACGCTGTGCTTCAGCGAAGACGACCTCGAAGCCTCCAACGCCCTGAAAATACTGGGGCCACAGACGTTTGGCAAACTCTACCCAGAGTACAATCCGAAGCAGACACCAGTCATTCCGGCAGGTACCCGCTGGAATTTTTCACCCGTTGCGCAGCCAGAAAAAACGGAAGTGCAGGAGGCAGTCGGCCTCATCCGCCACAAGGTTTACCAGAAGGAACGGGAACTGGTGGGGAGCAACAACTGGGCCGTGTCGGGCAGCAAAACGCTGTCGGGCAAGCCGATACTCGCCAACGACCCGCACCTGAAACTTTCGCTCCCGTCCATCTGGTTCGAGGTGCAAATCCACACGCCGGACGCCAATTTTTATGGCGTGTCGGTGCCGGGCATTCCGGGCGTACTGATTGGTTTCAACGAAAATACGGCCTGGGGCGAAACGAACGTCGGCCAAGATGTGCTCGACTGGTACCAAATCAACTGGACGGATGCCGCCAAAACTTCGTACCAGTACGACGGTGGCGTGAAGGCAGCCAAAATCGTGGTGGATTCCTTCAAAATCCGGGGCAAGGATGCGCTCGTTTACGACACGGTGCGCTGGACGGAATGGGGGCCGGTGGTGTACGAATCGAACGACAACGACTGGCACGACCTCGCCATGCGCTGGATTGGGCACGATGCGCCGAACCCGCAGGATTTGAGCACTTTCATCGGTTTGGCCCAGGGTAAAAATTACGACGACTACCGCAAGGCGTTGGAGCATTACGATTTCCCCGCCCAGAACTTCGTTTTTGCTGCCAAAAACGGCGACATTGCCATCACCGTCAACGGAAAATACCCCCTCAAAAAAGAGGAGCAGGGCCGATACGTGCAGGATGGTTCCGGCTCAAAAAATACCTGGCAGGGCTGGGTGCCCAAGTCGCAGGTACCCGCCACGAAAAATCCGGGGCGTGGTTTTGTGGCTTCCGCCAACCAGCATTCCACCGACCCGACCTACCCGTACTACTACAACAGCACAAACTTCGACAACTACCGGGGCCGCTTCCTGAACATGGAACTCGGCGACATGGACAGCATCACCGTGGAGGACATGATGAAGCTGCAAAACAACAATTTCAGCATCCACGCTGCCGAAGGACTGCCTGCCATGCTGCGGCAATTGGACACCACCAGCCTGACTGCCGTGCAAAAAAGCATCGTAGGCAAACTCAAAGCCTGGGATTTCAGGTTCGGCAAGGACAAAATAGAGCCGGTGATTTTCAAGTCGTGGTGGGACAAATTTTACGAGATGACCTTCGACGAGGTGCTGGTGTGGGAGGATTCCATCCCCATTCTGATGCCAGAAAAATGGCGGCTCGTCGAGTTGGCTGCCAACTCGCCCGGCGACCCCATTTTTGACAACCAGAAAACGCCGGAACGGGAGACTGCCAAAAACATTGCCACCGCTTCGTTCAACGCTGCCCTCAAGGACCTTGCAGACAACCTGCTCAACCCGGAATTCAACTGGGCGGCTTTCAAAAAAACGTCCATCATGCACCTGGCCCGGATCCCGGCTTTTTCAAAAACGAACCTGAACGTGGGCGGCTACAGTCAGGCGCTGAACGCCATTTCGGAGACCAACGGCCCCTCTTGGCGCATGATTGTCGAACTGGGCGACGAGGTGAAGGGCTGGGGCGTGTTCCCTGGCGGACAATCCGGCAACCCCGGCAGCCCGTTTTACACCGACAGCCTCGAAAAATTGGTGAACGGCGAGTACCACGAGTTGTTTTTTATGAAAAACGAGTCGGACAACCGCAAACCCGTGCGTTTCACCATTGAAATCAACTGATTGAAAATACCACGAAACATGAAAAAATTTGGCTTGCAAACCTTGATAATCCTCGTGCTCGGCTCGGTGGCGCAACTGTTTTTTCCTTTTTGGTCCATCACCCTGGTGGCCGGGCTGGTAGGGTTTCTTTTTAAGTACGAAAACAGCGCAGCGAGTTTTGCCGCAGGCACTGCCGCCGTCACGCTGCTGTGGAGCGGCTACGCCGGGTTCCTGAACTCCGCCAATGCCGACCAGCTTTCCGGGCAAATCGGCGAACTTTTTCACATCAAATCGGGGCAGTTGATTTACATCAGCGGGCTGATTGGCGGGTTGCTCGGTGGCTTGGGTGCCATGACGGGCACGTTGGCGAGGAAGATGTTTGAGGAAAAAGAGGTGAGAGAGTGAGCAGTGAGAGGGTGAGAAAGCGATGAAATTCAAGGCTGAAATCTCACTTTCTCACCGTCTCACTTCTCACATCTTTGAATCCATACGGGCAGTGACGACAACCACGCAGCAGTAGCCTCGATTTTTCAGGTACTGGCTGGTGAAAACGCAGAGGCCGTTTTCGATGTAAAAATCACGGCCTTCGAGTAGTGGCGGGCTTGCTGAACTTTTTCGTTGGGCTGTTCCATTCTCGAACCAAATAAAAAAACCTGTTGGCGGTGTGCGCCCAACAGGTTTTTTTAGTGAAAACGATTTCAGATTTTTTCCAGCACCAGCGACGGGTACTGCTTTTTCACCCACTCGAACGCCCCGAAAAGCACGGCCACGTAAAACAGGTCGCCCGTCAGCGTATTCCAGAAAAACGGGATGGCAGCGACGTAGCAGGTGGCGAGGCCCTCCACCGTTTTGGGGTACATCGTGCCGTTCTGCCAGACATAAAAATTGGTGACGAAAAAGAAAATCAGCGATGCGGATAGGCTGCCGGTCAGGAGCCGGGCGATGTTGATTTTTTTGAGCAACACTGCCCCCAGCGCCACAATCAGCGCAAAGGCAAAATAAACTTCCAGGTTAGCCATCCAGGCGAAGCCGTCGTAGTAATTGGCGTAGAATAGATTGTCTATCAGCACATTACTGACCCAAAGCGCCAGCAGCGGCAGCAAAAACGCCATGTATTTTTTTGAGAAGTAGGCGGCCCCGAACAGGGCAATTCCTCCCAGCGGCGAAAAATTGAATAGGTTGCCGGTGTAGGCATGGGGAACCAAACGGCTCATGGCCACCAAAACCACGACGAAAGCGACAATCCCCCAGCGTGCGTTGACTTTATTTTCCATAACGTTTTCTTGATTTTTAAAGCGGCGACAAAAATAGGGAATTCCCATCAATTTGGTTGGATGGGAATGGCTCCGAAGGCTTTCAAAAAAAGAAAGCCCTCGCTTGGCAGCAAGGGCTTCTAACCCAAACAAATAAACACAAAAACTACTTTTAAAGATAGGCCAAAAGTAATTTCTTTTTTTCGACCTACCAAAAATTATTATCAAAAAGCCTTAAAAAAAGCTAAGATGACGGCGAAAAAAATGAATGCGGCACAGAAACACCAATCTACCCGGTTTTATTGCCCAAACAAAACATGAACAAGCCATGCCGGGGGTTCATAAATTCAAACCAGATCGGAGTCATTGTACTTCTTCAGGGGCACTTTAAGTTCCAATTGCTCCTGTTCCGGTTCTTCCATTTTCGTCCCTCTGCCCTTCATTCGCTCCATTTCTTTGTCGATTTCTTTGTCCTCCCACTCCCGGCTCAGGATGCCGCTGCCCGGAATGCCGAAAACCCGCAAGTAATGAAACGCCAGCCCGATGCCCCAAAAAATGGCCACCATCATGGAGCCGAAAGGCTCGCCGTTCATCATGGTCATCAAAAAAAACACCCCGTTGATGATGACGTAGGAGTAGAGGTGCTTGAAAAATTTCGCTTTTTCCTTCACCCGTTTCTGGGCTTCCTTGTAAATATCGGGTTGCTGCATGGTGGGCTTTTTTTTTGTTGGATTGAAACAGATTGACGGATCGTCAGGTTGTCAAACAAAGTCGGATTCGTCATAATTTTTCCGTAACTCCTTCAGTTCCAGCGTTTTGCCCTGTTCAGGATTGGGGGCAGGTAACTGGATTTTTGGCGATTTTACCTCCTTGTTTTCCCGCAGTACCTTTTCCAGTTCCCGTTCTTCCCACTCCTTGCTCAAAATATCGAAGCCCGGAATCCCGAACACATCAACGTAGTGGAAAGCAAGGCCCACGCCCCACCCCAGCAACGGGAAAATGAACCAAAAGTAACCGGGAGAGACAATCAGGTTGAGCGCCATCAGGAATCCGTTCACGATGGCATAGCTCATCAGGTGCTGGTAAAATTCTTTTTTTGCCTTCACCCGTTTTTTGGCCTTCAAAATTTCTTGTTCGCTGTGCATCAGAGTGAGAGAATTGAGTGTGAAAAGTGAGGATAGCTGGACTTTGGTTTTGCCTAAAACCCCGAAAAACAAGGAATTGTTTTCCGCAGGCAAAAATCAGTAAAAAACGCTTCCCTCTAAAGTAAAAATCGATTGGACCGGCCATTTTGCTGTTTGAAAAATCGACCTTTGCGCAATTTTGAATGATTTTCATCCGAAAACCGAAAATCCAACCAACAATGATGAACAGAAAAACAACCGATGCTACCCAACTGCCGGGCGACCCAAAGCTACCATCGTCCAAAGCCGAAATCCTTAAACTCGTGAAAAACCTCGGCAGCGGGGCGAAATATTCCGTCGAAGACTTTTTCCGGTTGCCTAAAAAATCGAGGTACCAGCTCTCTCATGGCGGCGACTTTTTCGCCTACCTCGGCCCGGTGAAGCGCCGCCTGAACATCTTCGTCCAGAAAACCACGGGGAAACGGGCACGTCAGGTCACGCACGTGAGCGACCGTGACATCGCCTGGTTTTTTTGGAAAAACAACGACCGGCTGGTGTTTGCCAAGGACGATGCCGGCGACGAAAACTTCCACCTCTACGCCGTGGATGCCGACGGCACCAACCTCCAGGAACTCACCCCGTTCAAGGGCGTGCGCATCGACCTCATCGACGACCTGGAGGACATCGAGAACGAAATCATCATTTCGATGAACAAAAACAACCCGCAGCTTTTCGAG
Organism: Bacteroidota bacterium; assembly: GCA_016234735.1. Classification (GTDB taxonomy): domain Bacteria; phylum Bacteroidota; class Bacteroidia; order Chitinophagales; family Saprospiraceae; genus UBA6168. The sequence goes on along the minus strand of JACRAN010000305.1, from coordinate 3,225 downwards.
CCGTACCGCCTAAACATCGTCACTGGCGAGGTGCATCAACTCGCCGAAAACTCCAACCCGCTCGAACCCATCGACAGTTGGATGACCGACCACGAGGGCAGGCTGCGCATCGCCAACAAAATCGTGGGCGGCACCAACTCCACGCTGCTGTACCGTGCCACCGAGGAGGAGCCGTTCCGGGAGGTGCTGACCACCGATTTCCGGGAGGGCGTTTCGCCGCTGTTTTTTGATTTTGAAAACGAGCACCTCGTGTTTGCCTCCTCCAACCTGGGGCGTGACCGCAGCGTCATCGTGAAACTCGACCTGCGCACCGGCCAGGAAGTCGGCGAGCCGATTTTCAGCCACCCCGAAGTCGATGTGTCAAGCCTCGGCCACTCCCGCAAACGAAAAGTGCCGACCGCCATCGCCTACGTCACCGACAAGCGGCACCTGCATTTCCTCGACGGGGAGACCCGGCAGGTGTACGCCCGCCTCGAAAAAGACCTCGGTGGTTACGAAACCGTCATCACCGCCATGAACAAGGCCGAGGACAAATTCATGGTGCGCACGTACAGCGACCGCTCGCTCGGTGCCTACTATTTCTTTGACAAACAAGCAGATACGCTCACGAAAATCGTGGAGGTAAGCCCCTGGCTCGACGAAAACGACCTGGCGAAAATGCTCCCCGTCGAATACAAAACCGCCGACGGACTGACCATCCACGGCTACCTGACCCTGCCCGCCGGAGTGGAACCGAAGCACCTGCCCGTCGTCATCAACCCGCACGGCGGCCCCTGGGTGCGGGATGCCTGGGGCTTCAACCCGGAGGTGCAACTGCTGGCCAGCCGGGGCTACGCCGTGCTGCAAATGAACTATCGGGGCAGCACCGGCTACGGGCGGCAGTTTTGGGAGTGCAGCTTCAAGCAGTGGGGCAAAACGATGCAGGACGACATCACCGACGGGGTCAATTGGCTCGTTTCGCAAGGCATCGCCGACCCGAAACGGGTGGCCATCTACGGGGGCAGTTATGGCGGCTACGCCACACTGGCCGGTGCAGCTTTCACACCCGACCTGTACGCCTGCGCCATCGACTACGTGGGCGTGTCCAACCTGTTCACCTTCATGCACACCATCCCGCCCTACTGGAAACCGTACTTAGACATGATGTACGAAATGGTGGGCCACCCCGAAAAAGACAAGGATGCCATGTACGAGGCATCGCCGGTTTTTCACATCGACAAAATCAAGTGCCCGCTGTTCGTGGTGCAGGGTGCCAACGACCCCAGGGTGAACATCGACGAAAGCGACCAAATCGTGGCGGCGCTGCGCAAACGGGGCGTGGAGGTGCTGTACATGGTGAAGTATGACGAAGGCCACGGCTTCCACAACGAGGAGAACCGCTTTGAGTTTTACAAGGCGACGCTGGGGTTTTTGGGGAAATGGCTGGAGTGAAGCCAGGGTAGATTTTCATCACGATTTCTTCTCCACCAGCACCAGTTTCCCCCCGTCTGCCCGTGCGACTTCCTTGTAAAAATCCCGCCACGCATTGTATTTCTCCGCAGGAAGACGAACGGGCTTGATTTCCAGCCGACGCTCGACACTCAGAGTGCCCTCTTCTTTGACAACTTTCAGGGAATAGCTTCCAAATTCCGTCTCCAGCGCCAGGTTTCCCGAAGGAACACTCTCGACCTCGTAGCCTTGTGGCAAGGCAAAAACCACCTTGTCCGTTTCAACGTAGCCTTCCCGCACGACGACGGGATGAAGGCGCTTGTCGTTCGAAGGCGGCACCTTGCTGAACGGATGCACCGCATTCAAGGGCACGAACAGGCGCTTGCCAGCCTTCGATGCGAAGCGGGTTATTTTCGCCGTGTAGTTCAGTGTTGCCTTCGGCGCGTCGGGGTCGGCTTGCGCTGAAAGGTTTTCGAGGAGGAAAGTTGGCAAGGCGCTGGCTTCCTGAAATTCTTTCTGAAATTCCTCTTTGGAATAATGCTTCGATGCCGAGCGCAGCCATTCCTGGCTTGCTCCGGTCAAATCCGATTTCACCTCCACGACAGCCTCGCCGCCCGCTTGCAGGGCAATGGCAATTTCGTTGCTTTCGAGGTTGGCGGCGGGCGGCAGGTCGGGCGTCCGGGCGATTTTTCCGCCGGAGGGGGTCAGCAGCACCACGTTCCGGTTGGCGGTGAACGCGCCGAGGTAGTTCGGCGGGTCGTTTTCGCTGGTGCATTCCAACCAATAATCTTGCGAAGGGACGTGCAAAATCATGTGGTTGAAGGCGTTTGTGGCGAAGTCTTCCGTCACCTCGAAAGGCTCCTCGCCCGCCTGAATCAGCACCGGAAACGACTCGATTCCCACCTCTTTCAGCATGGCTTTCATAAAATTGCTCAACGCCTTGCAGTCGCCGTACTTGTTTTCCTCCACGTATTTTGCATCGAAAGGCTGCCAGCCGCCAATGCCCAACTGGACGCTGACGTAGCGAATGTTTTGCTGCATGAAACGGTAAAGTGCGTCAATTTTTTCCTTGTCCGTCGCAGCGCCAGCCGTCAGTTCCCTCACTTTGGCTTCCATGGCGGGGGAAAGCTCGTCCCGGTTTTTCATCAAAACATTCATGAATTCGCCGAAAGACTTCCACGAAGCCATGCTGCCCGTGTAGTTTTCCATTTCAAATTCATGCGGCGAAACCAAGATTTTTGGCAAAACCTCCACCGCCGCCGGGCAGAATGGCTCCCACCTCACCGCAGGCAGCTCCGCCGCTGACCAGGTGATGGTGTGCCGCCCGTCCGCCGTTTTTTCCGAAGGTAAAATATTGGTGTTCAAGGCTTTGTAGTGTACCTGCATTTTTTCCGTCAGGTTCAGCGAAAACGAGGAGCGCTCGACGGCGGTGTGAAAACGCTGCACCGTCCAGTCGGGATAGCCGAGCAGGTCGGTGTAAGTCATTTCATATTCAAACTCGACCGTGTACGGGTAGCTCGTAAAATCCACGTCCACATACCGCACCCGGTCGTCTTCGTAAATCGAAAAATCCGAAATGGCGCTCTCGTCGCGGATTTCCTTTTTTTCGATTTCCCGAACGAGGTTGCCGCCGGCGTCGAAGACTCTGCCTTTGATTTTGCCCAGCTTGTTGCTGGGGCTGTAATGCAATACCAGCATGTCGTAAGGGCTTTTGTCGCTGAACAAGGTCACGACCCGGCGCTCCCGCAGCGTCGCCTCGCCGGGCGACTTGACGAAGAACTCGATTTCCTGGATGAG
>JACRAN010000312.1 GCA_016234735.1 Bacteroidota bacterium | reverse complement strand
TGTGGAGCGGCGAGTAGCCCTTGAGATAGTTGAACATTTCAGCACTCTCCTCCGAGGAGCCGTACTCTGGAATCCAGCCCTTGCCGACCGTGAATTTATGGTATCGCAACATGTCCATCACACCCACGGCAGCGATTGCAACGGCGAAGAGGTCAGGCCGCTGCGTCATGGCGGCACCCACCAGCAGGCCGCCGTTGGAGCCTCCGGCAATGCCGAGTTTTTCTTTGCAGGTGTGTGAAAAATGAAGGCGGGAAGGTAGGGAAAACTGCGCATCTGTTAAAACCACTGAACGAAAATCCCTGTACGGTCGAGGAGTCTTAAGGTGCTTCAATGTGTTTGTAAATCTCTTTGGAGATGGTTTGAATGGCCTCGGCCTGTCTTTCGGTGTCATTGCCTTTGGTCATAACCATCAGCAGGAACGGTTTTTCCTTGACGAAAACGATTCCCACTTCATGCAACTCGTGCGGTTGGTTCTCAGCTTGCCATTCCCCGAATTTATGCCACATTTTGGTGTCAGTTGGGAAGCCTTTTCCAAACCCTTCTTTGAAACTGCAATTGCTCAAAAGATCAGCTGAATATTCGGAAAACTCGCTGCTCAGGTAGGACGAATTGAAAATGGCATTGAAAAACAGGGAATAATCACGTGGCGTCAAGGTAAAATTCGGGTCATCTGTCCGAGGTGTCGGCAGCCCCATCTCTGCGAATAATTTGGCTATCTGGTCTTGGCTGACAAACCTCGAAACCACCCAGGTTGCATTGTTGTCTGAGTACGCAATCATGTAAAAAAGCAATTCATGCACCGTGTATTTTTTCCCAACTTCGATGGTAGGATACTTGTAAAATTGAGCTCTTTCTTCCATGCCGACAGGCTTCTCAAAAGTCACTTCCTTTTTGAGCTGCGAAGGGTCGGCCTCCAGCGACCGCAGCATGGCCAACAACAGCGGTACTTTCATCAGGGATGCCGGATGGTATTTTTTGTCTGGATTGATGGCCATCCAGTTGCCATGTTCAAATTCCTTGAAGAAGATGGAGACTTCACTTACTGTGCCCGCTTTGGTCAAAGTGTCAATTGTGCTGGTTAAATCCTGTTTTAAAGGGTCAAAAATCGGCGATTCTGCCGCAGTTTCTACCGTCAACAATGGCCTGATGTTCTCAAACCCCTGAACCCGCTTGATGGTGTAGTCTGGTGTACGATTGATTTCATGCTTCCCGGCGAGGGATGCGGGAACAAGCCACTGAATTTTGCCTTGCAAAACCCACTGGACAAAGATGCCGCCAACAATGAAAGTGGGAATCAGGTAGAGCCAGGATACCTTTTTACCTAAGATTGTAAAATGCTTAAAGAGCATAGCGTGGGCAGTTTTGCGTGATTTATACACTACTTAAGCATCCGCTCCTGAAAAAGATACAGGCCTGCTTGCTTTATTATTGAAAAATGTCAGTTTGGCGATAAATGGGAAGAAAAGATGGCAGTTTTTTAAAATTCGATGCAACGGGTATGCCGCCGTTTTGCACTACGGATGCAGGGTTGAATTTTAAAAACAAAAAGTTTTGAAAATATTTGTTCGTTAAAACCAAATACGTTTATTTTGCTATCATTAAACTTCATTTTAAAACAAAAAGTGTTTCAATCATGGCAAAATACCGGCTACATCAGGAACCCCAAAAGGCCGAACTGCTCCATGAAATCCTGCACTGGACGGGGAGGTACTGGTTCCAGTTGACCATCGGTTTTTTTATGCTGCACCTCTACGCCAAACGGGAGGTACAGGTCTCCGTCAGCCTCAGCGGCGGGCAGGCTCAAACCGTCAGCCTGAAAACCGAAAAAGTGCCCGCCGTCTTCCGGGAGGATGCGGCGCTGTTGTTGGCACCGATGGTGGACAAAACCGCCGAACTGGGGGGAGACCGCCCGGCCAGATTGCCCGCCAAAAAATGGAAATCCCAGGATTTTAAAAACCTCTCGTTCGTGCTCGACCCAGATATGGCGAAGCGGAAGGGTGTGGACGACAAAATCGTGGCGGAAAAGCTCGAATACTGCCGCAAGTACGTCGAGCGGTTTGCGGCCACGGCCATTTCCGAAAGCAAACAATTCGGCATACCGGCCAGCATCACCTTGGCGCAGGGCCTCATCGAAACCGATGCCGGTGGGAGCCGCCTCGCCTCCGAATCGAACAACCATTTCGGCATCAAATGCCGCAGCAAGTGCCGCCACTGCACCTGTCGCAACTACTCCGACGACGATGTTTTCGACATGTTCCGGGTGTTCGGCACGGCCTGGGAGAGCTACCGGGAGCACTCCAAACTCCTGCAAATCGACCGCTACCGGCATCTGAAAAAATTAGGAACCACGGACTACGAAGGGTGGGCGAGGGGACTGAAAAAAGCGGGCTACGCCACTGACAAGAATTATGACAAGAAGTTGATTAAAATTATCGAAGCGTTGGATTTGCACCAGTTTGACCAATATAAGAAGTGAGAGGGTGAGAGGGTGAGAGGGAGTTCGGCTATCCGGCCTGTTTGACCAGCGAAGCCGCATACTTCGCCGCCTCGGCTACATCGTCGAACACGGGCACGTTGTTTTGTGTGGCCACTTCGAGCAGGTATGCCCGTCCCCGGTTCAGGTCCTTGCGCTCCTGCTCGTCGAGGGGCAGGCCGTCGAACAACGTGTCTTCTTCAATCATTCGGATGGCAAGCGCTATCTGGCGGCCCTGCCCGATGCGGTAGGCTGCCTCCACCAAGCTCGCCACGCCCCTCGTTTCCTCCGTGATAACAAAGAGCCAGAGTTCTGCCCGCTCCTTTGCCACCGCCTCGATTTTCTGGTGTTCGGGCGTCCATTCCCCCTCGCCCAATTGCGGGTTGAAATAACTAATGCCCGCTTTCTCCAGGATGGGAAGGGCTACGTCTTTGCGCCAGGTGGATTTGCCGGAGGTGCCGCCGAGAAACACTTGCATTTGTTAAGGATTGATGGACTGCAGGAAGGAAGGATTGGAGGTCGGTTTCTCCTTCAATCCTTCCATCCTCCAATCCTTATATTTCTTGTAAAGTCCGCAGCAAAAACTGCCAGTATTTCTGCACGGAACTGATTTGCACCTTTTCGTCGGGGGAGTGGGCGCCCCGGATGTTTGGGCCGAAGGAAATCATTTCCATGTCGGGGTAGTTGGTGCCGAGGATGCCACATTCCAGCCCTGCATGGCAGGCGTTGACATGCGGTTTTTCTTTGTACAAGTCCTCGTAAATGCTGCTCATCAGTTTCACTATCCTCGACTCCGGCATGGGCTGCCAGCCGGGGTACTCGCTGCCGAAGGTGACTTTGGCTCCCACCAGTTCCAATGTGCTTTTGATGGCGTTCGCCAAATCCATTTTCTCGCTGTCCACCGAGCCACGGGTGAGGCACTGGATGCTGTACTGCCCATCCTTCACCAGTACCCGGGAGAGGTTGTTGGAGGTCTGCACCAGGTCCTTGATGTCGGGACTCATGCGGTGGATGCCGTTGGCACAAGCGTAAATGACACGGAGGAGCTTCTGCTGAAACTCTTTGTCCAGCACCTTGCCGGGCAGGGTAGTGGCTTCGCAAACCACCGCCAAATCAGGGTCGGTGGTACGGTTTTCGGCTTGCAGGGTGGCCGCCTCCTGTTTGATAAAAGCCTGAAAAGCAACGCTTTGCGCAGCAGGCACCACCACCACGGCGAACGATTCCCTCGGGATGGCATTGCGCAAGCTGCCCCCTTCGATGGCCGAGATGCGCAGGCCGCATTGCGCAGCACCACCCGACAGCAGGCGGTTCATCAGCTTGTTGGCATTGCCCCGGCCGAGGTGGATGTCCATGCCGGAGTGGCCGCCGGTCAGCCCCTTCACGCCGATGCGGAATGCCTGCACGTCGCCGGGCACCGGCTCCTGTTCGTAGCTGCCCTCGCCGGTCACGTCCACGCCCCCGGCGCAGCCGATGGTGAGTTCCCGGTCGTCTTCGGTGTCGAGGTTGAGCAGGTATTTGGCATGGAGCAGGCCGCCTTGCAGTCCCTTCGCCCCGGACAGGCCAGTCTCTTCGTCGATGGTGAACAGCGCCTCGATGGGCGGGTGCGGGATGTCGTGCGATGCCAGCAGGGTCATGATGCTGGCCACGCCAATGCCGTTGTCGGCACCGAGGGTGGTGCCTTCGGCCTTCACCCAATCGCCCTCCACGAACATGCGGATGCCCTGGGTTTCAAAGTCAAAATTGATGGCGGCGTTTTTCTGGTGTACCATGTCCAAATGGCCTTGCAGCATCACCACGGGCTTGCCCTCCATGCCCCCGCTCGCCGGTTTTTTGATGAGCACGTTGCCGGTGGCATCCACGCTGGTGGGCAGGCCGAGGCGCTCGCCGAACTTTTTGATGAACTCAATCACCCGGCCTTCCCGCTTGGAGGGGCGGGGCACAGCGTTCAGGTCGGCGAAGTGGTTCCACAGGGTTCGGGGTTCGAGGTTGCGGACGGTGGTTGACATGGCGGATGTGTTTTTTTTTGGGCGAAGGTAAGCGATTTCGGAATTTGGCTTTCGGATTTCGGCGGGCAGGCCTGCCCCGCTCATTTCACCACCCTGATATTGATTCTCTTCCCCACTTCGTAACCGCCTTTCAAATAGTACCGGATTTCATAATCGCCCGCCGGAAGGGCATTGAAGGTCAAATCACCAGAGGCAAGTTTTCCTTTGTAAAACCACTGGCCGTACTGGCCGTCCGGCGAACCGGCCTTGCAGATGGAAACCCAGTCGTTGTCGGCTCCTTGCGAATTGGAAAACTGGACCGGGATGGGTTCAGTTTGGGCGAAAACGGTCTTTGCCGTTTTGATGATGAAATTGCCACCGGGGTTGGTCGCCACCTTGAAACTCAGTTTCTCTTCCAGCTTGTAGCTGTTGTTGTAAAACAGGCGGGCTTCATAATTGCCGGGCCACAGGCCGTTGAACTCCATCGTTCCGGCCGTTTTCCCCTGGGTATGGAACCATTGGCCGTATTGGGTTTCCGGTTTGCCTGCTTCGGCCATGGCAATCCAATCCGTGGCGTTGCCGGGCAGGTTGAAATAAGTAACCACGATTTTTTCACCTTCGACGTAGGTGCTTTTATCCAACTTCAGGCGGGTGCCGGTTGCCGGCCCGCCCGTGTTCACAGTGCCGCCCGTCACGGAAAAATAGACCCGTTTCTCGACGTTGTAGCCGTTGTTGAAATAGGCCCTCGTCTCGTATTCCCCTGCCGGCAGGGCATCGAACAGCATCGAGCCGTCCTTTTTCGATTCCGTGTATTTCCAGGGGCCGAACTGGTTGTCGGGCTTGCCCTTTTCAACGAGTGAAACCCAGTCCTGGGCGTTGCCGGGCATACCTGAATAGTGTACGGTAATTTTTTCACCGACAGAAAAGCTGCTTTTGTCCAGCCAGAGATTGACCTGGGCGGAAGTAGTGGTGCCGGTGCCTGTTTTCCCTGTGGCGATGTAGTAGAGCAGGCGCTCCCGCAATTCAACGGCGGCCTGTTGGGTGCCCGAGGTGCTGATGACGATGGTCGTAATCGTTTTGTCCCCGCAAGACTGGCAGGTGAGGTACGCATACCAGGCGTCCTTTTCACCGATGAAAGAAACATTGTCGTCCTGTTGCCGCACCGAAAAATTGTTCTGTTGCAAGATTGCTTTCGAGCGCTGCATGCAGGTGCTGTGCGACACGTTGTCGAGCCAGTTCTGGGTGGCCGCCCAGGTGGGCGTCTGGGCAAATGCGGGCATGAAACAAGCGCTTGTGATGAAGATAATCAAGGTGAAAAGCAGATTTTTCATGGCAGTAATTGATTAGGTGATAGGAAACGGAAAGGAAGGATAAAAATAAAAGAGGTTTACGAATTCTTCAAATGTTGGACGGTTTTATTTCCTGCGGAGTCGCGTCTAAGATTCCTCCGCCAACCTCTTCAGCTCATTCAACTTCATCAAACACTCCACGGGCGTCATGGTGTTCACGTCCATCTCCAGCAAAACTACTTATCCTTCCCACCTTCGTGTCAAACGTCTCGAAAATGTTCAACTGGGAACTTTAAGCCTCTAAAATCAGACTTGCAACAACTGGGTAATTTTGGCTAAGTCTGACCACATCAAAACTCATAACTTAAAGCTAAATCCTGCCATAAATTGAAACTGGCTTCGTAGGAACTCAATATTGAACTCTCTTTTATACTGTGATTTATAAGATTGGAGTGAATAGTATCCTTGGGTTTGGAAGATTCCTACATCCATTAGTGTAAATCTTGTGGAAATTAATAATTGTATAGTACGATTTAGTTTATGGATATATCCCATGTTTCCTCCAATCCCAAAGCACTGACAAGACTCGTCCTTTTTATTTTTGCTGTAAGCACCAGGGTCATATTTCGTCTTTGTCAGCATTATGGATGCACTTGGGCCAGTAAATAGTCCATTGTTAATGTCACCAAAAATCAGATAACTCTTGTAATAATACAACTCAAAGGAGGTTCTCTTTTTCATTATATTAGTACGTAAACTAGGATTCCTTTGGAAATCAGATTTGTACTTAATAAATTCGATATCAATTCCAGATAGCGTATTTTTAATTTGCCTCGACCAACCAATTTTATAAAGGCCAACCCCCAAATAGTTATTTCGAGGGTCTTTATCGTACAGCAGAGCGCCTTGAAAAGATAGAAAATAATTCGGCTTTTTTGACTTTTGTGCAAGTCCAATTTGTCTAGCGGCCAATAGAATAAATAAGGGAAGTATTAATTTTTTCATCAAATTTAATTTCGGTTTGTTGAATGATTATTTTCAAAAGCTAATGTACAAATGTTCTCAAATTTGTTGCCCTAATCCTCCTCCGCCAACCTTTTCAACTCATTCAACCGCATCAAACACTCCACCGGCGTCATGGTGTTCACGTCCATTTCCAGCAGTAGCTCCTTAATCCTTCCAACCTTTGGGTCGAAGGTTTCGAAGATGCTCAACTGCCAGTTCGGGGCGGCGATGGCGGCAGTGTCCGGCTTGCGGACTTTCAGGCCCTTCTGGTCGCCAGAGGTTTCGATGTGTTTTTCTTCCAATTGCGCCAGGATTTCGTTGGCACGGTCGAGGATGGAGCGGGGCATCCCAGCCATTTTGGCCACGTGGATGCCGAAGCTGTGCTCGCTGCCGCCGGGCACGAGTTTCCGAAGGAAAATCACCTTCTGCCCGGCCTCTCGCACCGCCACGTTGTAGTTTTTGATGCGGGGGAATTTGTTCGCCAGTTCGTTCAGTTCGTGGTAATGCGTGGCGAACAGCGTGCGGGGGCGCAGGTCGCCGTGCTGGTGCAGGTACTCGGCGATGCTCCAGGCGATGCTGATGCCGTCGTAAGTGCTGGTGCCCCGCCCGATTTCATCGAGCAAAATCAGGCTGCGGTCGCTGAGGTTGTTGAGGATGCTGGCCGTCTCGTTCATCTCCACCATGAAAGTGCTCTCGCCGCCGGAGAGGTTGTCGGAAGCGCCCACCCGCGTGAACACCCGGTCGATGAGGCCGAGCCTGGCGCTTTGGGCGGGCACGAAACTGCCCATCTGCGCCATCAGGCTGATGAGCGCCGTCTGCCGCAGCAGTGCCGATTTTCCCGACATGTTGGGGCCGGTGATGACGATGATTTGCTGCTCCTCGGTGTCTAAGTACACGTCGTTTGGCACGTAACTTTCGCCCAGCGGCAGGTGCTGTTCGATGACCGGGTGCCGCCCGTTGCGGATGTCGATGGTGAAACTGTTGTCGAGCGCCGGGCGGGTGTAGTGGTGCTTTTCGGCCACTTTGGCGAACGAAAGTAGGCAGTCCAGCCGGGCCACCTGCACGGCGTTGTGCTGCACCGGCTGGATGAACTCGGCCATCGCCAGCACTAATTGCCGGAAGATTTCCTCCTCCAGTTCCTGAATACGTTCGCCCGCCCCCAGGATTTTGATTTCCAGCTTTTTGAGTTCGTCGGTGATGTAGCGCTCGCAGTTGGAGAGCGTCTGCTTGCGCACCCAGTGGTCGGGCACCAGGCCCTTGTCCTTGTGCCGGTTGGTCACTTCGAGGTAGTAGCCGAAGACGTTGTTGAATCCGATTTTCAGGTTGTCGATGCCGGTGCGCTGCGCCTCCACCCGCTGGATGTCGAGCAGCAAATCCTGGCTGTTGCGCACGGTGTTGCGCAGGTCGTCGAGTTCGGCGTGGAAGCCGTCGGCGATGGCCCCGCCCTTCGTGATGAGGGCGGGCGGTTCATGCGTGATTTGCTGCCGGATGTCGTTTTGCAACGACTTGCAGGGGTTGAGGCCGTCGGCCAATTTTTCAAAATACGCATGGCCGCTGGCCGCCAGCAGCACTTTCAGCGGCTCGGTGGCCTCCAGCGCTTTGCGAAGCTGCACCACCTCACGGGGCTGGATCTTGCCCAGCGGCACCCTCGAAATCAGGCGTTCCAGGTCGCCCATCTGCCGCACGTAGCCCTGTACCTCATTGGAGAACGGGGTGTTTTTCAGAAAAAAATCCACCGCTTCCTGCCGGTTTTCGATTTCCTTGAGTGAAGTGAGCGGCAGCACGACCCATTTTTTCAGCAGCCGCCCGCCCATCGGCGACACCGTCCGGTCGAGGATGTCGATGAGCGGGGTGCCGCCGTCGTGGGGGCTGTGCAGCAGTTCGAGGTTGCGGATGGTGAAACGGTCGAGCCACACGTAGCTCTCGGCGTGGATGCGGCTGATGCCGTTGATGTGCCGGAGGTTTTTGTTTTCGGTAGTGGCGAGGTAGTGGAGCGCTGCCCCGGCGGCCATTTGCGCCAGATCGAGCGTGTCGATGCCGAAGCCCTTGAGCGAAGCTACCTCGAATTGTTCGAGCAGTTTTTCCTTCGTAAAATCCGGGGTGAAGGCCCAGTCGTCAAGGGTGTACGTGTAAAATCGGTCGCCGAAGTGGTGCTCGAAATCCTTCGCCCGGCTTTTTGCAAAAATCACCTCCGACGGGCTGAACCCTTGCAGCAGCTTGTCCACGTAGGCCAGGTCGCCCTCCGCAGCGAGGAACTCGCCGGTGGAAATGTCGAGGAACGCCACGCCCGCCTGGTCTTTTTTCCCAAAACAAACGGAGGCGAGGAAGTTGTTCGACTTATGGTCGAGCAGTTTTTCGTCAGTGGTCACGCCCGGCGTCACCACCTCCGTCACGCCCCGCCGCACGATTTTCTTTTCGGGCGAGGGTTTTTCGAGCTGCTCGCAGATGGCCACCCGGTAGCCCGCCCGCACGAGCCGGGGCAGGTACACGTCCATCGAGTGGTAGGGGAAACCGGCGAGTTCGATGTCGTTGCCGCCGTTGTTGCGGCTGGTGAGCACGATGCCGAGCGCCTTGGAGGCCTTCACCGCATCTTCCGAAAACGTCTCGTAAAAATCGCCCACCCGGAACAACAGGATGGCATCCGGATGCTTCGCCTTCATCTGGAAGTACTGCTGCATCAGCGGCGTGATTTTTTCGCTTTTCTCCCTCGGTTCGCCTCCGGCGACGGTGATACTTTTTCGTGCCAAGCTGATTGGATTGCTGAATGGTTGTTTGTTGGATGGTCGGGCTGGCAAATTTAGGAAAAACCTTTTTGCCTCGCGAGGAGGATTGGAACGCGGATGACACGGATTTGGCGGATTAAAACGGATTTTTAGAGCGTTTGCTGTTTCAATCGACGCAGGAATTTTGTAATGCAGGGTTCGATAACTTGGCCTCACAAAATAGCAACTGCTTTTTCAAATGATTAGGACACGACATCAGTTAAAAAATGCCACTACCAAAAATCCGTTCAAATCCGCCAAATCCGTGTCATCCGTGTTCCAATCCTCCTCGCGCATCTCGCGTGTCCAAAGTCCAAAAATCTGTGAAATTGGTGAAAATCAGTGTCCCGCCAATTACGAGGGAGTCCTCAGAAAAGCGCTACCTGCGTGTCCGCCGTTTTCAACTCCTTTTTGGATGGCAAATCCGCTGCCCGGACTTTCAGCACCCGCTTGATGACCCGCAGGTGGTGTGTGTACTTGTTCAGTTCTTCGTCAAAAATGCCGAAGTGGTCGAAGCGGTCGATGCGCACCTGTTCTGCGGCGTGGATGATTTTGTTTTCTGGCAAAATGATGCCCGTGTGCGAGATGGTGCCTGCGGAGTTTTCAAAAAAAGCGAGATCGCCAGCCATTGACTGCTCGTTGAAATCAACCAACTCGCCTTGGTGGACCTGCTGTTCTGGCGTGCGGTGCAGGCGGATTCCTACCAATTTGAACACCATTTGTGTCAGCCCCGCAGCGTCGATGCCGAAGGGGGAGCGGCCTCCCCACTGGTAGGGGGCGAGCAGGTAGCGCCGGGCGATTTTGAGCACCCGGTCGGGAGTGGCTTCGAGGTTTTCAGGAAAAACAGCCTGGCCACTGTAATGGTAGGATTTGCTGTCGAAGGTGAATTTCATGCCGTCGAAGTCGGGCAGCCTGGCCCCCAGCGGGATGGGCATGGCGTATTCGTCCGAGAGCAGCGGCTGGAACAGGTCGAGGCAGTAGGCGTATCTTTCGTTGAAAAGCTGATGTTCGGAAGTGGTGAGCGGTTTGATTTGCCTTGCCTGCACCCAGCCGATGCAGTCGTCCCAGGTACAGCGGATTTTTATCCACGACTTGCCTTTCCATTCCAGCATTTCCACCATTTCACCAAACAGCAACTGGCTGACCTGCTCACTTTTGTCGGAAGGGCTGTTGCGAAGGGAGACTACACTTAAAGGACAGATGGCGAAACTCATGTTGGTTCAGAATGTTTGTTTTGCAAGCGTGTAAAAAATCGTGGATGATATTTGGCTGTAAATCAATGGATTAAATTGAGGTTGACACTTGATTTCGTTTAAAAAATTTTTCAAAAATACTATCCCTGGTTGAAATCCCGTTCGGTTTCTTTGTTTCACTTTACCTTTGGCAAGTTTTTTACCTAAAAATCAAAACCGATCCGAAAGCCATTAAAACCGTTGACCTGACATGATGCGTAATTTTATCCTACTCGCTTTCATCCTTTTTTCTTTCTCGGAAATCCAGGCACAGGACCGGTTGTTCAGCCAGTTTTATGCTTCGCCGCTCACGCTGAACCCGGCGCTGACGGGTGCCTTCGAGGGCAAATTCAGGGTATCGTCCATTTACCGTGACCAATGGCGGCAAGTGATGGAGGAGCCGTACGTTACTTTTTCGAGTGCATTGGATATGCGCTGGCGCATGGGCAAAATCAAAACCCGCTACAAGGACCACGCTGCTGTCGGGGTGATTTTTTTTCAGGACAAAGCGGGTGCGGTCAACTTCAGCACGACACAGATCGCTGTCTCAGCAGCTTACCACAAGGCGCTCGACATTCGCAACACGCAGTTTTTGTCGTTGGGTTTTCAGGCAGGCATCGCACAGCGGAACGTCAACTTTGGCAACATCACCTTCGATGACCAGTTCAACGGCACCACCGGCTTCTCTGACCCGACCGCCGAGCGGTTGCCGGAGAACAATTTTTCCTACGGCGATTATTCCGTCGGCCTCAACTACGTGCTGGCTCCGAAATCCTCCAAAATGAGGCTTTTTGTCGGTGGTGCGATGCACCATTTCCTAAGCCCGTCTGTCAGTTTCTACCACCACACCGATGCGGATTCGCAATTGCCCGAAAGCAAGTTGGCCCCCCGGTACTCCGTTCAGGTGAGTGCGCAAGTGCCGTTTGCGAAAGGCATCACGTTCCTGCCCCGTGCTATTTTTGACAAACAGGACAGCCACATGAAGCTGGATGCCGGGGGCAATTTCCGGTTCAGCCTGAGCGATTTCAGAACGATTTCCCTGCACCTCGGCTCGTACGTGCGGCCCGTGACGGATTACGACGATTCGTACCGATTGGATGCCATTGTGGCGTTGATGGGCCTGGAGGTCAACAACATCCTGATAGGCACGAGCTACGATTTCCATCCCGGCTCAACGTCCAATTTCAACCGGGGCACGTTTGAAATTTCCATCGCCTACCTCGGCGAATACGAGGACGACCTCATCCTTTGCCCGAAATTCTGAATTGGATTTTCGGATTTTCAAAATTTTTTTCCACATAGTTTTCCACATGTGGAAAGATTGAGAATCAATGCTTTTTCCATTACAAAAGTATTGAATGGGTAGAACAAATTCGCTGTAAGTAATTGAAAATCAGTGAAATGAGCAATTCACCCAAAATGTTGAAATTGAAGGGACGTTGATAAGTTTGCCAGTCGATTTTGCTTAAAACGAGAGTCTTTCCATATCTTTGAAGCCCTTTTCTGTGAGAGATACTACACCTCGGGCTTAATTTCCGTGAAACATAATGGCAATCGCTACCGTAAAAGGTAGGTGAAAATTGTGATGGTATTTTTTGAGCATTGCCTCAAGAACAGGTACCGTTCCCTAAAAAGGTATGACCGTTAACAAGATAGGCATTGAAAATTCTTGTATCTGTCCTTACCTTTATAAAATGTTTTTATCCTTTTGTCTATAGTATCAGTAAGTTAGATAGGCTCCTGCCACATCACGTTGTGGCAGGACTTTTTTTTTACGGGCACTCCCCAGCCACAAAATTTTCCAATCTTCTGCTTTTTCTGCCTCAACGCCTATCTTTGCGCCGCTTTTTCAGGCGGGTATCGCACCAGCACCGGCCTGTTCCGAGGCTGTTTTTCAAAATAAAAAAATACTTCCAATGAATTTTGACCTTATCGTTATTGGCAGCGGGCCTGGCGGCTACGTAGCGGCCATCCGTGCTGCCCAACTTGGAATGAACGTGGCGGTCGTCGAGCGGGAATCGCTGGGCGGCATCTGCCTCAATTGGGGCTGCATCCCCACCAAAGCCCTGCTGAAAAGCGCACAAGTGTTCGAGTACATCAAGCACGCTACCGACTATGGCATCACCGTGGACAAAGCCAGGCCAGACTTCGACAATATCGTGAAACGCAGCCGTGGCGTGGCCGAGAGCATGAGCAAGGGCATCCAATTTCTTTTTCGGAAAAACAAAATCACGGCCATAGACGGTACCGGCAAATTGCTACGGGGCAAAAAAGTGGAGGTCACCGCCGCCGATGGCAAAAAGACAGAGTACTCGGCTAACCACATCATCATCGCTACCGGGGCAAGGGCCAAGCAACTTCCCAGCCTTCCCATTGACGGCAAAAAAGTCATCGAATACCGCAAGGCCATGTCGCTGGAAAAACAGCCGAAAAGCATGGTGGTGGTGGGTGCCGGCGCCATCGGTGTGGAGTTCGCCTATTTTTACAATACCATCGGCACGGAGGTAACAGTGGTTGAGTTTTTGGAGCAGGGCTTGGTGCCAAGGGAAGACCCCGAAGTGTCGAAGGAATTGACGAAGATTTTCAAAAAAGCAGGCATCAAAGTCTTGGCAAACACGTCGGTGGAGTCAGTTGATTCTTCCGGCAAAGTTTGCAAGGTGAAAACCAAAGACCGGAAAACCGGCAACGAAGTGATCATCGAATGCGACATCGTGCTTTCCGCTGCGGGCGTTACGCCCAACACGGAAAACATCGGACTCGAAGCGCTCGGTATCGTGACGGACCGGGGCGTGGTGAAGGTGGATGAGTTTTACCGCACCAATGTGGCGGGCATTTACGCCATCGGCGACATCGTTCCGGGACCGGCATTGGCACATGTGGCCAGTGCGGAGGGCATCATCTGTGTGGAAAAAATTGCAGGACACCACCCGGAACCGCTCGATTACAACAACATCCCATCCTGCACCTATTGCTGGCCGGAGATTGCTTCGGTAGGCTACACCGAACAGGGTGCGAAGGAGGCGGGTTACGAAATCAAAGTCGGGAAATTCCCGTTCAGCGCCTCCGGCAAAGCCAAGGCAGCCGGCGCTTCAAGCGGTTTTGTGAAAGTGATTTTTGATGCGAAGTACGGCGAGTTCCTCGGTGCCCACATGATTGGGGCCAACGTGACAGAGTTGATTGCCGAAGTGGTGGTGGCCCGGAAGCTGGAAACAACCGGGCATCAAATCATCAAGTCGGTTCACCCGCACCCGACCATGAGCGAGGCGGTGATGGAGGCCGCCGCTGCCGCTTACGACGAGGTGATTCACCTTTGATAGGAATGAGGGATGAGGGATGAGGGACGAACGGTGCCATAATTTCATCCCTCATTCCTCGTCCCTCATCACTGTTTTACAAGTTCTCCCTTGTCCATCGTCACCATGTAGGCACCGGGGAAGCCACGGTTGCGCGCTTTTTGCAAGCCGATTTCGGCGGAAGATTTGGAATCGTAGCCGGAAAGCAGGACGATGGTGAAATCCCCTTTTTTTACAAATTTCACCACGCCAAGGTCTTCAATGCTGCTCTGCTTGAAGTTATTCATGTCCCGGTACGCCGCTAATTTTACCAGGTAGCCATCGAGGCTTTCCGGTTCCTTGGTAGCGGCGGCAGGTGTCGCTTCAGGCTTGGTTTCAATGCTTTTCGGGGAGGATGTTTTAGCCCCGGAGGTCTTGTTTAACGGGGCAGCAGGGCCAGCGTTTTCAGCCACGACAAAGGCTCCGGCGTAGCCGTTTTCTTTGGCCACTGCCTGTGCGGCCACCGCTTCTTCCCTCGTTGCAAAAACACCGAACCGGACTTTGGTTTTGCCCCCCTCGTTGACCGTGTAAACCACACCCGATTTGCTCATTTTCGCTTCGTAAGGTTTTAAGTCCACCTTCGGGCTGGTGCCTGCGGCCAATTGCACGGAGAAGCCTGCCCTCGTCGTGGCACCGGGCGTGGTGACCGGCTGTTCCATGCTGGTGACGGCGGGTTCCTTCGGAGCGGAAGTGACCGGCGTACCGACGCCTACTGGCAGCAGTTCAATGTCCTGGATGTTCTTTTTGTCGGCGGTTGAAGTTTTGAAGTTGAAACTCAAATCCCGGTAACCGGCTTTCGAGTATCGAATCACGTAGGTTGCATTGGGCTGGAGCGCAATGGCGTAGCTGCCGTTGGCGGTGGAGTAGGTGGTCGTTTCGGTTTTGTTGGCCTGGTTGGTGGCGATGACTTTCACGTTGTCCGTCGCATTGCCGTTGCTGCCGTTGATGACTTTGCCCATGTAGGAATTGGCGCTGTTGGCCAGCGCAACCGTCACCGTCCGGCTCTCCCGCAGGCCGAGGGTCGTGATTTTTATGGTTTCGCTCAAAAACCCGTCCTTGCTCACCGTAGCGCTGCAATCAAGTTTTTCAAGCAGTTGAAAATTGAAAATCCCATTGCCGTTCGTCTGGTAGCTTTTTTCGCCACAGCTTGAAAAATCGACGGTTGCGCCAGCGATGGCCGCCCCGGTCAGGGCATCCGTCACCTTGATGACCACACTTTCCGTTTCTTTTTGAATCCGGTAAATATCTTCTGCGCCCTTGCCGCCGGGCCGGTTTGACACAAAATAACCGATGTTGCGGGCTGCATCGAACACGAACCCGAAATCATCGACGGAGGAGTTCAGGCCGGAACCGGCGTGGTAAACCGTGGCCCAACGACCGCCGCTGTCCTCCGCCCTGAAAATGTCGAACCCCCCGAAACCTTTGTGGAAATCGCTGGCAAAATAGAGCGACGAACCATCGTAAAACGGCGTGATTTCATTGCCCAACGAATTGACGGTGCTGCCGAGGTTTTCCGGTGCTGACCAGTTGCTACCCACCCGATACGACACGTACAGGTCGAAGCCGCCGTAGCCGCCGGGGCGGTTGCTGGTAAAAAACAGCGCTTTGCCGTCCGGCGAAAAATTGGGGAACCCCGTTGAAAAATCAGCGCCGTTGTGTGCGAACGGTGCTGCATTTTCCCAGTCGCCATTTTCATCGGCCTGCGCCAGGAACAGGTTCATTTCCAGGCCGCTCGATGGCATGATGCGGGTGCCGTCGCTGAAATTGTTGCGGGTCACGGCTACGTCACTGCCATCGGAGGTGTAGGCAGCAGGGCCTTCGTTGGCGAGGGCGCCAAAACCGGTGTGCAGCGTCGTTGGCACATCGAGGAAGCCGTTGCGGTCACGTTGCGTGACGAAAAGCCGGTTGGAACCATCGGAAGGGGCCGGAACATTTCGGCTGTCACGCCCCCGGATGTCGGTGCGGCCAGAGGAGTACACCACCCGGTCGCCGAGGAAGGCCGGGCCAAAATCGAAGGAGGCCGTGTTGGCGTATTCGTTCGAGACTTTGAAAAGTGGCGAATCCTGCGCCTGTATCGCAAACTGGCAGGCTTCTGAAAACTGTTTGCAGCGGGTTTTGAATTCGGGCGATTTTTCCCCCAATGAATTGAAAACCTTCTGCGCCAGTTCGTACCGCGCCAATTCCTGCAAAGTCAGGCCATATTGAAACACGAACATATCCTCGACCTCCGCCGATGCTACGGCTGCCTGGTAGTGCGGCAGCGCTTTTTCCTGCTGGTTCAGGTGGCGGTAGCAGTCGGCGATTTTGCTGTTGGCCTCCACGTGGTCAGGGTTTTTGGACAAAAATTCTTTGTAGGATTGGACCGCCACACTGAAAGCGGCAAGCTCGTACTGCTTGTTCGCCCGCTTGAGCGCAGGCTGGGCAGAGAGCAAGTTGGCTGCTACCATGCAACAGGCGAAGGCAACCGTAATTTTGAAAATTTTCATAGTCATGAAATTTTAATGCTGGTTGGTCAGGTGAAGATGAAATTTGACTGGTTCGAAAAATTGCACACCAAACGAATTTGAAGCGCAAAAGATTATTTAGCACGTTGGCGTTTTGGCTTGTTAGCGTTTTGGTGTGTTGGCTATTTAGATAGAATTTCCTCCCAATACGCCAACCTGCCAAAACCCAAAAGCTAACATCCAAGAGTATTGCTGCAACAATTTTACCCAAAAATTAAATGGCCGGGCATCTTCAAGTTCAAAAAACAACTTTGTACTCCTTGAACCCCTCCCGCCATGCTTCGATGTCAGGGTTCAATTCCCCGGCGGAGGTGGCATCGTTGGTGAAATAACGCAGCACCGGCTCTTCGCTGCCTGCCACGTAATCGAGGGTGGCCGCCCAGATTTTGTTGCCCGGCCCGTAAACAATGATGGCCTCATTGGACCTGAACAGCCCCGGTACCGAGCCTGCGATGACGGTTTGGCCGGCCTTGTTCACGTTGCGTTCCTTGATTTGCATGTTGAAGGCGAAAGTCTTGTAAATTTCGTCGCCCACCAATTTACGGAATTCGTCGTGCAAAGCGGCGGTCGGGAAAACGGCATCTTCGTCCGTGCCGACCAACAGCGTAGCGTTCCGAACGAGGTGGAGGCGCTCGTAGCGGCCACCGGCGTAGGCCCTCGCCCCGAACCCGCAGCTCAGGTTGGAGCTTGGCTGTTCGACCTGCACGTGGTCAGGCTGGAGGTCAAAACGCAGTTCGCAGGGTTCGTCCTCGAATTCCTTTTTTTTGAAAACTGCCTTCGCCCCCGTTCGGCTGGCACGGGCTTCGATGGTGCCGACGTGGCCACCCCGCACCACCGACAATGCAAAATCGAACGAATCCTTGCTGACGTTGCCGATGAGCAGCGAGCCGCTGTCCCAGACCTGGTTGAGGTGCCAGTTGCCGGCCCAGTTCAGTTCATCTTCGGTGGGTGCTGAAAAACCGAGGCCGAACGGCATGGTCCGCTTGCCGTTGGCGCTCGTCCAGGTGCCGGTGAGGGAGTCGGGGCTGAAAAAAGTGCCGAGGAACTTGCCGTTTTCCTTGCCTTTTGAATATTCGGTGATTTCAAAACTCAGGTCCGGTTTCAGTTCCCCGCTGAGTTCGATGGGCTTGTTTTTGGCGGTGTACCAGTAGCGGCCACTGAGGAACCCGTCGCCCCAATTGACCAGCACCATTTCCACCGGGAGTTTGCCATCGAGCGTACCCTGGTATTTTTTCAAAAAATACGGGTCGGGAGTGGTCACCAATTCCACCGAATCGAGTGCCGGAAGTGGGGGAGGGGTCGGTAGCGAGGTGGGAGGAGGGTCGTTTTTGCAGCCTGCCAGGTACAGCAGGCAGAGGACGAAAATGGGCGTCAAATTTTTTTTCACTGGTGTTTTTTTAGGTGGACAGCCCGTATCGGAGGCTGGATTTTGAAGCAAAATTGGAGCATTTAATTTCCTGAAAAACAACGAATTGGGAGGGGAATCGCTGTCTGGGGTTTTCTTCCAAACCCTGTTTTCGCTGCAAAGTTTCGCTTTCCTTTTCAATTCGCAAAACATAACCGCTACTTTTGGTTCATGGAACGAGTCACTTACCCGCTGCTTTGTTTTCAACTGAATGAAGATGCCGTGCTCGGCATACTCGTCGGCACGGAACTTCAGGTGGTGGAGTCATCGCAACGCAAGTTGAAATCGGTGCTGACCGACCATCTGGCCAAAATTTACAAAAAAGACGGCGACTACCCGTTGCTGGAGTTGAAGGAACCGGCCTTGAAAATGATTGAGACTACCCTTCGGCCAACTTACAGGATGGCGAGTGGCGCATTTCCGCTGACTGGCAAGGTGAAAGTGACGACCCCGCTGGTGTACGGCGAGGGCGAGCCAGGCGTGTACGAGTGTTTTTTGCCCCTGCTCGACGAAAGTTTCTACTGCTACGACCTGGCACAGTTGGACAGCCTCGCCCGCCACTTCCTCACCAACGCCCTCGATATGGAAACCCCGGAGGAAATTTACCGGCTGGCTGGCTATCCCCCGCCCACGCTCGACACCGTGATACTGAAAGT
>JACRAN010000310.1 GCA_016234735.1 Bacteroidota bacterium | reverse complement strand
AGGGAAAATCATCCGAAGGTCAACTTCTAATAGCATTGATGATTTTCTTTTAAAAAATTCTTTCTGCCCTACTATTGTTATCGGTGTTGGTTCGTGGAGAAAAAGAAGGCAAATTTTTGACGTTTTTTGAAACCTTGATAACTCGTGGGTTCATCCACAGGCGGCCAACATTCAGGTCAATTAAACATCAACGGATTGTGAAGTTTTTAACAGGCTGTGGAGAAGCTGAGTGGTGATATTTTTTCATTTTTAAACCGCTAACAACTCGCCCGGTAGTGTCAACAAAAAGCAGGTCGCCAACAGGAAAACAGTTTTGTGTGTACTCGAAAGAACAGGAAGTAGTCGTTCAAACTGGGTGAGTGTGCAAAAGTCCATGCCGCTTCCACAGTGTTCTGCACAAAAACTGTGGAAACAGCATATTGGTAAAACGCTGTTTTTTATACCATTATGAAAACGCTTTTTATAGCGTGTTGAAAAATGTTTTAGGGCAGCTTCAACGATTTGTTTTTGACCTGGGTTTTTTGTTGTGGAAGGCTGGTTTTGTGTTTTGGAAACGTGTTGAATAACAATTGTGTGCGTGTGAAAAACCAGAACCTCGCAACACCTTGTTTCACTAACTTTGGTTCGCTCCAAAAGAGTGAATTTAAAACTATCAGCAGCAAATGTGCGGACGTTTTTCATTGGCCACTTCAAAAGAAAAACTGCAACAGCAATTGCCCTTCGTGGAGGTTAACGAAGCACTGCGGGTCAGTTACAACATTGCCCCGACGCAACACGCCTACGTCGTCACCAACGACCACCCCGAACGGTTGCAGTACATCGCCTGGGGGCTGGTGCCACACTGGTCGGAGGATGGCAAGAACACAGGCCGCCTCATCAATGCCCGGCGGGAGGGCATCGAGACCAAACCGTCGTTCCGCATCCCCGTCAGGAAGCGGCGGTGCCTCGTGCCGGCGGATAGTTTCTACGAATGGAAAAGTGACGGTTCTAATAAAATCCCGTACCGTTTAATTTTGAAAAACAATGAGTTGATGATGTTTGCCGGAGTGTGGGATGTCTGGTACCACGGCGACTACGGCCTAAAAACTTTTTCCATCGTCACCACCGATGCCAACCAGGAGGTCTCGTCCATCCACAACCGGATGCCGGTGATTCTGACCACCCTTGAGCAGCAACAGCGTTGGTTGAAGACGGAGGATTTGAATGAAATACTGCTGTTGCTGCAAACACCATCCGATGGCATCATAAAAAAGTACCGGGTATCGGAACAATTGAACACCGTGACAAACAACTCACCCGAAATGCACTTCGAAGTACCGGAACCGCCAACGCTTTTTGGTTAGTTCGTTTTATTTTGAAGATATTTGATGCACCCGGAAACCAGCGATTCAAACAAAAACGCAATTGAGAAAACCTGATGCTCGTAAAAACCTATGCCAGCGCCGTTCACGGTGTTGACGCCCAAACCATCACCGTCGAAGTCAATGCGGGTGGGCAGCCCAGCGGCCAGGGGCCTTGGTATTTTCTGGTCGGTTTGCCAGACAATGTCGTAAAAGAAGGCTTCCAGCGTATCGAGTCCGCCGTCAAAAGCAGCAAGTACCAGATGTTGCGCATGAAAATGGTGGTAAACCTCGCCCCCGCCGACATCCGAAAAGAAGGTTCCTCCTACGACCTGCCCATCGCCGTTGGCATCCTTGCCGCCCAGGAGCAAATCACAAATCAGGATTTGGACAAATACATCATGATGGGCGAACTCTCGCTCGACGGCAGCCTGCGGCCCATCAAAGGCGCATTGCCCATCGCCATCCAGGCACGGGTAGAGAAATTCAAGGGCATCATTTTACCGAAACAAAATGCCAGGGAAGCCGCCATTGTCAACAACCTCGAAGTGTACGGGGTCGACAACCTGCTCGAAGCGGTTGATTTTTTGAATGGCCGCACCGTCATCGAACCCACCAAAGTCGACACCAGGGAAGAGTTCACGCAAAATAAGGAAATCTTCTCTGTCGATTTCTCCGATGTGAAAGGCCAGGAAAATGTGAAACGTGCCCTCGAAATTGCGGCTGCCGGCGGTCACAACGCCATCCTCATCGGGCCACCGGGAGCAGGAAAAACGATGCTGGCCCGCCGGATGCCGACCATCCTGCCGCCGCTTTCGTTGTATGAAGCATTGGAAACGACCAAAATCTACTCGGTATCAGGGGTGCTGCCGAGCGGCTCCTCGCTGATTTCTACCCGCCCCTTCCGGGCACCGCACCATACCATCAGCGATGTGGCGCTGGTGGGCGGCGGCTCCATACCGATGCCAGGCGAGATTTCGCTGGCGCACAACGGCGTGTTGTTCCTGGATGAACTGCCGGAGTTCAAACGCTCGGTGCTGGAGGTGATGCGGCAGCCGATGGAGGAGCGCCGGGTCACTATTTCGAGGGCAAAAATGAGCATCGACTACCCCGCCAACTTCATGCTCATCGCCTCGATGAACCCCTGCCCCTGCGGCTACTACAACCACCCGACAAAGGATTGCGTCTGTGGCCCCGGCGTAGTGAAGCGCTACCTGAGCAAAATTTCGGGGCCGCTGCTCGACCGTATCGACCTCCACGTGGAGGTCACGCCGGTATCTTACGAGGAGTTGTCGAAGTACGACATCCCCGCCCGGCCAAGCAAGGATATTGCCGAAGGCGTGATAAAATCGAGGGAAATTCAGGCCGAGCGGTTCAAGGATTACAAAGGCGTTTTTTGCAATGCGCAAATGCCCAGCCGCATGGTGCGGGAAGTCTGCCAACTGAACACCGCCGGTGCGACACTCCTGAAAAAAGCGATGGAAGTACAGCAACTTTCCGCCCGTGCCTACGACCGCATCCTGAAAGTGGCCCGCACCAGCGCCGACCTCTCTGGCAGCAAAGACATCAAAATGGAACACATCGCCGAAGCGATTCAATACCGAAGCCTCGACAGGGAAGGTTGGACTGGATGATTGCTTTGACACAAGGAGAAAGGCTAAGAAAGGGCTGACAGAAACGCTATAAAAAGAAAGATTTCCCCCTCACCTTCCCCCAACTGCTTTCAACCCCTGCCTCAAATACACTTCCACCATTTTCTTCCGGTAAGCCCGCGGATAAAACAGGTTCTCCACCATACGGCACTTTTTGCCCACAGATTTTACGAAGGCATCGGAAAGGTCGCCGGTCTCGAACACGACAGGCCCCATGTCCACCCCGCTCAGGGCGACTTTCAGCCTGCCGTTGTCCGGCTCGAAACTCAGCGCCAGCGTGAGGTTGGTGAAATCCACGCTCTTGCGGGGACGCAACTTTTGGAACCAGGTGCGCACTCCATTTTTTACAGGAACTTCCACCTGCGTAATCAGCGCCCCTGCCGGCAGGTGGAGGGGGTTCAAGCCAACGCCGGTGTACAGCGCTTCGAGGGGCATGTCGAACATGCCATCGGCAACGGCATACTGCACTTTTGCACCGAGGCAAATCAGCGCGGGCACGAGGTCGGAAACGAACACCGAGTAGCACGCCTTCTTGCCGCCCGTGGCAATGCACACGTCGCCGCCGCACTTCAGGCACAGCCCGATGGCTTCCCGCCAGAATTCGGATTGGTTAAAAAACGAGCAGCGGTTTTCCACCAGCAAATTGCCGCCGACGGTGGCGCTTTTGCGAATCACCGGCGAGGCTATGGACTGCGCCGCCTCCGCCAGCAGGGGGTAGTGCCGGAGAACGGTTTCAGCATTTGCCAATTCATGCAAAGTGACCCCGGCGCCGATGAGGATTTTGCCATTTTTCACTTCTATTTTATCAAAACCAGGCAGGGCAGACAGGTCAATGAGGCAAGTTGCCGTGTTGTTTTCCTGTTGGCGGTGTACCATCAGGTCGGTGCCACCTGCGAGGTAGGCAAAGCTTTCCCGGTTGGCGTCGGCAGCCGCCAAAGCTTCCGGCACCGAGGCGGGGACGAGGTAGGTTGCATTCATGTTTTTCATACGGGGATGGTATTTTGTTTGCTTGCGTTTTGTATCGCTTCCAAAATCTTGTCCGCCGTAATCGGCAAACTGTAGATGCGCACTCCGACGGCGTCGAACACGGCGTTGGCAATGGCGGGAATGGACGGGTGCAGCGCCCCTTCCCCGCACTCTTTCGCCCCGAAGGGTCCCTCCGGGTCTTCCGATTCGATGATGTTCGTGTGAATGGGCGGCGTGTCGAGCGAAGTGGGGATTTTGTAGTCGAGCAGGTTGGGATTGAGCAGCAAGCCTTCGTAATAATTCATCGCCTCCGACACCGCCTGCCCCATACCCATGTGCCACGAGCCTTCCAACTGCCCTTCCACGGCGAGGGGGTTCAAAGCTTTGCCGCAATCATGCGCTCCCCACAGGTTGACAACTTCGAATTGGCCGGTCTCCGTGTCCACCTTCACCTCGGCGATGCAAGCGCCGAAGCTGTACGAAGGGCTTAACCCTGCGCCTGCCCCTTTGAAGTCACCGCCCAATTTCGGCGAGTTGTAAAATCCGCTCGTGCTGACAGCGCCCCGCTTGTCGGTGGTCATCACGGCGGCTTCGTCCCAGGAGATTTCAGCGCCGGTTTCTAAGTTTTTTACTTTTCCGTTTTGCAAAACAAGCTGGTCGGGCGCTGCGCCGGTCTTTTTCGCCACGCTGGAGATGACTTCCTCCCGCATGTTTTCAGCAGCCATTTTGGCGGCATTGCCCGCCATGAAAGTCACCCGGCTGGAGTAGCTGCCGAGGTCAACGGGCGTGAACAGCGTGTCGGCGGCGTGGACGAAAGTTTTGTCCACCGGGATGCCCAGCGTTTCCGCCACAATCATGGCGAGCATGGTGTCGCTGCCCTGCCCGATATCGCTTGCTCCGGAGTAGATGACCACCCTGCCGTCGAAGTCCAGCTTCAAATGCACGACCGACTGCGGGTACTCGTTCCAGATGATGGGCAGGGCGCTGCCGCTGATGTAAAAACCGCAGGCGACGCCGATGCCGTGGCCGAAGGGCAGTTTGCGGTGTTTTCTGTTCCAGTCCGATTGGTTCATCACCGCCTGCAAAGCTTCCCGTGCGCCGTTGCTGGTGATGCGGAACTGCCCCAATGTCAAAGTGTTTCCCGGTAAAAAATTATTCAGCCGCAACTCGCAGGGGTCCAAGTTCGCCCGATACGCCAGTTCGTCAATCACGACTTCCGTCGCAAATCGGGGGTTCACCGCGCCGTGCCCCCGCATCGCCCCGCTCGGCGGCTTGTTGGTGTAAACGCGGGTGGTTTTGAACCCAAAGCTTTTCAAATTGTATGGCGCTTGCAGCAACACACCATTATAATAAGTAGTGACCACCCCGAAACTGCCGAAGGCCCCGCCGTCAATCACGATGTCTGCATCGAGGGTTTGGAGGCGACCGTCGCCGCCCAATCCCATTTTTAGGGTCAGGTGGGTGGGGTGGCGACCGTTGTTGGTGAGGAAAACTTCTTCCCGCGTGAAACGGATGCGAACGGGCTGCCCCGCTTTCCGGGCGAGATGGGCGGCAACCAATTCATGTGAAAACGGGTCGCTCTTTCCGCCGAAGCCGCCGCCCAGCGCCGGTTTTATCACCCTCACTTTGCTGAGGGGCACGTCCAGCACCCGGCTCAGGGTGCGGTGCAGGTAGTGCGGCACCTGCGTGGCGGTGACGATGGTCAGCTCGCCGTTTTTGCTCCACCAGGCGGTGCAGGCGTGTGGCTCGACAAAGGCGTGGTTGATGCCGGGGAAGTCGAAACTCATCTCGCAAACGTGCGCCGATGCCTCGAAATCTTCCTGCTGTTCGCCGAAGCGCATTTCCACTTGCTTGTGGACGTTGCGCCCGTGCTTTTTCGAGTGCGGATGGATGATGGCTTCCTCCTCGCAGGGTTCCAGCGCGCTTTGCCAGGTGAAAAAGTTGGGAAGTTCCCGGTAAGTCACCTTGATTCTTTTGAGCGCCTCCGCAGCGATGGCTTCGGTGTCGGCAGCAACGGCAGCAACGATTTCGCCGATGTAATGCACCTTGTCCACCGCCATTGCCGTCTGGTCGTAGGAGGTGGGCAGTACGCCGAACTTGCCCGTCAGTTCCTTTCCGGTCGCCACCGCCCGCACGCCTTCCATTTTTTCTGCTTCGGAAACATCAATATTTTCAATGATAGCGTGGGCGTAGGTGGAGCGCAGCAGCTTGCAGGCGAGGGCATTTTTTTTATCAAAATCATCGGCGTACTCCGCCCTGCCGGTCACTTTTTCCTTCGAGTCAATCAGTGGTTGGCGGCTGCCAATCACGGTGTGGCAAGACCTGTCAGCACTTGAAGTGCTGACAGGTCTAGAAAGCAACTGCCCCGCAGCGGCTGCCACCGCTTCCACGATTTTTTTGTACCCAGTGCAACGGCACAGGTTGCCGGACAGCGCCTCGCGGATGTCCTGAACGCTGCAAGTCGGGTTTTCCGTCAGGTACGACCAGGCAGTGAGAATCATTCCTGGCGTGCAGAAGCCGCATTGCAGCGCCCCCTTTTCGATGAACTTTTCCTGCAAAATGTGCAGGTTCCCGTTTTCAGCCAGGCCCTCGATGGTGAGCACTTGTGCCCCTCGGCAGCGCAGTGCCGGGGTTAGGCAGCTCACCACGGGCTTGCCGTTGACGATGATAGTGCAAGCGCCGCAGCTTCCCTGCTCGCAGCCGATTTTGGTGCCCGTGAGGCGGATGCGCTCCCTCAGCACGTGGGCGAGCGTCTCGTGCGGCTCGACGAGCAGTTCGTGACGCTTTTTATTTATGGTGAAATGTAGTGGTATCATGTTTTCTTATTAAAAACCTGTTGCTCCGATGCTTTTCCCACCGTCCACGTGAAGCACCTGTCCCGTGATGAAGCCGTTTTTTCCCGAAGCCAAAAAAGCTACCATGCGGGCGATGTCTTCCGGCTTCCCCATTGACTTTGTTGGCTGTGCGTTCAGCAG
The DNA here is from genome assembly GCA_016234735.1 of Bacteroidota bacterium. Lineage (GTDB taxonomy): Bacteria > Bacteroidota > Bacteroidia > Chitinophagales > Saprospiraceae > UBA6168. The sequence continues at coordinate 29,128 of JACRAN010000310.1, read as the reverse complement.
CTTTTGGCGCACTTCTTCGGGCAGGTTTTGCGTGAGCGGCGTGTCAATCAGGCCGGGGGCGATGGCGTTCACCGTCACGCCATATTGCGCAAGCTCCAAAGCCAACGCCCTCGTCAAGCCCACCACGCCGGCCTTGGAAGCGGAGTAGTTGGTCTGCCCCGGATTGCCCAGCCAGGCGCGGGAGGCGATGTTGATAATCCTGCCGTAACCTGCTTCTTTCATGATTTGGGCAGCTTCCCGGCACATCAGCCAGGTGCCCCGCAAATTGACCTGAATCACCCGGTCGAAATCTGCCGTTTCCATTTTCCAAATCACCCGGTCACGGATGATGCCGGCGTTGTTCACCAGCACTTTCACCGGAGCGTGTTTTTTTAAAACCGTTTCAAAAAGCAGTTTCACGCTGTCCTCGTCCGTCACGTCGCCGGGCAGGAAAACAGCGCCGGGCAGGCTGTCGGCAGCTTGCCGCCCCGCCGTTTCGTTCACGTCGGCGACGATGACGGAGAAACCGTCCGCCGCCAGTTGCCGGGCAATGGAAAAACCGATGCCTTTGGCAGCGCCGGTGACGATTGCCGTGCCAAGGTTTTTATGCAGTTTGTCGGGCATGTTTTTCATACTCTTTTTTTTGCGCCTCGCCGAGTTCCATGTCTTTGTCCAAAAAGGAAAAGTACAGCCGCTCTTTTTCCACATCGGACAATTGTTCGTCCACCGCCACGAAAAGCTCGTCGTTCTCGGCGCTGATGTGGTCGGTGAGGTCGGAGAGGTAGCGCCGGAGGACAGACCTGACGCTTTCCCAGTCCCCCTCGTTCATGGCTGCCTCTGCTTCTTTCAGGTTGTCCCTGAACATCTCGTGGTGCCCTTCCAGCGCTTCGGCGATGTTCGCCAAGCCGGGATACCTGTCTTTGAGCAAAGAAAACAAGAGGTCCTCCTCTTTTTGGTGATGATATTTATCACCATAGTTTCGGAAGAAGCTAACGTACCAGTTCAGTTCCTCTTTTCTGGCCGCCAGGTTCCCTTCTCCCAAAAGTTGCCGGAGTGCTTGTATTCTTTGGAGAATTACTTCGTGTTCGTCGTAGAGCGTCATCATTGCTTGTGAGTGCATACAGTTAGAGTTTATGATTTTAAAAAAAAAATTCGACCGCTATTTAAGTCTTTTTTGTCTTAAATGAAAAATTATTGTACATTCGTGCGGAAAAAAAACAAACGGGTGTTCGGGTACAGAGTCAGTCAAGAAAAGAGTTCTTAAATTTTTTCTTTAAAAATCAGGCGATTTGAAAGCGGCGCCACCTCGGTGCTGCTTTCAAGCCAAATAAATCCAGATTTATGTTTACGGAGATACAACCGCTTATTGAGACCTGTAAACAAACAGCGTTCGACCTACATTTCCGCCACGCCAAAAAGTGGAAAGCAGAAGAGGAGGGGCGGATTTTGGTCGGCTACATGCCCATCTATTTTCCGAGGGAGGTCGTTCACGCAGCGCGGGGTCTCGCCGCCGGTATTTTGGGCGGGGGCGACCGCAAGCAAATCATCAAAGGGGACGCTTACTACCAGTCGTACATCTGCCATATTCCGAGGGGGATTATCGAGATGGCGCTCGACGACAACCTCAACGATTTCGACGGCTTCATTTTTCCTTCGATTTGCGACGTCATCCGCAACCTCTCCGGGATGTTCCGCATGTTGGGCAAGGGAAAATTTGTGAAATACCTCGACTTTCCTCAAAACTTCCTGCCTGCCGTCGGCGGCGCATTTTACAAAAAAGAATTGCTCCACGTCCAGGATGAGTTGTTCAAAATCAACGGTTACAGGCCAGGCGTCGAAGCGTTGAACCGTTCCATCGCATTGTACAACGAGAACCGGGCGCTGACGGAAGACATTTACGACATCCGGCAGCAATTCCCCTGGCGGCTTTCCTACGAAGACCTCTACTGCATCCTGCGGGCGGGCTTGGCCATGCCGGTGGAGGAGCACAACGAAATACTGTCGGAGGTGCTCGATTACGTCCGGCAGGACATCGGGGAGCCGATGGACAAAATCAAAGTGGTGGTCAGCGGCGCTTTTTGCGAGCAGCCTCCGCTGGGCTTGATAAAGTCTATCGAAATAGCGGGCTGCTACGTGGTGGACGACGACCTGCTGCTGGGTTCCCGCTGGATTCAGGGAGACATTGACGCCAGGACAGACGACCCTATCGGTGCCATCGTGGACGCCTACCTCACCCAGAGCGCTTTTTCCTCTACCGTTTACGACGCAGGCAACCCGAAGGAAGCCCGTTTGATTGACCTCGCTCACCGGCGGCAGGCAGACGGGATACTTTTTGCAGCGCCCAGCTTCTGCGACCCCGCCCTGCTCGACCGCCCACAGTTGCAGAAAGCCTGCGACGATGCAGGTGTCCGCTACATCAGTTTCCAGTACAGCGAAAATACGGGTCAGTTCAAGGTGATAAAAGAGCAGGTGGGGGCATTTTCGGATTCCATCAAGCTCTGGGAAGAAGCGGTTTGATTTACGATTTGAGATTTACGATTGGGGCGGACGATTCATCATTTATCATTCATCATTTATGCAAAAAGAAGTCATCAAAGAAAAAAGCATGGTTCTCCAGAAGGAGATGCTGGCAAAGCTCTTCAAAGATTTGAGCCAAGCCCATGAAACCGGCAAAAAAGTGGTGTACACCTTCGTGCCCGGCAACCTTTCGGAACTCATCCATGCCTTCGACATGCTGCCCGTGTATCCCGAAATCAACGCACTGCAATCGGGCATGCGCAAAAAATCGGGCGACTTCATTCGGGATGCTGAAAAAGCAGGGCACTTGGAAGACGTCTGCACTTACGTGAAGTGCGATATCGGCATGATGCTCAACGGCAACATCGGCCCGACGGGCGAAAAGCTGCCGCCGCCCGACCTGCTGCTGTTGAGCTACACCGGCTGTTTCACCTTCATGAAGTGGTTCGAGAATCTCGAACGCTATTATCCCGGCGTACCGATTGCCATGCTGCACACGCCTTACCAGGAGGGCGGGAAGATTACGAAGGAAATGAGGGACTACATGGTGGAGCAGTTGAAGCAGGAGGTAATTCCCAAAATGGAAATGGTCTCCGGCAAAAAGTTCGACGAGAGCAAGCTGGCGGGCATCCTCGAAAATTCTGCACGTGCGGAAGACCTCATCGTCAAGATTTTCGAAACCACCAAAAACAAGCCGTCCCCGATTGACGCCTATTTCGCAGGCGTGTATTACATCGGTCCCATCAACACGGGGTTCCGGGGAAGGCCCGAAGCGGTGACTTATTACGAGACGCTGTACGAAGAAATACAGGAGCGGGTGCGCCTCGGCTTGGGCCCCATTACGCCGGAAGGCGAAATGGAAGAAGAACGTTTCCGGCTGGTGGTGGAAGGTCCGCCCAACTGGACCTCCTTCCGGGAGTTCTGGAAACTGTTTTACGACATGGGCGCTGTGGTGGTCGCCTCCACCTACACGAAGGTGGGCGGCGTGTACGATTACGGTTTCCGGCACGACCCGAAAAGGCCGCTCGAAAGCCTGGCGGAATACTGCATGAACTGCTACACCAACCTCAACCTGCCGCAGCGCATTGACCTTTTGGAAAAATACATCACCGAGTTCCAGGCGGACGGCTTTCTGGTAAATTCCATCAAAAGCTGCAACTCCTTTTCCGCCGGGCAACTGCTGATGATGCGCCAATTGGAGGAGCGGCTGGGCATTCCCGTCGGCTTCATCGAGTCCGATTTGGTGGACCCCCGGTACTTTTCTTATTCCAACATCAAAAACCGGCTGGATTCATTTTTCCAAATGCTGGGGCAGCGGAAAATCATACGGGGTCAAATGGAAATGGAGGCAGTCGTTTGAAATTCAACAATTTATTTCAATGAAAAAATACTACCTCGGAATAGACTTAGGCTCCACCACCTCCAAAGCCGTCATCATCGACGAGCAGGACAACATCATCGGGCGGGGCATCACCAACACCCGCTCCAACTATGAGGTGGCTGCCGAGATTGCCAAGCAGTCGGCGATTTACAACGCCCGATTTTATTTGCTCCAAAACAGGTTGAGCGACATCATCGAGCGGCATCCCGAATACAGAAGGTACATCAAGGAAATGGAAGACGCGTTCCAGTACCTTCAGTTCAGCAACCGGCTGGAGTGGCTCCGGCGGCAACTCCTCCAAACCGCCGGAGAAACTGCCAAAAGCGAAGCAAGCCACCACACCATGCTTGCCGAAGTGGAAAGAATTACCGGCGAAATCCAGGAGGAAGTCAAGGTGGATTACCTCGAAAGGGACCTCGGCTCGAAAAGCCAGTTTTTCCGGGACATCGTGGGCGAAAAATACAACGAGAAGGTGAGCTGCCTGTCCAAGGAACTTTTTGAGCCGATGATGCTGCTTTTTGACAAAAGCATCAATCCCGTTGAGAACGAGATGATCAGCTTTCAGTTCAAACATTTGGTGGAGGAATCCATGGCGCTGCTGAACGCAAAATACGCCAACCTTGCGGACGTGGGAAATGCAGATGAAAGCGTCCATTTCGATGCAGAATTGAACCTGCTGAAAGGCAATTACCAAAGGGTTTCCGACTCATTGAAAGAACACATCAACTACGTTTCGGAAGAAGAATTTCACATCGCCGGCATGGTGGGCACGGGCTATGGCAGGGCGTTGCTGCCCTTCCCGGAAAACTGCATCAAGTCGGAAATTTTGTGCCATGCCTTCGGTGCGCACGCCGTGTTCCCCAACACCCGCACCGTGCTTGACATCGGGGGGCAGGACACGAAAGCCATCCAGGTGGACCAGTACGGCCTGGTCACCAGCTTCCACATGAACGACCGCTGTGCCGCCGGTTGCGGGCGCTACCTCGGCTACATCGCCGACGAGCTGAACATCTCCCTGAACGAACTGGGTCCCCTCGCCCTCGAAGCGCAAAAGGAAGTCACCATCTGCTCCACCTGCACCGTCTTCGCGGGCGCCGAGCTGCGGGAGTTGCTGAACGTGGGCGAAAAACGGGAAGACATCCTGGCGGGCTTGCACCGCGCCATCGTCATGCGGGCAATGTCGCTGCTCGCCCGTTCCGGCGGGGTGCGCAACGAGTTCACTTTCACGGGCGGCGTGGCGAGGAACCACGCAGTGCTGAAATACGTCTCCGAACTGGTGCGCACGAACTACGGGCAGGATTTGACCATCAATGTCCACACCGATTCCATTTTCATGGGGGCGCTGGGCGGGGCGATGTTCGCCCGGCGGAATATCGAGGTGGCGTTGCCGGAGAAAAAGAAAAAAGAAGAACTTGAGGAAGTAGGTTAGTTGGCTAATGTCGCCAGCTTAGGAACAGGCGTGACGATAATGGGAACACGGATTGAACGGATTGAACAGATTACAACGGATTGAATCCGTCTCAATCCGTCAAATCCGTTCAATCCGTGTTCCCATCCTCCTCGCGCACCTCGCTTAATTGATGGCAGTTAGCCAACAGCCAATAGCAAAAAAAATCATGACAGACCAATTTTACACCATGGGTGTGGACGTCGGCGGCAGTTATGTCAAAGCGGTGCTCGTTGACTACTCCGACCACCCGCAAATCATTGACAAGCACACCGAAAAAATCCGCAAGCGCAACCCGGCGGACGTGGCGGAGGAGCTTGTAAATTACATCCTCCAGCAAAACGGCTTGCGCTACGAGGACATCGCCTACCTCGCCTCCACCGGCGAAGGGGAAATGGTAAACCGCAAGAAGGGGCATTTTTACAGCATGACCACCCACTCGAAGGGCGGCGAGTTCCTTTGCCCCGGCGCAAAAACCGTCGTGGACATGGGGGCGCTGTACGTCCGGGCGATTAAAATCGGGGAGCGGGCGAGGGTTTTGGACTACAAGATGACGGGGCAATGCGCCTCCGGTTCCGGCCAGTTTATTGAAAACATTTCCCGCTACCTGGGGCTGTCCATCGAGGAGGTGGGCGATGTTTCCCTGCAATCGGGCAACCCGGAAGTGCCTTCCGGCATCTGCGCCGTGCTCGCCGAAACGGATGTCATCAACATGGTGTCGAGAGGCATCACCACGCCCGATATCATCAAGGGCATCCACCTCTCTGTCGGCGGGAGAATCATCAAGCTGCTGTCCGCGCTGAAAGCGGAGTCGCCGGTCATGCTGGCGGGCGGCCTGGCTGCCAACAAAGGGATGGTGCAAGCCATCGGGGAACTGCTCAAGGAAAGCAAATACGGCTACGAAATCGTGACGCACCCCGACGCCATTTATTCCGGGGCAATCGGGGCTGCGCTGTGGGGAGGATACCGCCACGTCAAGCTGAGCAAGGAGAAGATGGCGCTGGCGTAAAAATTAAAGAACACGGATTGAACGGATTGAACGGATAACAACGGATTAATCCGTCTCAATCCGTCAAATCCGTCAAATCCGTGTTCTCTCCTCCTCGCGTTTGTAAATTGGCAGTCATCCGATTTCATCGGCTTCAAATTGAGTCATAATTCAATTAAAATGGAAACCCTTCGTCCATCAAAAAACATCCAGCAAGTCCTCCCCAACCTCGCGTTGATGCTCCGGGGCAACGCAGCCCGTTTTGGGAAAAAGACAGCATACCAAGAACGGAAGGGTGAAAAATACGTGGGAATAAGCTGGGAGCAGTTTTTTAAAAACATTGAAAACATCGCCTGGCAGCTCAAGGAATTGGGTTTTGAAAAAGGCGCCAAGCTGATCCTGTTTTCCCAAAACCGCCTGGAGATGCTGGAACTCGAACTGGCGGTCATGGCTTCCGGCGGCATTGCCGTGCCCATTTTTTACAATTTTTATGAAGAAACGGCGGAACTGCTCATCCGTCACTCCGACGCAGAGTGGCTGGCGGTGTCGGGGTTCTCGCAACTGAACAGGATTGACCCCAAGCTGCCGTTGAAAAAAATCATCATCCTCGACAGCTTCCTCGACGAGCGCTTCGGCAACCTCATCACCTTTGAATCGCTGCTGGAAAAAATGCCCGATGGCGTGGATTCCCCGCTGGAATTCGATGCCAACTCCGGCGACATCTGCCTGAACATGTACACCTCCGGCACGATGGGCATTCCCAAATGCGTGCAACTGACCCACAAAAATATTTTATCCCAACAAGCGGCGCTTCACCTGCTTTGGAACCTCGACGAAAACGACCGCTTCCTCAGCTACCTGCCCTGGCACCACAGCTTCGGCGGCATATTTGAACTCTTCACGGCGCTCTGCAACGGCGCAACCTATTCCCTCGAAAGCGGCTACGGGAAAATCCCAAAACTCATCATGGAAAACTGGCGCTTGGTAAAACCCACCGTGTTTTTCAGCGTACCGAAAGTCTATGAGGCGCTGGTGGAACTGACGCGGGAAAGCCGGGAAGCCGAAGACCTGTTTTTCAACTCCGGCTTGAAGTTCGTGTTCACCGCCGCCGCTACGCTCCCTGAAAAGCTGTCCGAAGAATTCGAGCGGCGGGGCATCCCCGTCATCGAAGGTTGGGGGCTTACCGAAACCTCCCCCTGCTGCACCCTCACCGACCCCACTGTGAAACGGCAGCCAGGTGTTGTTGGCAAGCCCATCCCCGGCGTTAGCATCCGCATTGGCGAGGAGGGTGAAATTCAGGTGAAGGGTCCCAACGTGATGACGGGCTATTACAAAAACGACGAGGCGAACAGCGGCGCTTTCACGGAAGACGGCTGGTACCGCACCGGCGATGTCGGCGAAATCACCGAAGCCGGATTGAAGCTGATAACCCGCAAAGACCGGATTTTCAAGCTCTCCAATGGGGAAAAAGTGATACCGACCGACATGGAGAAACTAATCGAGCACAAATGCAACTACATCTCGTTTGCGCTCGTCAGCGGCTCTGGCGAGGAGTACCCCGTCGCCCTGCTTTTTCCCAATAAAAAACTGCTGGACAACCCCGATTACAGCATTGCGCCGATGGACGGCTGCTTCTGCCCGAGGAGCCTCCATGAACTTGGGAGGTGCCTGCAAGGTTGCCTCCACGACGCCAACTGCGGCATCGGGCAAAAATTCGCCAAAATCAAAGCGGCTGCCATCATTGACGACGAGCTGTCGGTGGAAAAAAACACCCTGACGCCCTCCCTCAAATTGGCGCCCAACAATGTGATGAAAGCCTACAAAGTCCACCTCGAAAATCTCTACGGAGCCGATTACCCGGTGGGCGAAGACGTGTTCATGATTCGATTGGATGAGAAGTGAGTGCTTTTGAGTTTAAGTTTTCCGAAATCTTGAAGATTTCGGAAAACTGGCTCTTGTCCTTTTTTGCCATGTACGAAATAAAAACAACGAACCTTCTCCGCCACGTGATGCGGGACTACTTCCAGGGCTTCGCAGGAAAAAAAGTGGCCTGGTGTACCAGCGTCGGACCGGCGGAACTGCTGCGGGCCTTCGGCTTCGAGGTGTATTTTCCCGAAAACCACGGGGCGCTGCTCGGAGCCACCCGCACGGCGATGGACTACATTCCCGCCGCCACCAAATGCGGCTACTCCGGGCACGTTTGCTCGTACACCACGAGCGACATCGGCGCTTTTTTGTCGAATGAAACACCGCTGAAAAAGCAGTACGGACTGGACGGCGTGCCCCGTCCCGACCTCATCGTTTACAACACCAACCAATGCCGGGAGGTGGAGGACTGGTTTCACTTTTACGCCCGCCATTTCAATTGTCCCATCGCGGGCATCCACCCGCCACGCCACCTGCACGAGGTGAGCCGGGACGAGGTTGACCTCGTGGTGCGGCAGTTCAAAAAAATGATACCCCTGTGCGAGCAGACGAGCGGTGTCAAGTTCGATTTGGAGCGCTTCCGGGAGGTGCTGAAACTCAGCAAAGAGGCGACCCTGCTTTGGCAAAAAGTGTTGAAAACCGCCAAAGCCAGCCCGGCGCCACTCAGCTTTTTCGACGGCGTGATTCACATGGGACCCATCGTGGTGCTGCGGGGAACCCAGGTGGCGAAGGATTATTACGAAAAACTTTTGGCTGAAATGGAAGCCAACGTTGCCGAAGGCAAAGGCATTTTGCAAAACGAGCAATGCCGCCTTTTCTGGGACGGCATGCCGATTTGGGGAAAAATCCGCCCGCTCTCCGACCTGTTTTTTCAAAACAACACCTCGGTCGTCGCCTCCACCTACTGCAACAGTTGGATTTTCGACGACTTCGACGAGCGGCAACCTTTCGAATCCTCGGCGCTCGCCTACACGCAGATTTTCATCAACCGCAGCGAGCAAGCCAAGATGGATTTTTTAAAAAACTGGATGGAAGAATACCAGGTGGACGGCGTGATTTTCCACGACTCGAAAACCTGTTTCAACAACTCCAACTCGCGGTTCGGGATGCCCCTGCAACTGAAACAACAAACCGGCATCCCCACGCTGGTCATCGAGGGCGACCTCTGCGACCTGCGCTTCTATTCCGAGGGGCAGACGATAACTAAAATCGAAACTTTCATTGAGCAAATCGAAAGCCGGATGATGGCGGCGGGCTGAGGGGTTGAGGCTGTCTCATAAGTCCTTATTTACGATTTACGATTTTGGATTTACGATTCCAAGTATCCATAATGCTTAATTTTAGAGGAAATTACGGGTGCAAAAAATCGTAAATCGTAAATCTAAAATCGTAAATAAGGACTTATGATACAGCCTCAAGCGGGCACTAAATCGCAAACAATGGCAAAACCGAAAATAATATCGAAATCAAACACCCCCCGCATCGGCATCGTCGGGCTGGGGCCAGTGGGGATGATTCTGGCGGTTCATTTGCAGGAGGCGGGCTGCGAGGTAGCCATTTGTGACAACGATAAAATCAAGGTAAACCTCATCCGCAAGGAAGGTGTCAGGCTGGAAGGCGTCATTCAGAAGCAGTGTTTTTTCAAAAATATCTTCACTTCCATCGGCGAGATGAAAGAATTCCAGCCGGGCATTTTCGTCATTTCCCTGAAAACCTACCAGACCCAGTCCGTGCTGCCGGAACTGGCGGAACTGCAAAACGAAAGCACCACCTTCATCAGCGCCCAGAACGGCATTGACGTGGAGCACATCCTGGCGGGCGCTTTCGGCGAGTCGAAGACCCTGCGCCTGGTCATCAATTTTGCCGGAAATCCGCTGGCGCCCAACACCGTCAAGGTCACGTTTTTCAACCCGCCCAACTACCTCGCCTCCGTGGACGACAGCCGGACCGGTGTGGCGGAGGCGCTCACCGCCCGCCTCAACCAGGTTGACCTCCACACGGAAGTCATCACCTCGTTTGAGTTGCTGCACAGAAGTTGGGAAAAAACCATCCTCAACGCCAGCCTCAGTGCCCTGTGCGGCATCGGCAGGCTGACCATGCGGGAAGCCATGCAGATGCCCAACACCATCGAAATCATCGAGCAGGTCATCGGCGAGGCGGTCGAGGTGGCGGCGGCGGAGAAGATTCATTTCGAGGACGACTTCATCCGAAAATGCCTGCGCTACCTGCGCAAAGCGGGCGACCACTTCCCCTCCCTCGCCGTGGACCTCATCAACCACCGCCCCACCGAGATTGACTTTTTCAACGGTAAAATCGTCGAGTACGGGCGCAAGCACTACATCCGCACCTCGCTCAACCTCGCCTTCACCAACATGGTCAGGGCTATGACCCACAAGAGCCTCGCCGCCTCGATTGCGGAAGATGCCAGCCTTGTAAAATTGCAGGGCAACGGCTCCGGATTTCAGAAAAAAGTCAGGGTCAGCGGACCCTGCTTTCTCGGCATAGACCTCGGCTCGGCGTACACCAAGTTCACGGTGATTGATTCGGCGGAGAACATCATTTACCAATCTGCCCACCGAACGCTCAACCGCGAGCGCATCGCCATGTCGCACGTCACGCAGGCAATCCGGGAGGAGTTCGACATCGCATACAGTTGCGCCACCGGCTACGGGCGCAAGAGCTTTTCGGATACCGACATCGTGAAAACGGAAATTTACAGCGCCGCTAAAGGCGTGTCGAAATATTTTTCCGGGGCAAAAACCATCCTCGACATCGGCGGCGAGGACATCAAAACCATCCACTGCGACGAGCGAGACCAGGTGGAAAATTTTTACCTGAACGACAAATGCGCCGCCGGCACCGGCTCCTTCCTCGTGGAGGTCGCCGAGCGGGCGGACATCCCCATCGGCGAGATGAGCAACCTGGCTTCCAAGTCCAGCTTCGGCAAGGAACTGAACAGCTTCTGCACCGTTTTCGCCAAGACCGAAATCATGAAATGGCTCTTCGAGGGCGTCCCCGTCGAGGATACGGCGAAGGGGATTTATCTCTCCATCGCCAACCGGGTCGCCAAAATGCGGCTCGCGCCGGGGGTGCCGGTTTTTATGATTGGCGGCGTGATTGCGCACCATCCGTACTTGAAAACGATTTTGGAGGAGAGGCTGAAAAATCCTATTCAAATTATTGAGAAGCCGCAGCACGTGGTGAGTTTTGGGGCGGCGGTGTTGGCGAGGGAGCATTATCTGAATCAAGGATTGAAGGTGGAAGCTGAAATGGAAACGGTCACAATGCCTGGGTAAAATCTTGATTTTGCATTGCCCCGTTAGGGGCAAAATATTGGTAGAACATTGAAATAAGAAAATGTCCAGCGTGCCGTAGGTACGCAACTGCTGGTGTTAGCGGGCATTGTATAAGGACCAGCCAACAGAGACGAAGTAACAATCAATTATAAATTTTGACAATGGAACAAAAGAAAGACAATATAAACGGACAAGGTGCGACACCTTTCGCTCAGACTTATTTTCACGGAACAAGGGGTGACCTAAAAGTAGGCGACCTAATCGAAGTTGGTTTCAACTCGAACTATGGACAAAGAAAAAATGCGAAATACATTTTCTTGACAGCGACATTGGACGCTGCTATTTGGGGAGCCGAACTTGCATTTGGCGAAGGACGGGAAAGAATTTATTTAGTTGAACCAACAGGACTAATTGAAGACGACCCTGACTTGACAGACAAAAAATTCCCAGGTAATCCGACAAAATCATATCGTTCAACACATCCTTTTAGAGTTGTCGGAGAAGTTGCCAATTGGCAAGGACATCCAATAGAACAAGTTAAAGTGATGAAAGACCACCTTGAACGACTTTAAGAAGAAGGTTTTGACTCTCTTATCGACTAAATTTCATATCATAATAAACGGAAGTGAATTAAAGCATTAAGACTGCACAGAATGGACGGAAAATTTAAGACAAAATAGAACAACGACCCGCTAACATCGGCTTGGCAATATGGCGGCTGACGTGCTTAAATGAAACATTTGTACTAAAAAAACCGCCACATCGCCAAGCCGAAAAACGTTGTTGCGTACCTACGGCTCGCTGAACGGCGATTTTGGGCATTGCTTCTACCAATATTTCGTCCCTCCGGGACGGTGATTTGACGAACATGAAATCCATGCACAATAAACAAAAAGGCATCGCCATCACCTACGACGACATCTACCTGTTGAACGGCGCCCGCACCCCCTTCGGCAAGCTCTGCGGCACGCTCGGACTGGTCTCACCCACTGACCTCGGCATCTGCGCCAGCCGGGCGGCATTGGAAAAATCGGGCGTGAAAGGGGAGGACATTGACCAGGTGATGTTCGCCAACATCGGGCAAAGCTCGCCCGACTGCTACTTCCTTCCCCGGCACGTGGGGCTGTACGCGGGCATTCCGGCGGGCGTTCCGGCGGTGATGTTGCAGCGCATCTGCGGCTCCGGCTTCGAGGTCATCGTGGCGGGGGCGGAGCAAATCACGCTGGGCAAAGCGGCAGCCACCCTCTGCGGCGGCACGGAAAACATGAGCCTCTCGCCGACGGCAAGTTTCGGCAACCGCATGGGCTACGCCCTCGGCAAGCCCAATTTCGTGGACATGCTCTGGGAAGCCCTGAACGACACCGCCGCCGTGCCGATGGGCTGCACCGCCGAAAACGTGGCGCAAAAGCACGGCATTTCCAGAGCCGAAGCCGACGAATTTGGCAAGCTGTCCATTGACCGGGCGGTGGCTGCCGTGGAGCGTGGTTTTTTCAGGGATGAAATCGTGGCGATGAACCCGGCGGTGTTCGAGGCGGAAGGTTTGAAACCCAGAAAAATGAACCTTCCCAGGGGCGTGAAGGATTTTGCCAAAGACGAAAACATCCGCCCCTCCAGCCTCGAAGACATGGCGAAGCTGCCCCCCGTTTTCACCAAAGACGGCGTACAGACCGCTGCCAATTCGAGCGGCATCGTGGACGGCGCAGCCGCTGTGGTGGTCGCCTCGAAAGCTTTCTCCGAAGCCAAAAATTTGAAGCCCCTCGCCCGTGTCGCCGCCTCCGCCACCTGCGCCCTCGACCCGAACTACATGGGCTTGGGACCCGTGCCAGCCATCCGCCTGCTTTTGGAGGTAACTGGTTTGACGCTCGCCGACATCGGCTTGGTTGAAATCAACGAGGCATTTGCGGCGCAACTCATCGGCTGCGAGCGGGAACTGGGTCTCGAACGCAGCATCCTCAACGTCAACGGCGGGGCGATTGCGCTGGGGCATCCGCTGGCAGCGACGGGCGTCCGCCTTTCGCTCACGCTTTCGAGAGAAATGAACATCCGAAAAGTGAAATACGGCATCGCTTCCGCCTGCATCGGCGGCGGGCAAGGGACGGCGGTGTTGTTTGAAAACCCGATTTTGTGAAACTGGCATTTTAGGAACACGGATTGAACGGATTGAACAGATGAAAACGGATTAAATCCCTGTCTGCCGACAGGCAGGCGTCCTAATCCGTCAAATCCGTTCAATCCGTGTTCCCATCCTCCTCGCGAGCGATGCCATAAAAATTCAACTCAATTTGAGCATGATGCACCAATGGCAAATGACCGCCTTGAACGAGCCTTTCCAACTCGTGGAAATCAGCTTGCCTGAAATCTCGCCGGAGGAGGCTTTGGTCAAAATCGCCGGCTGCGGTGTCTGCCACACCGACCTCAGCTTTTGGCACGACGGCGTGAAAACCAAGCACGCCCTGCCCCTCACGCTCGGACACGAAATCAGCGGAACGGTGGTGGAAGGTCCGGCGCTTATGAAAGGAAAAAACGTCATCATTCCGGCGGTGCTGCCCTGCGGGGAATGTGACCTGTGCCGGAAAGGTCGCAGCAACATTTGCCAAAACCAGCTCATGCCCGGCAACGACTTCCACGGCGGCTTCGCCTCGCACATCAAAGTACCGCACCGCTACCTGTGCCCCGTGCCCGATGCCGTTTTGGAAAAATACCCGCTGGAACAACTGGCGGTTGTCGCCGACGCCATTTCCACGCCCTACCAGGTTTTGAAAAAATCGGAGTTGGAGACGGGCGATTTTGCCATCGTCATCGGCGTCGGCGGGGTGGGATTGTACGGGGCGCTGCTCGCCAAAATCATGGGCGCAAAAGTGCTCGCCATCGACGTCAGCGACGAAAAGCTCCAACTGGTGCAAGCCCACGGCATTGACGCCACCCTGAACAGCCGCGGCATGGACCTCCGGGAAGTGAAAAACAGGGTGCGGGAAATTGCCGCCGCACTCGGCACTCCGAAATACGGCTGGAAGATTTTTGAAATCTCCGGCACCGCCGCCGGACAGGAATTGGCTTTCAACCTCATCACCTTCGCCTCCACCATGTCCGTCGTCGGTTTCACGATGGACAAGCTGGAAGTCCGCCTGAGCAACCTCATGGCGTTCGATGCCAGGCTCATCGGCACCTGGGGATGCAAGCCGGAACTGTACCCGGAGGTGCTCGACCTCGTCGCCGCAGGCAAGCTGCCAGTGGGCGATTTCGTGGAAATTTTTCCCCTGAATTCCATCAATGAAGTATTCCAAAATGCGCTGGCTCACAAGCACGGGAAACGACCTGTGTTGGTGCCGGATAGATAACTCGGAGATGACAGGGGGGGATTTGAAGTTTGTTAGTGTCAGCTTAAAAGAACACGGATTGAACGGATTGAACAGATAACAACGGATTAAATCCGTCTCAATCTGTCAAATCCGTTTAATCAGTGTTCCCATCCTCCTCGCGCGCCTCGCTTAAGTTGATAACATAAGGCTAACAGCCAACAGCAAAAAATTTCAACCATGAAAGAACTCAAGAATCACAACTTAGCAGAAACGGACTTTTCCGAAATCATTTTTGAAAAACGCCCTTGCAAGGACAAGAACGGGCAGCCTGCCGAAGGGCTTTTCAACGCCTGGATTTTCCTGAACAACCCGAAGCAATACAATTCTTACACGACGAAAGCCGTGAAGGAAATCATCCTGGCATTTCGGGAAGCCTCCAACGACCGCAGTGTGGTGGCGGTGGTGTTCACGGGCGTTGGCGACAAAGCATTTTGCACGGGCGGCAACACGAAGGAGTACGCCGAATATTACTCCGGCAACCCGCAGGAGTACGGGCAGTACATGCGCCTGTTCAACGACATGGTGACGGCGATTTTGCTCTGCGAAAAACCCGTCATCTGCCGGGTGAACGGTATGCGCATCGCCGGGGGGCAGGAAATTGGCATGGCCTGCGACTTCACCATTGCGCACGACCTCGCCCGTTTCGGGCAGGCGGGACCCAAGCACGGTAGCGCCCCCGTTGGCGGCGCAACGGACTTCCTGCACCTGTTCGTCGGCATCGAGCGGGCGATGTATTCCCTGACGATGTGCGAAACCTGGACGGCGCATCAGGCTTATCATTACGGCTTGATTTCCGACATCGTGCCCGCCCTGAAAGTGGACGGCAAATTCATCCCAAACCCGCTGGTGGTCACCGACCGCTGGCTCGACGAGTACGGCAGGATGGTCTATGGCAAACCGAAAACCGGCGAGGAACTGGCGAAAGGAAAGGCGTTGCTCGCCGCCGGAGAAATTGACCTCTCCCTGTTAGACGAAGTGGTGGAAAGTTACATCGGCAAGCTCCTGCATACCTTCCCCAACTGCACCATGAAAACCATCAACGCCGTGCGCCAGAAGAAGCTGGAGCATTGGGACAAAAACAAGGAAGCCAACCGGGAATGGCTGATGCTGAACATGATGACCGAGGCGAAGGCGGGCTTCCGTGCCTTCAACGAGGGACCGAAGGACAGGCGGGAGGTGGATTTCGTGAAACTCCGCCAACTGCTCGCCGAAGGGCACGAGTGGAACGAGGAATTGCATCGGGCGATTTCGCCGCAAACAGAGGTAGTTTGAGGTGGTTTGAAATCGTTTGAGGTGGTTTGAAATTGATTGAAATTGATTGAAAATGGAAAAAATAAAACTCGAATATCACCACGACCGGCAGGTCGCTGCCATCACCCTCGACGACGGCAAGGGCAACGTTTTGGACTACCTCATGATGGAGGAATTGCAGGCGGTTTTCGATTCCTTCAAGGATGAAAACGGACTGAAAATCATCACCTTCGAGGGGGCCGGTAAGCATTTCTCCTTCGGCGCCAGCGTGGAGGAGCACCAAAAAGAATACGCTGCCACGATGCTCCGCTCGTTTCACCAGCTATTTTATTCCATCCGGGATTTGTGTGTGCCAACGCTGGCGAAGATTTCCGGGCAATGTCTCGGAGGGGGCATGGAACTGGCGCTGATGTGCAATTTTCTTTTCGCCGACAAGAGTGCCCGGCTGGGACAACCGGAGATTTTGCTGGGGGTGTTCCCGCCGCCCGCCTCGGTCATTTTGCCTGAAAAAATCGGGTTGGCGCGGGCAGAGGAGTTGCTCCTCACGGGCAGGACCGTCACCGGCGAGGAAGCCAAAAACATCGGGCTGGTGAACGAAATTTTTGAAGACAAAGCCGCCCTGGAGGAGGGCGTGGGGAGTTGGATTGAAAAAAACATCCTGCCCAAGAGCGCTTCGTCGCTGCGGTACGGCGTGAAAGCGGTGAGGGCAAAATTCAACCATATCCTCGGCAATTTTCTGCCGCAGTTGGAAAACCTGTACGTCAACCAATTGATGGCAACGGCGGATGCCAACGAGGGCATCAGCGCTTTTTTGGAAAAACGGAATCCGGTGTGGCAGAAAAGACCTGTTAGACTTGTTAGCACTTGAAGTGCTAACAGGTCTGGCCTGAAATCAAATTTTTATGAAAAAGATAAAAAACGTAGGCGTCGTGGGAGCGGGAACGATGGGCGCTGCACTGGCACAGAAATTTGCGCAGGAAGGTTTCAATGTCTGGCTCGCCGACGTGTCCGTGCAGCACGTGGAGCGGGGGTTGGCTGGCATTCGGAAAATGCTGGCGGAGGGCGTGGAGCGCAAAGTGTTCACCGAAGAACAAGCGCAGCATGTCCTCGCCAACATCACGGGGACGGAAAAGCTGGAAGATTTGAAAAAATGCGACCTCGTCGAGGAAGCCATTTTTGAAAACTTCGAGGCAAAATGCAGCCTGTTCATAACCCTGTCGGGCATCGTGCCGCCGGACACCATCCTGGCGACGAACACCTCCTCTTTTTCCGTCACCGAACTGGCGGCATCGGTCAGCCACCCAGAGCGGTTCATCGGGCTGCACTATTTTTACCATGCCGCCAAAAACAGGCTGATGGAAATCATTCCCGGCGAAAAGACCGCCCAAATTACGCTCGATGCCTGTTACCGCTTCGCCATCCAGTCGGGGAAGGACCCCATTTTCACCAAAGACCGCTACGGTTTTGCCATCAACCGCTTCTTCGTGCCCTGGCTGAACGAGGCGGTGCGGCTGCTCGCAGCGTTGAATGCTTCGCCCGCCGCCATTGATGCCGTCTGCCTGAAAACCTTCGGTACCGGCATGGGGCCGTTCGTCCTGATGAACGCCACCGGGGTGCCCATTGCCCTCCATGCGCAGCGGGCGCTGGAAGCATTCGGACCCTCGTACAAGCCCGCAGGCAGACTGGAAGCGCAGGTGGAAAGCGGTAAAATTTGGGAAATTGCCAGCGATGCTCCCGCCCTCTCGCCGGAAGTCGAAAAGATTGTCATCGAGCGGATGCTGGGGTGCGTGTTTTTCGTCTGCTCTCAAATTCTGGAAGAAAAAGTGTGCAGCTCCGCCGAACTGAACCGGGGCGCAAAAATCGGCTTGCGCTGGAAAAAAGGGCCGGTCGAACTGATGCAGCAATACGGCGAAGGCGAGGTGCGAAGGCTGGTGGAACAATACGCCAATTTTTACGGAGAAAAAATACCCGCCGGCATTGCCGCAGGCACCTGGAAAATGGAATACGTGACGCTGGAGAAGCGGGGCGACCGTGCCATCATCACCCTCGCCCGCCCGGAAGACCTGAATGCGCTGAACGAGGAAGTCGTCGCGCAACTCGACGAAAAATTCTCCGCAGCCGATACCGATGAAGCGGTGAAAACCATCTTCATCACCGGCTCTGGAAAAGCTTTTGTGGCGGGAGCCGACATCCGGTTTTTTGTAAGAAACATGAAAAGCCAAACGCTCGACAAGATTGTGGCTTTCACCAAATACGGACAGGAGGTTTTCAATAAAATAGACCAATCCCCAAAGAAAGTGGTGTCGCTGCTAAATGGCCTTGCGTTGGGTGGCGGTTTGGAACTGGCCCTCTGCGCCGACGTGCTGCTGGCGACTCCGAAAGCGAGCATGGCTTTTCCTGAAACCGGCATCGGCATCTACCCCGGCTTGGGCGGTACGCAACGGACGACCCAGCGAATAGGGAAAGGGCTTGCCAAGTACCTGATACTCACGGGAAAAATGCTGACTGCTGCCGAAGCCGCTGAAATCGGGCTGGTTGATGCTGTTATTTCCCAAGAGGAGGCGTTCGATATTTTAGACGGAAAAGCCGCCTTGCCCAAACTTGCGGAAGTGACGCTGAGTGGGAAATGGGCAGCCATCAGCCGTATTTACGAGCAAAATAGCTATGCCGCCATCATGGGCGGCGAATATGTCAATGGAAACCTCGGCAGCGAGGAAGTTGTCAAGCTAGTTAGCACAATGCGCCGGAAAGCCCCCGTCGCCATGCGAATCGCCGAGCACCTAATCGAAGCAGCCAAAGGGCCCGCCTCAGAGATAGAACAGCTCCACACTATTTTCAGCACTTCGGACGCCCTGCTCGGCCTGACTTCCATCGGCAAGCGGGTGGAGTTTGAGGGGAAGTAAGTTCAGGGAAGAGGGCTGCCATGTCTCCCCTCTCCTCGCAGAGCCAGTCCCGATTTTTCGGGAAGAGGGGTCGGGGGCGAGGGGATGCCCGAAGTTTAATTTTTATAATCACTTAAATACGAACGTCATGCAACAACTCGACAACTTCTTCGACCGGTTCAACCGCAACCAATCCACTGCGTATGCTTCGATTCGGATTTTCCTGGGAATTGCCCTGACCGTAAGGGGATGGTTTCTTTTCAGCAACCCCGATGCCCTGACCCAACTGATTGACGACAACACGCTCCACATGTGGTTTTCCTATATCATCATTGCCCACATAGCGGGAGGCTTGTCCCTGGTGCTCGGCATTTTCACCCGGCTGGGGGCATTGGTTCAAATCCCGATTTTGGCGGCTGCGGTGTTTGTCGTCCATGCCGAAAAGGGGCTGATGATGGGCGGTCAATCCCTCGAATTGGCTGCTTTGGTGCTTTTTCTCCTCGTTACCTATTTTCTTTTTGGGGCTGGCCCGCTTTCGCTAGACCAATATTTTCTACAAAAAAAATCCGGGACTGTAGCCTGAAACGAAAAGCCCGGCCTGTTCCAAAACTACCGCGGGGCTGGAAAGGGCCGGGATATTTCGTTTTCTGGCAACCCGTTTTCCCTCCATTTTGGTTGGGTTATTTGGAGGGGTTTTAAATAGAAAAATATTTAAGAGTCTTTTATCTTAAATTAGATTTTTGCCGTAAAATTGGGGGTCAATTTGGGTATCACAATGTTTGAAGGGATGCACTCCCCGAAACCGGCAATTTGGTCTGGGCAGCATTGTGGGGCAGATTCCAAATTCTTTTCTGAATAAACCTCTAATAAGCGTGAAAAAGACATTTCTCCTTCTTGCCTTTTTCGGTTTGATGCCAGCAAGCCAACCTTTTGCACAAATCGGAGCCGAACTCCGGTCCAGGGCAGAATGGAGGCATGGATACGGAACCTTGGCGGATGAAACTTCGAAACCTGCCCTTTTCATTTCTCAACGCAGCAGGTTGAATGCTGAATACCAGGAGAAAAAGTTCCGGGTGAAGCTGTCTTTGCAGGATGTGCGGGTTTGGGGCGATGAAGAACAATTAAGGGACCTGTCAAGCACGGCACTTCATGAAGCGTGGGGCGAGTTCAATTTCAGCGGCCACCTCAGTCTGAGGACAGGCAGGCAGGAACTCGTTTACGACGACCACCGCCTGCTCGGTAACGTTGACTGGGTGCAACAGGCTCGAAGCCATGATGCTGCCCTCCTGAAATTTGACAAAAACGGATGGAAAGCCCACCTCGGAGGTGCTTACAATAATCAGGAAGAGTCGTTTTTCAAAACCGGTTACACCTTAAATAATTATCGTGTACTTTCCTGGTTCTGGCTCAACCACACCTTTAAAGACAAGCTAAAGTTCAGCTTTACGGGCATCACGGATGGATTCCAGGCAAACGACACTACCGGCAACATACTTTACAGGGGCACCCTCGGCCCCCATCTTGAACTGGAAACCGGCAGCATGAAGCTGAAAGGCACATTTTATTATCAATTCGGAAAGAATGCCAGCCGGGCGGAAATCAGCGCGTTCATGGCCGCCCTGAACTTGTCTTACAAGGTAAACAACCTGACGTTTGGAGCAGGAGTGGACTACCTCTCCGGCACGGACGCGCTGGACACAGGCAACAAGAAATACAACACTTTTAATACCCTCTATGCCACCAACCACCTGTTTTACGGGTTGATGGATTATTTCCTGAACATCCCTGCCCATACCCGTGGCGGCGGGCTAACAGATATTTACGGGCAAACCCGCTATAAATTTTCCGATAAAACTTCTCTTGCCGTTGACCTGCATTACTTCCTCCTTTCAAACAATGTGATAAATCCGGCAGAACCCGCAGCTTCCATTGACAAAAAGCTGGGCACGGAGGTAGATGCAGTATTGGACTACAAGCTGCTTCCCCAGGTGAATCTTAAAACCGGCTTTTCGGTAATGATGCCCGCTTCTTCCATGGAAGTGCTGAAAGGAGGCGACAAGGATGCGTTTCAGGGCTGGGGCTGGGTGATGATAACTTTCAAACCGGAATTTTTTACCCCAAAAACACCCGAACCAGGTAAATGAATCATAGAGAATCTAAAAAGTATCCAATATGGGAAAATCGTTTTTCATCCTGGCTTTTTTCAGTTTGATTTTGGCGGGGCAGGTTTCCGCCCAAGCCCCAAGCGAGACGGAAGCATTGTTCAAGCTGAAATGCAGCATTTGCCATACGATAGGAAAAGGCAAGCTGATTGGTCCCGACCTTAACAATGTACATCAAAGACGCCCGGAAGACTGGCTGCTGAATTTTGTCAGGTCTTCGCAAAAAATGATTCAAAGCGGAGATGCAACTGCCGTAGCCCTTTTTGAAGAACACAACAAAGTGGTCATGCCCGACCCGCTGATTTCCGATGCTGAAATCACATCCATTCTGAGCTACATAGGTGAAAATTCCGGGGCAGCGGTCAGCGCCGGGCCAGTCGCTTCCATCATCGGGGACGCAACGCCGGAAGACCTGGAAAACGGCCAAAACCTTTTCGAGGGCAGGGTCAGGCTTACCAACGGAGGCCCCGCCTGCATCTCCTGCCACAACGATTTGAGCACCGCCTTTTTTTCCGAAAACAGCTACTCGGTCAAGGACATTTCCCAATCCTTTACCAACCTGGGAGAGGCTGGCGTACGGGCCATTCTGGAAAATCCGCCTTTCCCGGTGATGAAGCAAGCCTTTGAAGGAAAGCTGCTTGAGCAACAGGAGGTGCATGATTTATTGGTTTTTCTAAAAAATTCGACCCCAAAAAGCACTGCCCAGGCTCAGACCGGTTTGCCTTCTGGTTTCCTGCTTTACGGCGTCATGGGCGCCGGGGCTTTAGTCCTGCTGATTTCGGGATTTTGGTACAGCAGGAAAAACAGAAGCGTCAACCACGGCATTTACAAACGGCAGATAAAGTCCTTTAATTGACGCTGTTGGCCATTGACTTTAGCCCGGCAAACAGCCAATGGCAGATAGCCAACAGCAAAACCATCATAACATGAGCTGGATAGAAGACATCATTTCTCCGCAAACCCGGCATTGGGAAGAGTTTTACCGCAACCGCTTTCAGCACGACCGCATCGTGCGCAGTACGCACGGCGTGAATTGCACGGGCGGCTGCTCCTGGCAAATCCACGTAAAAGACGGCATCGTCGTCTGGGAAACCCAAGCATTGGACTACCCGCTGCTGGAAAGCTCACTGCCGCCTTATGAACCGCGTGGTTGTCAAAGAGGCATCTCATACTCATGGTACCTCTATAGTCCGTTGCGCATTAAATACCCTTTAATCAGAGGTGCATTGATTGATGCTTTTCAGGCCGAAAAGCTCAATGCCGGTGGCGACCCGATGAAAGCCTGGGAAAATCTACAGAACAACGAGGCGGCCCGCAGAAAATACCAACAGGCCCGCGGAAAAGGCGGTTTCCGCAGGGCAAGCTGGGACACCGTGCTCGAAATCATGGCTGTCGCAAACCTTTACACCGCCAAAAAATACGGTCCCGACCGGGTCTTTGGATTCTCTCCCATCCCAGCCATGTCCATGATGAGCTATGCCGCAGGAGGCAGGTTCCTCCAATTGTTCGGCGGCGTAAACCTGAGCTTTTACGACTGGTACTGCGACCTCCCCACCGCCTTCCCGGAAATTTGGGGCGAGCAAACAGACGTTTGCGAAAGCGCTGACTGGTACAATTCCAAAATGATTGCCGACATGGGCGCCTGCCTCAACATGACCCGGACACCCGATTGCCACTTCTTCGCAGAGTCGCGCCACAACGGAACAAAAGCCGTCGTTTTTTCGCCCGATTTCAGCCAGGTCTGCAAATATGCCGACCAATGGGTGCCGCTCCATGCCGGCAGCGACGGGGCGTTCTGGATGGCGGTGACGCACATTATTTTAAAAGAATGGCACCACGAAAAGCAAACGCCCTACTTCCTGAAATACACCAAGCAATACACCGACAGCCCCCACCTAATCAGGCTGGAAAAAGACGGCGATACCTGGAAACCGGGCAGGATGATGCGGGCAAACGAGCTTGCCAAGTACAAGGACATCGAAAACGGCGACTGGAAATTCCTCAACCTGGACGAGGACTCGGGCAAACTCGTGATTCCGAAGGGCAGCTCCGGCTTCCGCTGGGACAAAAAAGGCGGCAAGTGGAACATGAAACTGGAAGACGGCGAAACCGACGAATCCTACAACCCGGCGCTCACGCTGCTCAACAGGAGCGACGACGTGCTGCAAGTCGAGTTCACCGAGTTTGGGCTGGCCAACCATCGCCTGCGTGGCGTGCCCGTGAAATACATCGAGACGGTCAATGGAAAAATCCCCGTCGCCACCGTTTACGACCTGACCATGGGGCAATATGGCGTGGGCAGGGGCTTGCCAGGCGATTATCCGGCAGACTACACCGACAAAGATGCCGCCTACACCCCTGCCTGGCAGGAGATTTTCACCGGCGTTGACTCCAAAACGGTTATCCAGTTCGCGCAGGAATGGGCGAACACCGCCAACGTCACGGGCGGCAAGTGCATGGTCATCGTGGGCGCAGGCATCAACCATTGGTATCATGCCAACCTGAACTACCGCTCCGCCATCATGGCGTTGATGCTCACAGGCTGCGTCGGCAAAAACGGCGGCGGCATGAACCATTACGTGGGTCAGGAAAAGCTGGCGCCCCAGGATTCCTGGGGCACAATTGCCTTCGCCAAGGATTGGCAGGGCGCTATCCGGTTGCAACAGGCACCGCTGTGGCACTACATCAATACCTGCCAATACCGTTACGACGGGCAGTTTTCAAAATACAACACCGTCCCGGACAACAAATGGACCCGGCAGCATACCGCCGACACTATTTGCCAATCCGTGCGGATGGGCTGGATGCCTTTTTACCCACAGTTCAACGAAAACCCGCTCGAACTGAGCAAGGAAGCCATCAGCAAAGGAGCAGTTTCCAACCAAGACGTCCAGGACTACGTGCTGGATAAGCTGAAGTCGAAAAAACTGAAATACGCCGTGAGCGACCCGGAAGCGCCGGAAAACCACCCCCGCGTGTGGTACATCTGGCGGGGCAACGCCATCATGGGCAGCATGAAGGGTCACGAATACGCCCTCAAGCATTACCTCGGCACCCACTCCAACGCCATCGCCGTTGACTCGGAAGACCACACCGAAGAGGTTCAGTGGCACGATGTCGCCCCGGTGGGCAAGATGGACTTGGTCGTGGACCTCAATTTCAGGATGGACTCTTCCGCCCTGTATTCCGACATCGTGCTGCCGGCGGCTTCGTGGTACGAAAAAGCTGACCTCAACAGCACCGACCTGCACTCGTTCATCCATCCGCTGGGGCAGGCGATTGCGCCGGTTTGGGAGTCAAAAACCGACTGGGATATTTTCAAAAAAATCGCCAGAGTAACGAGCGAGCTGGCGAAAAAATACTTGGCAGAGCCACAAAAGGACGTGGTGGCGACCCCAATCGCCCACGACTCGGACGGAGAAATTGCGCAGCCAACGGTCAAAGATTGGTACAAAGGAGAATGTGAACCCATTCCCGGCAAGACGATTCACAAGATTGCCGTGGAGGAACGGGATTACACCAAAATCTATGACAAGTACATCGCACTGGGCGACCTGATCAGGGAAAAAGGATTGAGCGCACACGGCAACCACTACATGTGCGAGGATGCCTTCGATGAAATGCTCACCTCCAACCACTTCCCCGTCGAGAAAATGGATGGCAAACTTCGCCCTTCCATCAAGGAAGACGAGTGGGCAGCTAACGCCGTGCTGCACCTTTCCACGCTAACCAATGGTGCGCTCAACGTCAGGGCGTACGAAAATGCCGAAAAGAAAACGGGCATGGTGCTCGCCGACCTCGGCAACGGCAGCAAGGACGTGCGCATTCGCTACGCCGACCTGCTGGCGCAGCCCCACCGCTACAACACCTCGCCCCTGTGGTCGGGCTTGATGAACGACGGCAGGGCGTATGCCCCCTACACCTACAACGTCGAGCGCTTGGTGCCCTGGCGCACCCTCACCGGGCGGCAGCATTTTTACCTCGACCACGAGCTGTACCTCGCCTACGGCGAAAACCTGCCGACCTACAAGCCTTCGCCCAAGCCCGAAGCTTATGGCGATTTGAGGGATACGCTGAAAAAAGGGGAAGCCAAAATCCTGAACTGCCTGACGCCTCACGGCAAGTGGCACATCCACTCCACCTACATGGAAAACCTGCGGATGCTCACCCTTTCGAGGGGCTGCGAACCCTGTTGGTTAAACGAGCAGGACGCAGAAGAGCTGGGCATCAAGGACAACGACTGGGTGGAAGTTTACAACGACCACGGTGTTTACTGCACCAGGGCGGTGGTCAGCGCGAGGATTCCGAGGGGCGTGTGCATCGTTTACCACGTGCCGGAGCGGACGGTGGGCATCCCGAAATCGCAGGTACGCGGCAACAAGCGGGCGGGTGGCCACAACAGTTTTACCCGCATCCACCTGAAGCCGAACTACCTGGCGGGCGGCTACGGGCAGTTTTCTTACCACTTCAATTACTGGGGGCCCATTGCCCCGAACCGTGACACCCACGTGATTGTGAAGAAGATGGAGAAATTGGTGTGGTGAGGGAGGTGGTTTGAAGTGGTTCGAGGTTGTCTTCACGACTTTTAAACCACTTCAAACCCTTCAAATGATTTCAAACGATTTCAAACAAAAAAATACATCATGGATGTACGTGCCCAAATTTCAATGGTATTCCACCTCGATAAATGCATCGGCTGCCACACCTGCTCGATAGCCTGCAAAAATATCTGGACGGACAGGAAAGGCGCCGAGTACCAATGGTGGAACAACGTGGAAACCAAACCCGGAACGGGCTACCCGACAAAATGGGAAGACCAGGACATTTACAAAGGTGGCTGGGAAAAAAAGAACGGCAGCATTGACCTCAAAGGCGCTGGCAAGAAAAAAGGGCTGCTCAATATTTTCCACAACCCCAACCTGCCCGTCATTGACGACTACTACGAGCCGTTCACTTACAAATACCTCGACCTCATCGAGTCGCCCGCCATGGACGACCAGCCCACGGCGCGCCCGGTCTCACTCATTACCGGCAAACCCATCGACATCAAGATGGGACCCAACTGGGACGACGACCTCAGCGGCACCCCCGACTATGCGCGGAAGGACCCCAACCTCCACGACTTGTCGCCCGCCGAGCAGGAAGCCATGTTCCAGTTGGAAAGGATGGCATTTTTCTATCTGCCGAGGATTTGCAACCACTGCCTCAACCCCGCCTGCGTGGCTTCCTGCCCCTCCGGCGCCATTTACAAACGAGGCGAGGACGGCATCGTGCTCATTAACCAGAAAGTATGCAGGGCGTGGAGGATGTGCGTGACCGCTTGCCCGTACAAAAAATCCTATTACAATTGGCACACGGGCAAATCGGAAAAGTGCATCCTCTGCTACCCGCGTTTGGAGGCTGGCTACGCCCCCGCTTGCATGCACTCCTGCGTGGGCAGGATCAGGTACCTCGGCGTCATCCTGTACGATGCCGGACAAATCGAAAATGCCGCCTCCGACGAGACCGAAAGCCTCGTTGACCGCCAGTTGAACATGCTGCTCGACCCCTTCGACCCCGGTGTCATCGAGGCGGCAAAAGAAAATGGCGTTGCCGACTCTACCATCAAGGCTGCCCAGGATTCGCCCACCTATAGGTTTGTAAAAGAATGGGGAATGGCGCTGCCGCTGCACGCCGAGTTCCGGACGCTGCCGATGTTGTTCTATGTGCCGCCGCTCCTTCCCGTCATGGCATCGTTGAGCAAGCAGGATACTTCGCAGGGCGAAAAAATGGATCCGATTGCGAAATTCTGGAACGACACTTGGCTCTACGACACCAGCACGGAAGACCTCTGGGGAACGATTGACCAGGCCCGTTTCCCGCTGAAATACATGGCGAACCTGTTTGCCGCAGGCGATGAAGAAAAGGTCAAGCTTGTGTTGAAAAAGCTGATGGCGGTGAGGATTCACAGAAGGGGCATCACCGTCGGCGACATCGCCCCGGAAAAAGTGGAAACCGCCCTCCGGGAAGCCGGCATGGACGCCGAAACCGCCGATGCCATTTACAAGCTGACTTCGCTGGCAAAATTCGACGACCGCTTCGTGATTCCGCCTGCCCACCGCGAGCAGGCTATCGAAATGCTGGAGTTCACCGGCGACACGAAGGGCAGCATCGGGTTTGGGTTCAAGGAAAATGCGGAAAGAGGACTTTGAAAATTTGTTAGTACAGGCCTGTTAGCACTCGAAGTGCTAACAGGTCTGTCTGAATTTAAAATGAAAAATTTAAAATGAAAAAGACCATAGCGCAATACAAACTTTTGGCTGCCCTGTTCGACTACCCGCAGGCAGGCTACGCTGGCAAAGCGGAAGAAGCCCAGCAGTTTTTGGAGGAGCATTGCCTGGAGGCTGGAAAGCTGCTCCAGCCTTTCACGGCGCACATGTCGAACGCCACTTTTCCGCACCAGCAGGAACTGTTCCTGCGCTCCTTCGACGTGCAGGCAGTGACTACGCTCGACCTGGGCTACGTGCTGTTCGGCGACGACTACAAGCGGGGCGAACTGCTGGTGAACCTGAACCGGGAACACCGGGAAGTGCAGAATGATTGCGGCGTCGAGCTGTCCGACCACCTGGCGAACGTGCTGCGGCTTTTGCCGAAAATGGAAGATGCCGCCATCGTGGAGGAGCTTGCTAAAAAAATTATCGCACCTGCTTTGAAAAGGATGATACGGGGGTTCGAGCCGGAGCAAATCGAGCTGAAGGACAAGTTTTACCAAAAACAGCACAAAACCATCATCGAGCGGCCCGACGCCCATTACACCATTTATCAGAAACTTTTGGAAGCGCTGTACGCGATGTTGAAAGCAGACTTTGGCATCGAAGAAAAAGAGCCGGTGGAAAAGACCTCCGATTTTCTCAAAAACATCCATATCGAAGCTGTGCTCGAAGGCTAACAGCCAATAGCCAATAATAACTTTCAAACCTGAACACCATGCAAAATTTTTTCAATGCCCTCAATAATTTCCTCCTGATTGCCCTGCCCTACATGGCGTTGCTCGTTTTTGTGGTAGGGTCAATCTGGCGGTACACTTCCACCAAGTTCAAATTTTCATCGCTGTCGTCGCAGTTCCTGGAAGGCAGTCAGTTGTTTTGGGGGTCGGTGCCTTTTCATATTGGCATCCTATTCCTGTTTTTTGGGCACCTGACCGCCTTCCTGATACCGAGGGGCGTACTGGCATGGAACAGCCACCCGGCGCGACTGATAGTGCTGGAAGTGACCGCTTTCATATTTGCCATCGCCGTGCTCATCGGGCTGGTCAACTTAGTTTACCGGAGGCTGACGCATCCCCGGATTTCGGTGGTCACCAGCAAAATGGACTACGCCATTCTGCTGCTGCTGCTGCTGCAGGTCGTCAGCGGGCTGTGGGTAGCCTACAATTTCCGCTGGGGGTCGTCCTGGTTTTCTTCGGTGCTGACACCTTATTTGTGGTCCATTTATGCTTTGCAGCCCGACGTGTCGGCTGTCAGCGCCCTGCCCTGGATTGTCAAATTCCACATCGTGGGGGCTTATCTCACTGTTTTGCTCATTCCCTTTTCAAGGCTGGTCCACTTTCTGGTTGTCCCGCTGGATTATTTGTGGCGGCCTTACCAGCAGGTGGTTTGGTATTGGGACAGGAAAAAGCTGCGCAAATCTTGGACTCCCTGGTCGTTGCAGCGACCGAGGAACAATTAGGGAAATTGGAAATTTCCAATTTCCAATTTCCAAAAGAGCCTGATGGCGAACATTTTCCTGACCGTAACCGACCTCGAACTCATGGCAGCCCAGGTTGTCAAAGGCATCTTTGTTCTCATTTTATGCTTCGGCAGCATTTTCAATCTTTTGAAGGCGTTCAAAGCCGCCACGCTCCGGTGGAAAGTTTTGAGAGGGTGCATGGCTGTGGTCTTCATCCTGGCAGTGCTTCCCGT
>JACRAN010000304.1 GCA_016234735.1 Bacteroidota bacterium | reverse complement strand
GCGCCCGTAGGCGGATGTGGGCGGATGATTCCCTGATTTGCTCCTTCACGGCTTTTTTGTTGGCGTTGAGTTCGGCTTTTTTTGCCCGGAAAATGGCGCTTTTTTCGGCCAGCGCATCGGCGACAACCTCCTTGAGCGGGGCATATTTGAGCGTACCGGCCTGATAGTCGGCCATCAGGGAGGCGTGGGCTTCCAGCTTGCCGCAGGCTTTGAGCAACTCGAAGAGGTTTGCCACACCGGCGCTCATTTCACCTGCCGGGGTGTCGCCGGTGTCGGTCACGGCCGATTTGATTTGCTTGCGCAACACGGCATCTTCGGCAAAAACGTTGATGTAATGCTTCTCCCCGGCACTTTTGCTCATTTTTTTGGAGGGGTCGGCGGTGGATTTGATGCTGGGCGTTTCGGTGTAGAGCGGCTCCGGCAGCACAAAATATTCCTTGCCCACCTGTGAGTTGAAGCGCTGCGCAATGTTGCGGCTGAGTTCGAGGTGCTGCTCCTGGTCTTTGCCGACTGGCACGTAGTCGGCCTTGTAAATCAAAATATCCGCCGCCTGCAACACCGGGTAGTCGAACAACCCGACGGAGATGAAGCCGTCTGCTTTCTCCTCGCTCTGGGTGCTTTTGTCCTTGAACTGTGTCATTCTCGACACATTGCCGAAGGAAGCGAAGCAGTTGAAAATCCAGCCCAGTTCCACATGCTCCGGCACGAGCGACTGGATGAAAATGCACTCCGATCGGATGCCCACCGCCAGCAGGTTGATGGTGAATTCCCAGGTGGCTTCCCGCAACTTGGCGGGGTTGAACGGCATGGTCATGGCGTGGTAGTTCACCACCCCGTAGAAGCAATCGTATTTTTCCTGCAAATCCACCCAGTTCTTCACGGCCCCAAAGTAGTTGCCGTAGTGCATGTCGCCGGTGGGTTGGATGCAGGAGAGGACTGTTTTTTTCATTTCAACTGTTTTTATCTGCTGCTGGTTGCTGCGTTTTTTTTCAGGCATTTCACCAACCCGAAAACACTGGTAACTGTCCAGGTGGCTTCCAAAATTAGGAACGGGATGGACTCCATCAGTGCCGCTCCGGTGGCCGCCGAAATGCCGCCCGCCAGGTTGAGCAGCCAGTAAATTACGCTGGAGTTGTTCAGCTTGTTGAGCGACGAACCGAGGTACGCCAGCAGAATCAGGCTGACCCCCAAACCGCTGAACAGGTCGGCTGCGCTCATTTCACCGCCGCTATGACGGAGATTTCGATGTTGACAAATTTGGGCAAATTCGCCACCTCTACCGTTTCCCTCGCCGGTGCCCATTCCGGCTGGAAATACTCGGCGTACACGGCATTGATACGGCTGAAATCGTTCATGTCTTTCACAAAAACGGAGGCTTTCAGCACCTCCCGGTAGGAACTGCCAGCTGCTTCGAGGATGCCGCCGATGTTTTTCAACACCTGGTGGGTTTCAATTTCGATGCTGCCCAGCACGAGTTCGCCGGTGGCAGGGTTGAGGGCAATCTGGCCGGAAACGTACAACACGCCGTTGTGCACGACCGCCTGATTGTAAGGCCCGATGGCACCGGGCGCATGGCTGGTGGAGATGATTTTTTTCACAGATTCAGTATTTTTGATGGCCAACGCCTGCTTCCCCTGCCCGCAGGAACACAGCAAGGCTATCGGCCAAAAACAGAGAAAGCCCCACATCCAGCTTTCGATGAATGGGAGCTTTGAAGATTTTAGATGCATCACGCTGGTGTTTGAGAACGGGACTACCTCACGTCTTCCTTCGCTTTTACAAGCACTTTGCCTTTGTAGCGCATGTTGCCCTCATCGTCGTAGTAGGCGTGGTGGTAAACGTGGTTTTCCCCCGTCACCTGGCACTTGGCAATGGTCGGCATGGCAGCGCGGTGGTGCGCACGGCGGGTGCGGGTCCTTTGCTTCGAATGTTTATTTCTAGGATTTGGCATCGTAGTAATATTTGGAGACGATAGACTTTAGATATTGGACTTCAGGATTTTTTTGTTCATTTCTAAAGTCTGACATCTACCATCTAAAGTCTGGTAAATTCAATTTTCGTTGTTTAAACCCCTCAAAGCGTCCCAAATGGAGCCGGAAGCGGGTGACTCTTTGGGTGCATCCTCGTCTTCTTTTGTCAGGAATTTCAACATTCCAGGGTCGCATTCTTCCCCGGCCTCATCGTGCGTCTTCGTCAGCGGTACAGCCAGGTTGATAAATTCGTAGATGTACCGGGCGACGTTCATCTTTGGTGTTTCCTTCAGGATGTAATTGATTTCGGCATCCTCCAATTCTTTTTCATCGAATTTCACCAGCAAAACCTGGGTGTCTTCGATGGGCAGGTCGAACGCTTCCAGACAGCGGTCGCAGATGGCTTTCACGGTGCCTTCGATTTCGAAGGTCATCACGTACAGGTCGGGGCTTTTGTCGAAACTGAAATGCACCGCCACGCTGCCATCCTCCACCAGCGACTCGGGGAAGCACTCGAAAAACGTCCGGTCGATACTGAAATCGTATTCGTGAAGACCATTGTTCAATCCCGAAACGGGGATTGTGAAGTGCGCTAAAGCGTCCATTTTTAAAGAACTTTTTTTAAAGGAGCGCAAAGATAGCCGATAATTTGGATTTAGGAATCCCGGCTTTCATTTTTTTTAAGCGCTTTTTCGTTCGACGGGCTTCCATCTCAGAATTTTGCGTAATCAACTGAATTACATACATTTGGACGTTAAAAAATGGCGGTCAACAATTGTTTTTCGCGAACATTTTCCGGGAAACAACCGGCAACCAATAATCAGCATCAATGAGATTATTCATCATCGGCTTCCTGTTTTTGCTTGCCTACGTCATTCCGGCACGTTGGTATTTCGTCTGCGAACTGCGCCACCACTGCGGCGATGAGCCTGCACAGGTACTTTCCACCCGGCCCCTGACGCTTTCGTTGAAAGACGGCGACCAGGCCATCCTGCAAGGCTACGAGCAGTTCGCTTTCCCGACCAACGCCATCCAGCCGGACCTGACGCTGAACAACCAGGATTTTCTGGCAAAAGTGGCCGAATACCTCAAGGCAAACCCCGACAAAAACATCACGCTGGCGGGCCGCTACCTCGACAGCGAAAAAACAGCAAAAAGTGGCATTTTTGAAAATATCGGCATAGCACGGGCGGCAGCAGTGGAGCAACTTCTGGTCAAAATGGGCGTGGATGAAAAACGCTTTTCCATTGATCATCAATTGGTTAAAAACACGGCCGTCGAAGAACCCATCTCGTTTTTGCTCTACTCGCCCAGACCGGACGGTTACGATAAACCAGCATACAGTTTCAAGGACAACACGTTTTCGGATGCCAATTTTGCGTTCGGCTCCGACGAGTTCAAGCCCGGCGAGCAGTGCATCGCCTACGCCGATTCCGTGAAAATTTTCCTCGGTGCAAACCCCAAGATATTGCTGACCATCACCGGCCACACCGACAGCATCGGTTTGGAAAAAGCCAACCTCAGCCTGGGCCTGCGCCGGGCAAAAAACGCCGCCGAGTACTTCCGGGAACTGGGGGTGAAAGCTGAAATCGTCACGTCGTCCGAGGGCGAGCAGAAGCCCATTTTCCCCAACTCCACCCCCGAAGGCAAGGACAACCCGGAGGGCCGGCAGAAAAACCGCCGGGTGAATTTTAAATTAGATGAAAAACCTTTGAAATAACGGTGGACGGTTGACGATGGACGGTGGACGGGCAGTATCCGGCACCCGCCGTCAACCGTCCACCGTCAACCGTCCACCGTAAAAAAATGGAAAATCTCTTTGACTCGCTTGGCCACCCCGACAGCATCATGTTCCTGATTTCGATGCTGGTTGCATTTCTCATTGGCTTCCTCGTTGCCTGGATTCTCTGGAGCGGACTGGCCAAACGCTACCAGAAGGAAGCTGAAAAATGGAAGAAAAGCCACGCTGACCTGGCGTTGGAGTTGAGCGCCGTGCGGGAACAACTCGAACTCAAAGATGCCGACGTGGTGAAGGCCCGGCGAGAAGCAGCCGAAGCGCTGGAACGCTTCAACGCCTTCCAGGAAGACCGGGCCAAGTGGCAGTCCGACCTCGACCAGTCGCTGGAAGAAACCGTGCGGCTCCATGCCTCGTCCCATGATTATCAGGCGGCCATCGAGGATTTGAACAACCAGATTCTCGAGTTGAAAACCAGCAATGAACTGTTGGCACAAGGTGTTGGAAATGAAAATATGACTACCCAGATTCAGTCCTCGTACAGCGCCACGCTCGACCGGCTCGGCTCGCTGGAAGAGAAAATCGGGCAGCTCATTGCCGAAAACGACGCCCTGCGGGCGGCAGCGAGGAAGGAGGACGACGAACTGCTGGCCATGCTGAAATATTACGCCGACTCGTCCAACCGGCTGGGTTCGCTCGAAGCCAAAATAGGCGCTTTGGTGGATGAAAACGATTCCCTGCGGGCCGAACTGACCGACCTGAAATCAACAGATGCCGTTGCCATCCTGATGGCCGAGCCGGGGCTGGAAGCTGCCCGCCGCTCCGGCGACAAAGAAGCCCTAACCAGCGGCGAAATTTCCCCTTCCGATGCCAAGGACGAGGTGCTGGCGGCCATTGGCACCACCATCCCGGCAGCCACCGCCGACCAGAAAAACGATTTGACCAAAATCAAAGGCATTGGCTCCTTCCTCGAAAAGAAACTCAACAGCCTCGGCATTTACACCTTCGGGCAAATCAGCCAATTTCGCCCTGATTTCATTGAAAAAGTAACCACGGCCATCGAGTTTTTCCCAGGCCGCATCGAGCGGGACAACTGGGTGGGGCAGGCCACGCTGCTGGCCCAGGCGGGCGGCACTTCCGACCCTGCCCCGGCTGCCGTTTCCTCCGGCCCCGATGACCTGAAAATAGTGGAAGGCATCGGCCCGAAAATCGAAAAACTGCTCAACAGTGCAGGCATTCTCAGCCTGCGTGACCTCGGCAATGCTTCCCTGGACCAACTCCGCAACATCCTGCTCAATGCTGGCGAGCGCTACCGCATACACGACCCCTCCACCTGGCCGGAGCAGGCAGCCCTGGCCGCCAACGGCGAATTAGACAAACTGAAGGAATACCAGGATTTTCTCTCCGGCGGCAAAGATCCGGGGTGATTAACTCATGGTTTCACGGTTTCACGGTTTCATGGTTTCACGGTTTCATGGTTTCATGGTTTCACGGTTTCATGGTTTCATGGTTTCACGGTTTCATGGTTGTCGGGACAATGAAACAATGAAACCGTGAAACCATGAATCAATCTTAGAGCACGAAGGTGTACGTGTACTTCACCACCACCGCCCGGCTGTCGCTGAAAGGCAGGTGCGGGATTTCCCTCGTTCGGTTGCCATTGATGAGGTCGTTGAAGACGATGTAGAGGTCGTTGCCCTCGCGGGGATTGTAGCGCAGCCGCACGTTTTCGATGAAAACCTCCTCGTCGCTGTTGTATTGCAGGAAGGCCGCCACGCTGAACTTCGTGTTCAGCAGGTACTCCGCTTTCAGCTTGCCGATGTGGGCGATGAAGGTCTGCCTTCGTTCCGAAAAATCAGCCCGGCTGTACTGGTAGAAACCCTCCAGGTTGAGGTGCGGCGACACGTTCCAGCGAGGCGTGAGCGCTGCTGACACCAAGTTTCCATCGTAAAAACTGCCCGCCTTCACCTCGCCCATGATGCCTACCCGTCCGCTGAAAGGCGAAGCAAAGATGGCGGCAGCCTGCGTGAATTCATACTCGCCCACCGGCACCTCGGTTTGGCCCAACTCGAACGCTTCCGGCACGTACTCCTTTGCCGGGCGGACGGACACATTGGCGAACCAGCCGGTTTTGCTCTCCAACTCAAACCCCGTTTCGAGGGCTGCGGTCTCTGTTTTTTCAGAGATGAAATTCCGCACGACGAGGGCTTTTTGGAAAACCCGGAAGCGCAGCAGCTTCGATTTTTCGCCCATCAGCCAGCCGTAGCTCAGGTCGGCACGCCCGCTGTTGAAGTCTTCCCGCTCCTCGAAGCCCATGCCGGGCGACCAGTCCTTGCCCGCACGGGAGTAGGCCAGGATGTAGGCAAACCCGTCGTAGCGCCGCCGCTCCCAGTTCAAAAAAATGCGGGCCGGGGTGAGCGATAGCGGTTCGTTAGTTTGCTGATTTTCAAATGATTGTGCCCATTTGGCGGCTAAGTATTCGTCGCCGGTGACCCGTACCGTGGCATCGAGGCCGTAGGTGGTGTTGTAGTTCCCGTTGAAATCCGTGCGGCTGGTGGCCATGGCGCCGAGGTAGCTGAACGGGTTGAACGCCTGCCTCCGCACCCGCAGCAGCGAGAAGTTTTCGGATTGCAGGCTGTCGGCGGGCGATGCCGTCTGCATGGTCAGGAAGCCGAGGTCGTGTTTCCCCATGCGGCCCTGGAGCCTCGCCCCACTGAAGATGCGTACCTGCTCCTCGTCGTAGATGCCGATTTGGCGGCTGTAAAAAAGGCGGTTGAAATTCTCGAACTGGAAGTCGAAGATGCTCGCCCGTTCGAGGAAAAACTGCCGTTTCTCCGGCAAAAAAAGGTCGAAACGGGTCAGGTTCACCTGCTCGTCGTCCACCTCCACCTGAGCGAAGTCGGTGTTGGCCGTGAGGTCGAGCGTGATATTGCTCGTGATGCTGTACTTGAGGTCGAGGCCCGCCTCGATTTTCGGGTCGTTTTCGGTGTGCCAGGCCGTGCCGTCCGGGTTCAGTTCGCTGGTTTGCTGAAAGCCTCCCAACGCGTAAGGCGTGAGGTAAAGCGGCCTGCGGTTTTGCAGCCCCCGGAAGCGGTATTTCTGCATTTGCGATGGTTTCCAGGCACCCATCTGCCCCCAGTTGAGCGGCACGAGCGGGAACATGTCCGTTTCGTTTTTGGCGGCGATGTACCACCACATCATGATGCCCATGATGGTTTCGCCATCCTTGCCCTGGAAGCGCAGGCTCGTCCACGGGATGCGCATTTCGGTGCTCCAGCCCCAGGGGGTTCGCATGGTAGCGACGTCCCAGAAGGTGTTCCAGTCGATGCTGATGCTGGTCTCGAATGATTGCGCGTCGTTGGACACCGTGCCGTCCCAGCGCAGGCCGGTGGGGGTGGTGAAAAAACTGAGCGCATTTTCGTTGTCGTTGTAGCTGTCGATGATGAGGCCGAAGAAGTCGGAAGCTCCTTCGATGGCGTCCCGCTTGAAAGTGGTGCCCCGGTAGAACGAACTGTCGCTGAGGTACAGGCGTCCGGCCATGTAGAGGTAGGTATCGTCGTAGGCCAGAAAAACTTCTGAAAGTTCGCTGGGCGGGTGACCAAAGCTCGGCATTTGTTGTTGGAACACGGTGGGCGGCACGGCGTTCCAGGCGGGTTCGTCCACCCGGCCGTCGAAGATGACTTCACCGCCGAGGCGCACGGCATCCAGCATGTTGTTTTGGGAAAAAACGGGCAGGCAGGCCAGCAGGGTCAGCAGTGTTAAAGTTGGTCGGACAGACTTCATAAATCAGCGCTTTAGTGTGGCACGACATTTTCAGGCGGGTTTGGTTCCCGTGCCGTGCTACATTGTTCAGGCTGTATGCGCCAGGGTGCGTCGGCCAAAGGTAGGAGAAAAAACCGTGTCCTGGCAAGGCTGAATCAATCAGCAACACTTGTTATCTTTAGCCCATGAAAATATTTGCCACACTTTCCTTGCTGGCGTTCTGCGCCCTCACCGCTCAAGCGACCACCCTCCACATTGGCCCCGGCCATCCCTACGCCACCTTCGAGCAAGCGGCCGCAGATGCCCAGCCCGGCGACACCATCCTCTTCCACGCAGGCACACACGCTGGCGGTCAGTACGTCGCCGACCTGCAAGGCACACCCGATGCCTGGATTTTCATCCAAAATGCGCCGGGCGAAGAAGCCATCATCGAAGGCGGCAACAACGCCATCCAGTTCAGCGACCCGGCATACCTGCACATCAGCGGGCTGATTTTCCAGCACCAGGCGGGCAACGGTGTGAACACGGACGACGGCGGCAGCTACGATACCCCGGCGCACCACGTCATTTTTGAAAACTGCACCTTCCGGGACATGGCCGCCACCGGCAACAACGACCTGTTGAAACTTTCCGGGCTGGATTATTTTGAAGTGCGCAACTGCACCATCCTGAACGGGGCCGAAGGCGGCAGCGGCATCGACATGGTGGGTTGCCATCACGGGGTTTTCAAAGACAATTATTTTGAAAACCTCGGCTCCAATTGCATCCAGGCAAAGGGCGGCACAGAGCATATCCGCATCGAAGCCAACTTTTTCCTTGACGGTGGGCAGCGTACCCTCAACCTCGGCGGCAGCACGGGCTTGCAGTTTTTCCGGCCCGACACGGCGCACTTTGAAGCCGCCAATATCCAGGTGTATTCCAACGTCATCGTCGGCTCGTGGGCACCGATTGCCTACGTCGGCTCGGTGAACGTGGAGGTGGTGAACAACACGATTTTCCAGCCGGAGAACTGGGTCATCCGCATTTTGCAGGAAACCGTGGACCCCGACCGCTTCATCGAATGCGGAGACAACACCTTCCGCAACAACATCGTCGTGCTGGGCAACAACCTGAGCACCGAAACCAACATTGGCCCGAACACCCGCCCGGAAACATTCACCTTCTCCAACAACCTCTGGTACAACACTGACGACCCCAACTGGGGCGGCCCCAGTATCCCGGTGACGGACGTGAACGGCATTATCAACGAAGACCCGATGCTGGCCGATGCCGGGAGCTACGACTTCCACATCCCGCCGAACAGCCCCGCTGCCGGTGCGGGTTTCCCGTTCAGCGAGCCGCAGTTGGATTATTACGGGCAGGGCTTCGCCAACCCGCCCTCCATCGGGGCAGTGGAAGCCAACCCGGTATCGGGCACCGCAGACCCGGCCACCATGGTAACGGCTTTGGCGCTTTTCCCCAATCCCGGTGGTTCCCCACTCACCGTGCGATATGCGTTGAAAAATGCAGCAGAGGTGAAAATTGAACTGCTCGGACAGGGCGGGCAAAGAACCACGCTTTTACCCGAAACTTTCCATGTGCCAGGGACGCACGAGCGAGCCTTTGATTTCCGGGTTCCGGCCGGCTGGTATGTGGTGAAATTGGTGGCAGGGCAGCAGGTACTCGCACGGAAATGGGTGCTGGTGCGAAACTAAAGTCAGCAAAGCGCCTTGAAAAACAAAGGAATTCCTTACATTGCCAACAGTTTTTCACGTAAAACAAATCTGCAATGAGCACCGAACCTTCCAGCAATTCCGTCATCCTAAAACTTGGATTAGCGGCCATCGTGGCATTCTTCGCTTACGCCATTTACACCGGCATGAAGCCCAAAAAGCTGGTGCTGCCGAATATCGCTGAAATAGAACTGATGGAAAGTGCGGTTCCGGCAGGCGGCCAAACCAACGTGCCTGTCGAACAACCGGCCTCGATTGAAAATACGCAACCCGTTCAGCCGGTCGTGGAACCAACGAGCCTGCCCGTAGCACTTACCCAACCTGCCACCCAGACTACCCAAACCAGCCTGATGATGGACACCAACGGCGATGGCTACCAGGACACCCGCTATTGGGATACAGACAATAACGGTGACGGGGTCATCGATACCCGGTATTTCGATACCGACCTCAATGGCCGCACCAACCAATACCTGTCGTTCGATTACTCACAACCGAACGGGAAAATCTGGTGCTACGACACCAACGAGGATGGCTACACCGACTTTTGGGGTTGGGACATGAACGGCGATAACCGGGTGGAAACCTGGGGATGGGACATGAATAAAAACAACGTGTTCGACACCTGGGGCGCCGATAATAACGGCGATGGTTTTGCAGATTATTACAGCTACGACGATAACGAGGATGGGGTGATTGACAGGTATTGAACCCTGCTCACAAAAAAACACCAACACGAAACAGGTTGTACTTCCCTTTCTACCGATTGCCTTCGCCTCGCCCTCGATTTCGACCGTGTCCAATGGCAGTTGGGCGCCAATTATTACCACCTGCTGCCTCCGACTCCAACAGCCCCACCAAACCCAGCCGCCGCTCCACTTGGTCCACGATGGCTTGTTGTTCGGGAAGCGGAGGGGGGGGGATGGGGAGGCCCGCTACGCAGCGCTGTTCCCTTTTCATGCTTCACCCCCGTCTAAGTTCCTGTGGATGAATTTCCTGACTGGGGTTCCCAATTTCCCTACCTTTGGCAAAAATCGTTTCGGACATGAAAAAAATACTACCCTTGTTTATTTTGTTGCTATGCCACGCATGGCTTGGCGCACAGATTACCGTCACCAATGCCACCTTCCCGGCATTGGGCGACACCCTCCGCCTTGCAACCGACCACTCGCCCGGCGGCATCAACGCACTGACACCGCCTGGCGGAAACCAGGCTTGGGATTTTAGCAGCCTCCAGGCCGACCTCACACAGCAAATCGTGTACAAAGCCGCTACTGAAGGCAGTGCCAGTTCGAGCTTTCCTGCCGCTGACCTGTTCGTGGCCTTTGATGACGGCACCGAAGCCTACTTCAACGTGACCACGACCAATTTTGAACGGCTGGCCACGCTTGGGCCTGACCCCGCCGGTATTGGCATGACGCTGCTAAATGTATTTACCCCGCCCCACATCGAACGAAAGGCGCCATTAGCTTTTTTTGACATCAACCAACAGTCCCAGGGCATGCTGTTGCGACTTCATCCAACAGAATTTCCGGCTGCCTTCCTGCAAAGTTTGCCCGTCACGCCCGACTCCCTGCGCTTTCGGGTTGCCTGGAACACGCTTGAAGTAGTGGACGCCTGGGGGACACTGACCATCCCCAACGGGAACTTCGACGTGCTGCGAGCCAAACGCACCGAATACCGGGAATCCCGCTTAGATGCCAAAGTGCCGCCACTTGGCTGGCTGGACATAACGGATGTGGCAATTCAAACGGGCTTGGCATCGGGTTTAGGCGTAGATACCACCGTAGCCTATCATTTTTACAACAACGTGGCCAAGGAGCCTATCGCCGTGGTGACGCTCGACAATGCCCAGTCGCAGGCTACCCAGGCAGTTTACAAAAACATCGGGCCAACGACTGGCGTGGGCAGCCCGAACCCCTCAGCGCCTGCATGGACGCTCTTCCCGAACCCAACGACGGAAGCCGTATATTTCGACGGGAAGCATATTATGCCCGGTGACTATGCCCTTCAGATAATCGGCACAAACGGAACGGTCGTTTTGAGCAAGACCCTTTCCGGTACGGAATCCGTGGACGTGTCGAAGCTGGCAGTGGGAAACTATTTTTACCGGATTGCTGACCAGGGCGGGAAGGTATTGGGAACCGGAAGCTTTCAGAAGCAGTGAACCAGTTATCATTTCCGCCAAATGGTGACGTTGTTGATTGGGGAGGAAGGCCCGATGCCAGCGGGGTGCTTCCCGACCGAGGTCGGGATTGGACATCCCATCGTTTCCAATCGGGTCGTCCGTAATCCCGTACTTGAACACGTCATTGTCGGTTGTGTCCCTGATTTCGTACAAATGGTGCAGATTAGGATTCTGGATGGAGTTGCCGTGCCTGCTCATGTGTTAGATGGTAATGGTATCTGCTCCCCAACCATTCGGGTTGAAGCCCGTCTCGTAATTGTATTTGGGCAACCGTTCCAGGTTGCCGCCCGTTTTGCGGCAATTGTTCTTTGTTGAAAATGCAGGGGTTGTTGCCAAAAAAAAATTGGGAGCGCTTTGGTCGTTGAGCAGTGCATTTTTAGCAAAAACGCCCGTCCACAAGCCCGAAAGATTACCAAAGCCGGATTCTCAAGCCAGTTTTTAGTAACATTGCGGCTTAACTTGTCAATCTATGACTGACGCATTTGCAAACAAAATCAAGCGGCTGGAACTGGAAAATTTCACCTGCTTTGGCAAGGTGGAGATGGATTTTTCGCCCGGCATCAACGTGTTCATTGGGGAGAATGGGACGGGGAAGACGCATTTGTTGAAGGTGTTGTACCTAAGTACAAACCAAAGGATTTTAGAGCGGGTAGATGAACAATATGAAAGCAAAATACCTGAATTAAAGGCGGAACTTGCCAGTCCTGATTCTTTCATTGATTATCATTTCAACATTTCGGAAACGCTTGTCAAGCACTATTACCCTTCAACAATAACAGAACCTGGCCAACTGATTAAAAAGGAGGCAACATCGAATGACTTAAATGACTCTGCAACAATCAAAACCACAATTAACCAGCGAACCCTTAAACTGAATATTGGTAGGAGCAGGTATGAATTTAGGCCTGTTGATGAAGATTTTGGCTTTAAACACCAGAGTGTTTTCATCCCTTCTCAGGAAATGATTTCTTGGTTTGAAGGCTTTGCTGATTTGTACGAAAATTATGTCAACGCCTTTGACCCCACCTACTTTTTTCTATCAAAATCGCTAAGTCGCCCAATTCCAAAAGGAAAAAAGGCTGAAAAGGCAAATCAGTTAATTTCAGAAATTGAAGATGCTGTCCATATTCAAGTACAATTTGACGGAAGAAAATTCATTATTTATTCTAACCCATCGAATGGAAATGGAGGCGAAGGATTTGAAGCACCATTGGTTGCGACAGGAATAAACAAACTTGCCCAACTCATTCAGCTAACTATGAATGGAGCAATTCATCCCGGTTCAATTTTAATCTGGGACGAACCCGAGGCCGGCCTCAACCCCAAATACATCAAGCCCGTCGCCCAGTTCCTGCTGACTTTGGCCAATGCTGGTTGCCAAATCTTCATTGCCACCCACGATTACCTTTTGCCCTACGAACTTTCCTTGTCCGTGGAATATGCCTATGCCATGAAAAAAGAAAAGCAGCAAGTGCCACCGATGAAGTTTTTCACGCTTATGAAAGGCGAAAACGGCACAGTTGTCGAGTCGGGCGAAACTATGTACGACCTGCCCTACGATGCCATCATGGAAGGGCACCTGCAGTTTCACGAAAAACGGGAACAACTACAACGGGATTCACTCAAACAATAGACATGACCCTTCAAGAAAGCAATTTGCAGTTCGTCTTCAACGATATGCATTGGGAGCATTTGCTGAAATTTGACGATGAAACCGATTTCAAGCAAGCCCAAGAAGCTGTCCAGGGAACAAAAGGGGTTGATTTTTCGGGCATTTTCGAAAAGAATACGTTGGTGCTGATTGAAGTGAAAAACTTTCGGGGATACCGGATTGAGAACAAACCAAGAATGGTGGGCGGGGACGACCCGCTTTGGCTGGAAATCGCAAGAAAAATGCGAGATGCCATCGCGGTCATCGTAGGCGCTGCAAGGAACTACCCCCATCAAGCAACGGCTTGGAACGCCTACCTCGAAGTTTTGAGGAATAAGAGAAAACAGCTTCACCTCGTACTATGGCTGGAACAAGACGCACCGATAAGCAAACAGCAGAAATACCGCAGTGTGGCAGACGAAGAAGTTTTCAGAAGGCAACTCAAGCGAAGCCTCAAGTGGTTGACGCAAAAAGTGGATGTGGCCAATGTTTCCACCACCCCGTTTTCTAATTCGCTTACCGTCAGTTATTTGTAAAACAGTTCAAATGTTGTTAGTGCTTTCCCAGCGTACTGACAAGCATCACCCCACCGCATCCCACCCAAAAATCCTACCTTCGCCCCGTTTTCAAAACCCACTTTTCACATGGAAAAACAAGACCTCGGACGCACGGAAATCGCCTCGCTCGGCGAGTTTGGCCTCATTGAGCATTTGACCAAAAACTTTGAAATACAGAAAGAAAAGAGCCACAACGGCATAGGCGACGATGCTGCCGTGATTGACAACACGGGCTTCCTGACCGTCGTTTCCACCGATTTGCTGGTGGAGGGCGTCCACTTCGACCTGATGTACTGCCCGCTGAAGCACCTCGGCTACAAGGCGGTGGTGGTGAACCTCTCCGACATCTACGCCATGAACGCCCGGCCAAAGCAGGTGACGGTGTCCATCGCCGTCTCCAACCGTTTCAGCGTGGAAGGGCTGGACGAATTGTACGACGGCATCCATGCTGCCTGCAAAAATTACGGCGTGGACCTCGTGGGCGGCGACACGACCAGCTCGCAGAAGGGCCTGATTATCAGCGTCACTGCCATCGGGCAGGGCGAGCAGGGCAAGCTGACTTATCGCAGCGGTGCCAGGCCCGGCGACCTGCTCTGCGTCACTGGCGACCTCGGCGCAGCCTACCTCGGCCTGCAAATCCTGGAGCGGGAGAAGCAACTTTACCTCTCCAGCCCCGACATCCAACCCGACTTGGAGGAGCAGCAGTACATCATCGGGCGCTTCCTGAAACCGGAGGCCCGCAAGGAAATGATTGAGATTTTTGAAAAAGCCAAACTCGTCCCGACAGCCATGATGGACGTGTCGGACGGCATTTCCTCCGACCTGATGCACATCTGCAAGCAATCGGGGGTAGGTGCCATCATCGAAGAATCGGGTGTACCGATGCAAAACGACACGAAACTGCTGGCGCTGAAATTCAAACTCGACCCGCTCACCTGCGCCCTCAACGGCGGCGAAGACTACGAACTGCTTTTTACCATTGACCCGAAGGACCTTGAAAAAGTGCGCCTGCTACCCGATATCTACATCATGGGCGAAATCACGGAGGCCAGCGAGGGCATCAAACTTCACACGGAAAGTGGCAAACGACACGACTTGCTGGCGCAGGGGTGGCGGCATTTTTGACTTTTTAAGACTTGAGACAATAGATATTAGATGTACTAATTTGTTAGGTTGTACCCGTAAATATGCTCAAAAACAAGTTTTTTTTTTGTCTTTGGAGCATAATTCGAGGGGAATAACCTAATCAATCAGTACAATTAGATCTTAGACAGCCCAGGTCTGATGTCTATTGTCTAATTGTACTGATTGATTAGGTTATTCCCCTCGAATTATGCTCCAAAGACAAAAAAAAAACTTGTTTTTGAGCATATTTACGGGTACAACCTAACAAATTAGTACATCTAATGTCTAACATCTCCTTCAATGCACTGGATTGACTGGACTGTAATGCTCGCCGTGCTCGGCGGCATCATCGTGTACGGCATGTGGAAGACCCGCAGCGTCAGCAGCGTGAAAAGCTACCTGCATGGCGACAGCGAGTTGGGGTGGTGGACCATCGGCCTGTCCGTCATGTCTACCCAGGCGAGCGCCATCACATTCCTCAGCACACCGGGACAGGCTTACGACGACGGGATGCGTTTCGTACAGTTCTACTTCGGGATGCCCATCGCCGTCATCATCCTGGCCGTTTTCGTGCTGCCGATGTACTACCGGCTCAATGTTTACACCGCCTACGAGTTTTTGGAGCAGCGTTTTGACCTAAAAACCCGCACGCTGGCGGCCATCCTGTTTTTGTTTTCGAGGGGAATGGCGGCTGGTTTCACCATCGCTGCGCCGAGCATCGTGCTGTCCAGCATCATGGACTGGAACCTGCCACTGACCATCGTCCTGATGGGCCTGGTGGTCACTATTTACACGGTTTTTGGGGGAACGAAAGCTGTGACCGTGACGCAAAAACAGCAAATGCTGGTCATCCTGATTGGGATGATCATCACCGGATTTATCATCGTCAGCAAATTTCCGAAGGAGGTCTCCCTCGCCGACGGCGTGGGCGTGGCGAGGGAGATGGGCAAAATGAAGGCGCTGGATTTCAAGTGGGACCTCGCCAATCGCTACAACATCTGGTCAGGCTTGATTGCATCGGTTTTCTTGTTCCTTTCCTATTTCGGTACCGA
Source organism: Bacteroidota bacterium (assembly GCA_016234735.1). Lineage (GTDB taxonomy): Bacteria > Bacteroidota > Bacteroidia > Chitinophagales > Saprospiraceae > UBA6168. The sequence continues at coordinate 6,581 of JACRAN010000304.1, read as the reverse complement.
CCAGTCGCAGGTGCAGCGCTACCTGTCGGGGCGGTCGCTGCGGGAGGGGAGGCTGGGGCTGCTGTTCAATGGATTCATCAAAATCCCGATGCAGTACCTCATCCTGTTCACGGGCGTGACGGTGTTCATTTTCTTCCAGTTCGTGAAACCGCCCATCCACTACAACCGGGCGAACCTCAGCCAGTTGGAAAAGTCCGAAACCTTCAAGCCGCAACTCGACACGCTGGAAAAACGGTACGACGCCGTGTTTCAGGAAAAACAAACCGAAGTGCGGGGGCTGGTGACTGCGCTGCAACAGGAAAAACCATCGGAAATCGAAACCGCCAAAACCAAAGTCATCGCCCTGAACCAGCAGGAACTGAAACTGCGCTCCGAAGTCGATGGCCTGCTGTTGGACTATGCCAGGGAAAACCACAAAAAAATAGAGCCGAACGACAAGGACTACGTGTTCATCACCTTCATCGTGAACTACCTGCCGAAGGGCATGATCGGCCTGCTGCTGGCAGTGATTTTCTGCGCCGCCATGTCGTCCATCTCCTCCGAACTCAGTGCCCTCGCCACCACCACCGTGGTGGACGTTTACCGCCGCTCGATGTTCAAAAGCGGCTCCGACCGGCACTACCTCAGCGTTTCAAAATGGCTGACGATAGCCTGGGGGGCGCTGGTCATCTTTTTTGCGTCCATCATCCTGCTGTTTGAAAACCTCATCCAGGCCGTCAACATCATCGGCTCGCTGCTCTACGGCACCATCCTGGGCATTTTCGTGGTGGCTTTTGCCTTCAAACGCATCGGCGGCACCGCCGTTTTCATCGCAGGCATCATCGCCGAGGCGGTGGTCTTGGCTATTTATTTCGGGGATAAAATGGATGGGAAAGACGACCTCGGCTTCATTTGGCTGAACCCGATTGGGTGCTTGACGGTGGTGGGGGCGGCGTGGGTGGTGCAGATGGTTTTGCCAAAAAAAATTGGCTATTGATGATTAAAAATTGATTATTTTTACCAGCAAAACCAACATACTGTGACAAAACGAGAACTCCTCTTAGCAAAAATCACTGTTTACAAACAATGGCTTCAATTACTTACAAGTGGCAAATTGGACGAAAAGTCCCTTGGATTGCCTAAGGGCGTTAGCATTCAAGAAGAAATAGATAGAATTTTAGACCTGTTGATAGCCCTGCGAAAAGATTTGAACAAGCTCGACTAAAACCAAAACTAATCATCTAAATATCAGCTACTTATGTCAGCAAAATCCATAGCCAAGGCAGCCACATTCAAAGCAGCCACCGAAGATTTGGTCAGCAGCCTTCAAATCGCCATCCGGCAGGATGAGCTTTCCCCAACCGACCGGGAATGGTTGATGGGCGAACTGGACGAACTCATTGATGAACTGAAAAATGCCAAGGCGAAGCTGCCTCGTATGGAAGCAGTTGAAAAAATCTTTAGAAGCGATGCATATCATGAAAACAGTACAAAAAACGCCTGAAACCTCGACCACTGAACAAGCCCCTTCCCCTGCTGCCAACCAACTCGCTTTGTTGAAACAGATGCTCCAACAACAGACCAAGCCGCCTTTCCAGCCGATAGCCGACCCTGCCGCTTGGCAAAAACAACAGCGTGATGAATGGTCGTACTGAATCCTTTTGAGATATAATTTTTGAAGCATTAAACTTCCCGAAAACTGGCGAGGGTTTGGAAATTGGCGACGTTCTTGGCGTGCCCGGTTTCAGAGTTACTGGCCATTAGGTACAGTATTTAAGGTTATGAATACCCGCCGAAGGAATGGGCTTCCGGGGGCGGGTGAAAGCCGTGTGGGTGTTTGCGTTCTTGCCTGCGGTGGCCAGTTGCAAACTGGCCACAACTGGTTTCAAGTACGCCGTTTTTAGTATTGCATTAAACATCGGCCCGATGCCGGGCTTTATGGACGCTCGTAAAGGAATAGGGATCACCGAGGAATCGCCTGACAAAGAAGGCGTGAACCTCGAAATCGGCTACGTCGCCCATTAGGGTCCAGTGGTCGTTACCTTCGTACATGTGCCTGATCATTTCACCGGATTTTGGGTGCATGTGCATCGGGAGTATGTTGACGAAGGAAATCTTTAGCCCGCCAACCGTCCTGCCAATTAAATCCTGTGATTCTTCCATCAAAGCAAGTGCTTCTTCTTTAGACATTTTTATTGATTTTTCGCAAACATACCTGAAATAAAGCACACGTGAAAAACATGCCGTGAGGACGCCCTCCAGTTGTGGCCAGTTTACAACTGGTTTAGCGTTAATGCATTATGCATCAATCATGCTGTGCATTTTCTAATTGTGTCTTAAAATAAGAGACTGCTTCCATCTTAGAAGTATATCCATTATTTTCATATTTAGCTTTTCTAAGATTTAAAGATTGAATTAGTTTCTTTTTCCAATAGTCTGAAAAATGATGAGGATATAATCTAGTAAAGAATTGCATTGTAAAGAATAAACCTACAAAGGTAATTATTCCATATAGCCATGAAAAAGTTATTATTCCATAAACAAGAAAAGAAATACAAGCTAGTAAAAGAAGAAATACAGCGTTTGCTAAAATAGGTGGTGTAATAGCTTCCTGAAAACCATTCTTCCCTCTAGCTTCGCTTGATAGCAGTTTCCTATCAACATAACCTTTTGCTAATAAACTTTCTTCTGCAATCTTTTCGATTGATTTCTCACCTGCCAAAATCCTGCCCCAATATTGAGTGGCACGTTGGTATTTTAAGACATAAGAGCCATATATGGCAATTATTAATCCAATTAAGAAATAAATGGCTAAAGTCATTTTTAAAATATTTTATGTATGGTAATAAAGTTTACAAGTTGTGGCCAGTTTGCAACTGGCCACCGCAGCCCCTTCCCCCGCCCAGCAACATCAAAGCCACCGTCCGGCAAAGCACGAAGCCATTGTTTTTGTGGGTTTTCTCCGTAGTAAGTTTTAAAAACCAGCCCTTGCAAGTCAGGCCGTCGTGTGTGGGTAAGGCAATGCCTTAAAAGCAAGGCTAAGATAAAAAGCAATTTTGGAATTTTCACAGGTGCATAGAAATATTTTGTCATTTGGTGGGACAGCTATTTTTCCCCACCCCTCCCCCAATCTTTTTACTTTCGCCTTGCACAATCATTTTCAGAAATCATGACCGACCACCAAATCCTCCGCCCCCACGCCGAACAGGTGTACGCCCACGAAATCCAGGCGCTCATCGCCACGGACGACCACCAGCGGCCCACCAACTGGCAACTGTCGCCGTGGGCAGTCGTCACCTACCTGCTGGGCGGCAAGCTGGCGGACGGCACGGAGGTGGAACCCAAGTATTTCGGCAGCCGCCGCCTCATCGAAATCGCCGTGGCCACGCTCGCCACCGACCGGGCACTGTTGCTCATCGGCATCCCCGGCACCGCCAAAACCTGGGTGGCCGAACACCTCGCCGCCGCCATTTCCGGCGACTCGACCATGCTGGTGCAAGGCACGGCGGGCATGAGCGAGGAGGCCCTGCGCTACGGCTGGAACTACGCCCGCCTGCTGGCCGAAGGCCCCAGCCAAAACGCCCTCGTGCCCAGCCCGTTGATGAACGCCATGCAGGACGGCAAAATCGCCCGCATCGAAGAACTCACCCGCATCCCCGCCGATGTGCAGGACTCGCTCATCACGATTTTGTCGGAAAAAACGCTGCCCGTGCCGGAATTGAACACGGAGGTGCAGGCCCGCCGGGGCTTCAACGTCATCGCCACCGCCAACGACCGTGACCGGGGCATCAACGACCTGTCCAGCGCCCTGCGCCGACGGTTCAACACAGTGGTGATGCCGCTGCCGACCACACTCGCCGAGGAGGTACACATCGTGAAAACCAGGGTGGAAAAAATCGGGAAGTCGCTCGAACTGCCCCCCAACACTGCGCCGTTGAGGGAAATCGAGCGGCTGGTGACCATTTTCCGGGAATTGCGGAGCGGCAAAACGGAAGATGGCCGCACCAAACTCAAGTCGCCCGGTGGCACCCTCAGCACTGCCGAAGCCATTTCGGTCATCCACAGTGGGCAGGCGCTCGCCGTCCACTTCGGCGACGGTATTTTGAAAGCGCACGACCTCGCCGCCGGCCTCACCGGGGCCATCGTCAAAGACCCGGTGCAGGACCGAAACATTTGGCTGGAGTACCTCGAAACAGTGGTGAAGGAGCGGAAAGATTGGGCCGATGTCTATCGGGCCTGCAAGGAATTGGTGTAGTTAGAATTGGGTATTGGGTATTGAAAACTTTAGTTCGTAACCACCTAACAATCAAGCAATATAACTATCAAACAGTAGCTGCTACATCGCTCAAAAACTCCTCCAGGTGGTGGTTGAACACTTCGGGATGCTCCATCATGGGCGCATGGCCGCATTTTTCCAACAAAAAAAGCCGGGAATTCACAATGCGCTGATGGAATTCCTCGCCGACGAAGGCAGGTGTCACCTGGTCTTCTTTCCCCCAAATGAGCAGCGTGGGGGCTTTGATGAGGTGCAGTTTGTCCCGCAGGTTGTGGCGGATGGCGGATTTGGCGGTGGCAATGACCCGGATGGCTTTGTTGCGGTCGTTCACGGTGTCGAACACTTCGTCCACCAATTCCTTGGTGGCGACTGCGGGGTCAAAAAAAGTGTCCGCCGTTTTTTTGCGGATGTATTCGTAGTCGCCCCGCTTGGGGAAGGTGGAACCCATCGCACTTTCAAACAAACCGGAACTGCCGGTGAGGGTAACGGAAGCGATTCTTTTCGGGTGGGCGAGGGCGTAGAGCAGCGAGATGTGCCCGCCGAGCGAGTTGCCGAGGACGTGGACGGTCTTGAAACTTTTTTTTTCTACAAAAGCCGCCACATGGTCCACCAGGCCAGAGACGGAAAGTTTTCGGAACGGCATTTCAAAAATAGGCAGTATCGGCACCACTACATTGTACGTTCTGCCAAAATGCCGGAGGATACCGGAGAAATTACTCAGCGCACCAAACAGGCCGTGCAGCAGGAGCAGGTTTTGCCCGCCACCCTTCGTTTCTATGTATTTGAACCCTCCTTCTTCAATTACGGGATAATCCATTTAGCTGCTGAATTGTTAGGTAATGCGGCAAAAATAGTTTTTTAGATGCTACCCGGCAATTTGTTTTTAGCACAACTTTCCAAACTTGCAGGCCGGGTTCGATGCTGGGTTGTTTTAAAGAAGCCGTGTAATTTTCAGGTATTTTAAAATGTTCCAAACTGCCATATTTACTTTTCCACAAACTTATCCACATTTGTTGGTTTCTAAAATCAGTTTTATTTTAATCCATAAAACAAGTGTAAAACCTGCATTTACCCAACAGTAAAATCATCAGGTAAAAACGGGCAGGCCAAAGGCAGAAAGGGCGCAGTTTTTTGATAAAAAAGCGGCGGGCATTTTTAAAGCACAATGAATTGATTTTAAGCACTTTATCAATAAAAATAGTGGCCTTTCAAAACAATAGGACCGCCCATCCACCTCATTTCCGATGCTGTTGCACAAACTGGTAATCAACAAATAAAACGACCGCCAAAAGCACCAATGCGCCCGCCTGGTGCGCCGCCCCCCAGAAGAGCGGAACCCTCCCAACACTGTTGATAATAGTGAAAACGCCGAGCAAAAACTGCACGACCAGCACCGTCAGCACCAGATTGCCACCAAGCCGCAGCCGACTTGAAACGGGTTGCTTTTTCAACCTCAGAAAAAAGAAAACGACCAGGCCAGACAATATCCAGGCAGTGCCCCGATGCAAAAGTTGGACGACGGCTTTGATGGTTTGATGCGGCTCGTAGTCGAGCAATTGCTCGGCCCCTGCTGCCGGGGAAGCAGTCAGCGCCTGCCAAAACCGCTCCCCCTCCACGAAAACCGGAAAGTGCGGATGTATCAGCCCGGCCCGCATCCCTGCCATCAGCCCCCCTAAAACGATTTGCACAAAAAGCATGGCCGCAGCGGTCCAGCCTAATTTTTTCAAACCGGTGAGGTGGTTGTCGCTGGTCGAGGGTTGCGATGCCCGTAGCCACGTCCAAAAAAGGTAACCAAACAGCGCCGTGGCAATGCCGAGGTGAACGACGAGTTTGTAGGCGCTCACCCAGGTACGGGTGTCGTTGTTCAGGCCGCTGGCCACCATCACCCAACCGAACACTGCCGCCAGCGATGCCAGCCCGATGACGATGCCCAGCCTGCGCAGGAGCCAGCCGGGCAGTTGTTTTTTCACCAAAAACCAGAGGAACGGGAACAGGAAAACGAAACCCATCAGCCTGGCCCACAGGCGGTGTGCGTACTCCCAAAAGAAAATGACCTTGAACTCGCCAAGCCTCATGTCGGCATGGAGGGTTTCAAATTGCTTCTTCGCAGCGACTTTGTACTTGTCGAAGGCCACCTGCCACTCGACCTCGTTGAGTGGGGGAATGGTGCCCTGGATGACCGACCACTCGGTGATGGACAGCCCCGAATCGGTGAGCCGGGTCACGCCGCCTATCACCACCTGAAAGAAAACCATGACCACACCGGCCAGCAACCACAGGCGCACGGGCTTTGAAATTTGACGGTCTGAGACGTTCGTATTCATTG
>JACRAN010000303.1 GCA_016234735.1 Bacteroidota bacterium | reverse complement strand
TCGAGAGCGACTCTCTTTTGCACCTTCCTGACCTTTACCACGAATTGGGGCACCCGCTTTTGACGGAGGAAAACAACCCCAAAGTAGAACCTTACCGCCACGAACTTGGGAAATTCCTAATGGAATTGCGCTCGAATTTTTCCAAAAAAATAAACCACGATAAAAGGAACAACAATGGAGAGAATGAAAGGCTATACAGCCATTGGATGAAAAGTTGGACGAATTGGTCCATCGAGTTTTTTTGCGACATATACGCAACTGCCACCTTGGGCCCCGCTTTCGGTTGGGCGCATCTTTACCTGTCGCTAAAAAGGGGAGGCAACCCATTTTTTGTCCCCAAAATTGGTCAGCTCGTTGAGCATCCCAATGATGAATCGAGGGCTTGGGTCATTGGGGAAGTGCTGCGAAATATGGGTTTTGAAAAAGATGCCGATACACTACAAGCCAGATGGAATTCGTACACACCCCTTACTTCGTACCAATTGGAGGCTGATTTCAAACACGCCTATCCCGTTGAATTGATGGAAAGCGTCGCAGCAGTAGGCTTGAAAGCAGCAAAACGAATTGATTCCAAAATTGCCTCGCCCGGAAAGCCAAGCTTGATTGCAGGCATTTTGAATCATTCCTGGGATTTGTTCCTGCAATCTCCCGATAGCTTTTTGGAGTGGGAAAAAGAGACTGTGCAAAAGATAAAAACTGATGGTTTAACTGCGTGAATCTCAATTCATGCAATACTTTGTCACTTCATTGCCGCAAACTACCGCCTGCAAGTTAATTTTCTTCATTTGGATGAATAAGCCCATAACTCGTCCCCCTCCCCGCCCCCTCGTCCTTCACCAAAACCCCTTTCCCCATCAAATCCGCTATGTCCCGCAGCGCAGTATCGGGGGAGCATTTGGCGATTTTCGTCCATTTGGAAGAAGTCAGCTTGCCCTCGAAACCGTCAAACAATTTGTTGAGCAGCAGCACTTGGCGTTGGTTGAGGATGGTGGTGGCGTGTTTTTCCCAAAAACGGGCTTTTGCCAATACTTTTTCCAGCGTGGCGTCGGCAGCAAGGAGGGCGTTGCGGAGGCATTCGAGGTACCAGTCCAGCCAGCCCGTGATGTCGGAGTCGCCACCTTGGGTTTTTTCCAGGATATGGTAATACTCCTTGCGCTGCGCCCCGATTTGCGCCGACATGCTGTAAAACCGCTGTGGGCTGCCTTCGGCTTTCGACAGTTGCAGGTCGGCGAGTGCCCTTGCGATGCGCCCGTTGCCGTCGTCGAAGGGGTGGAGGGTGACGAACCACAGGTGGGCGATGCCGGATTTCAGCACGGTGTCGAGTTGGGGTTGTTCGGCGTTGAACCAATCGAGGAAAAGCTGCATTTCCGCTTCCAAACGCCCCGCTTCCGGCGCTTGAAAATGCACCCGTTCCCTGCCCAATGCACCGGACACGACCTGCATAGGCCCGGTCTCGTCGCTGCGCCATTGCCCGGTGCTGATTTTGTACATGCCGCTCCTGCCCGTCGGGAAAAGGGCGGCGTGCCAATCGAACAGGCGGTCGGCGGTCAAAGGTTTGGCAAATTCCTGGGTGGCGTCGAGCATCATTTCCACCACGCCGTCCACATGGCGGTCGGAGGGCACTAGCCCGGCGATGTCCATTCCAAGGCGGCGGGCGAGGCTGGAGCGCACCTGCTCCGGCTGCAAAAACTCGCCCTCGATTTCCGAGGTTTTCAGCACGTCCTCGGTCAGCGTTTCCAAAAAAGCCTCCTGCCGAAGCCCGAAGCCGAGCGCCGCCATCCTGCCCATGAGCCTACCCTGCAAGTGCCGCACCGTGCCGAGCAGGGGGAGCAGCGCTTCGCTGTCCCAACGGAATTTTGTCCAATCTTTTTGCTCGTGGAGGTAAGTGGGCATTCCCTTGATTTTTGGCAAATATAGGGCTTTGCGGCGAAAAACGGGGCTAATCGCCGCATATTTTGCGGACAAAAAACCAAGTTCTCGCTGCCCGGCGCCGGATATTTGCAAAGTCATGGCTTCCATGTTAGCTGGCGGCGGCGGTTTTGATGGCGGCTTTTATGCGGGTGTATGTGGCACAGCGGCAAATATTCCCGTTCATCGCTGCCTCGATTTCGGCATCGCCGGGCTTGGGGTTTGCTTTCAGCAAAGCGGCGGCATTCATGATTTGCCCCGACTGGCAGTAGCCGCATTGCGCCACGTCGTGTTCGAGCCAGGCTTTTTGCACCGGGTGGTCGCCGTTTTCGGACAAGCCTTCGATGGTGGTGATTGCCTGGTTGCCGACCTGCGACACTGGCAACTGGCAGGAGCGCATCGCCACGTCGCCAAGGTGGATGGTGCAGGCACCGCACTGGGCGATGCCGCAGCCGTACTTGGTGCCAACGAGGTTCAGGTGGTCACGCAGCACCCAGAGCATGGGCGTGGCGGGGTCAACGTCCACCTGCTGCTGCTTGCCGTTGATGTTTAATGTGAAGTTTGCCATGATGGTAATGGTTGAGTCTGTGAAATGGGTTTTCAAGAGTTTGGAGCAAAGGAAACTCTTAATTTTGAGGGCAAATTACGAAAAACAAGTAAAATCCTATTGTAATCAAACAGTTTAAAATTTTGTTGACTACTACCCGACCTCCATGTGGTTAGGGGTTCAGCAACTTCGTAAACGACAAGGAGCCTAATTTCCATTCGCCATTTTCCTTTGCATATACTTCCGTCACCTGAAATGGATTCGTCACTTCATTTCCCCCAACCACCGCCAAGAGCGTAATCCTGTTCATCAATATGGCTGTATTGTCCATTATTTCCACGGATACTTCGTGGATGTCCGTCTTCTTGTAATGAATCCCGCCGCTCTTGATTATTTCGAGTTCACGGTCCTTTCCCCAAGTGCCGCCCATGTGGACAAACTTCGATTTTTCATGGAAAAGCGAGGCGAGGGTATCTGCGTTTTTGTCCGCCATCCATTGCCATTTCTGCTTGGAAAGTTCGATGATTTCCTGTTCGGTAGTCATGGCGTTTTTGCTGTTTTTTGCTTCGCTAAAATAGGCTTCATCCGTCACCCGTTCCAGCCATTTGGTCGGCTGTGGCTCGGTCACTGCGATGTAGGTAAACCAAGTGTCCGGCGTTGCTCCGTGCCAATGCTCCACGCCCGGTGGACATTTAAAGGCGTCGCCCTTGCGCACCGTTTCCAAGGGCTTGTTCCGCTCTTGGTAATAGCCGACGCCATCCGTGATGAGCAACTGCTGACCACCGGGATGGATATGCCAATCCAACCTGGCACCGGGCGCAAAAGTGGCTTCGGCAATATTGTACTGAAAGATGCTGTCAGCATTGCTCACATGGCTGAGCCAGACATCCCCGACGTGGTGGACATTGGCTCCTTTTTCTCCTTTTGGAAAAATAAAGCCTTGTTGGGCAACGGCCTGAAAAGACAGGGCGGCGGCTAATAAAAATGTGGAATACAGTGCTTTTTTCATGATTTAAAAACAGTTGTTTTTTAGAATAAACATGCTCTAAGAGGTGACATCTTTTTGCCCCTCCACCTCTCAATTTTCAGCAGGATTTTCAAAGGCAAAAAGGTGTCATCTCTTGGGCACCTGCTTTTGAGATGACACCTTTTCGCCGCTAAGAATCTACGTTGGTTGAAATAATAGCAGGCGAAAAGATGTCACCTCAAAAATTTATTGTTTAATTTATCCCTTAAATGCCACGAGATTGAATATTTCCCCGTTGCTTCACAAAGGCTTTTTCTACTACATCCAACCTTGCCTTACGTGGGTCTGGTTTGCTCACAACCTTGCCGTCCTGCTCAATGTCAAGAATCGGTTGTTCATTATTGTTATAGCGTGGCCACTTGGGTAGTCCTTCCGCATTGGGATTTCCTTTTTTAGCGAAATTTGCCCAATAAGCACACATCACTTTTGCCAGTTCTTTTTCTTCAGGGGTAGGCACTGATGGCGGTCCCCAACGGGGGGCATCTAAGGTATTGAACACGAACGAGACCTCAGAACCATGACCTGCACCATAAGGAGAACGCTCCCGGGCGGCAACTGGCACATATCCAAACTGGTACACGTAGGCTGGAGCGCCTTTATCCAGAAAAGCCTTGGCGGTCATACGGGCAGGCTCGCCCCATACCCAGTCTGTATTGAATTTAGAGATAACCTCCTCAAAAATTTTGTTTCCATCTGGGTCATACGCAGCCTTGGCCTGGCCTTCCAAATCGCCAAAAGTGGCAAATAATTCTTCTTTGGTTTTTGCGCTACTTACAAATGCTCCACCAATTTCGGCACTACAGTTTCCAATCATTAAAGGCATCTTAGGCTGACGGCCTGCTTTATAGGCCGACTCTGCTGTTTCTACCACCAGGTTGCCATCAAGTATTGGCCCGGAATAAATACGGGGGCCACCCTGACCGTCGGTTTCTTGGCCACCATCCACTACAGCTTCCACGCTTAACGCACGTAGTTTTGCCGAAGCAACTGCATCGCTGCCTTCTATCCCATGTTTTTGGGCAAAGTTCAAACCGATGGTTTCAGCAGATACAGTATAAAAAACATCCGCATTTTCTTTATTGATTGGTCTTCCGGTCAATACGCCATCCCTGCCACCACCCGATTCGCTGATTAGCTTATGAAACAGGCCACTTGCTGCCGGTATGGTAAGCAGGGAATGCACCGAAACTCCACCTGCCGAGAATCCAAAAATGGTGACGTTTTTTGGGTCGCCACCAAAAGCGGCAATGTTACTTTGAACCCATTTCAGCGCAGCAATCTGGTCCATGTACCCATAGTTTCCTTTGGGTTCATCAGGATGCTCGGCGCTGAGGGCAGGATGTGCAAAGAAGCCCAAGCGCCCGAGGCGATAATTGATGTTTACGAGAACAATGCCTTGCCGGGTTAGCTCATCACCGTAGTTTTGCGGACTGGAGCCACTACCTCCGGTAAAGCCACCGCCATGAATCCATACCATTACAGGCAGTCTTGATTCGGCGGTACTGTTTGCCGGTTTCCAGATATTCAGGTACAAACAATCTTCTGATGAGCCTTCTGCTATCGTGCCGGGCTTGGCGCCCCATCCCCCTTGGGCGCAATTCGCACCAAACTTGCTGGCATCAAGCTCGCCTTTCCAAGGCGTTACGGGTTGTGGTGGTCTCCAACGAAACTCACCGACGGGAGGTGCAGCGAAGGGGATGCCCTTGAAGCTGGAGACATCGCCCTCCGTCACGCCACGTACCACCCCGGATGCGGTCTGGACAGTCGGTGACGTTGCAGTTTGTTGAGCGTAAAGGCAACCCGTAAAGAGCAGCGTAAGTCCAAGCAGTAATTTTTTCATTGTGACCTTCTTTATTGTCGTTAAATCATGGTGATTTTAAAAATCACCATGATTTAGGCACAAAGGTCTTGGTGTTTTTGCGCCTGAACTGTATCCAGATTACGGATTTACCTACCAATATTACAGGTCAGCCTCTGCCATAAAGATTGAGGGCGTATTTTTGCCACAAAGCAGAAAAAAGCGCATGAAAAAAGTATTCGAAGTCCCTTCCGTACATGACTACAACGCCGCCTTTGGCATCGAGACCCTGCACCCGTTGGTCAGTGTGATTGATTTTTCCAAGGCAACGCCTCCCCCAAGCCGGGGCGAAGTGGAGCATTTCAGTTTTGGTTTTTATGCCGTTTTTTTGAAGCAGGGCCAGCAATGTGTCATGAAGTATGGACGGAATACCTACGACTATCAGGACGGCACATTGGTTTTCGTTGCGCCGGGTCAGGTTTTGACCATCGAAAGGGCCACCGTTGCCGGTCAGCCGCTTGGCCATGGGCTGCTGTTCCACCCGGACTTGATTTTGGGGACGCACTTGGGACGGAGCATCAAGGAATATGCTTTTTTCTCTTACGAAGTACATGAGGCACTTCACCTCTCGGAGCGGGAAAGGCAAATAATACTGGACTGTTTTTCCAAAATCGGATATGAACTGAACCGGGGAATTGACAAGCACAGCAAGCCCCTCATTACGGCCAATATCGAGTTGCTCTTGGGCTACTGCCTGCGGTTTTACGACCGCCAGTTCATCACCCGTGACCATGTAAACAGAGGGGTTTTGGAGAAATTGGAAAGCTTACTCAATGATTATTTCATAACTGACAAACCCTGGACCATCGGGCAGCCGACGGTCGCATATTGTGCCGGGGAACTGCACCTTTCCGCCAACTATTTCGGCGACCTGATAAAAAAAGAAACGGGGAAATCGGCTCAGGAATTCATCCAATCCAAGCTGCTCGAAGTGGCCAAGGAGCGGATTTTTGACCCCACCAAATCCATCAGCGAAGTGGCTTATGAATTGGGGTTTCAATACCCGCAGCATTTCAGCCGGTTTTTCAAGCAGCGGGTGGGCTGCTCGCCGGGGGAGTTTAGGGGGCTGAATTGAGCACTAATGTCCTTTACTTACTATCGCCTTGGATTACCTTTTGCCCTCACCTCATTCTGCATTGATTTGCCTACCTTCGCAAAATCAAGTTGCGGCATACCTCGGTCGTTAACATTCCGCTGCTGCCCCTTGCAACGACAAATTTCAGCTAAAAATGGACAAAGACAGCATGTTGCAGACACAAATAGAACCGCTTTTGGGCCATTTTCAAAAGATGATTCCTTTAAGCAACACGGAAAAGCAGCTGGTTACCGACTTGTTCAAGCCTCGGCTGTATAGAAAACGCCAGTATGTTTTGCAGGAAGGCGACACATGCAACCAGTGCAATTTTGTGGTTCGTGGTTGCTTGCGGATGTATAAATTGGACACTGCTGGCAATATCCACATCATACAGTTTGCATCCGAAAATTGGTGGATAATGGATATTGGCAGCTTTCACGGCAGAACTATATCCGAACTAAATATAGACGCATTAGAGGACACCATGGTATTGCAAATCAGTCATGAAAATTTGCTCGCACTCTATATCCAAGCACCAAAATTTGACCGAATATTCAGGGTGCTGATGGAAAACAGTTATGTGGCGCTGCAAAAAAGGCTGTTGCAAAACATTAGCTCCAACGCAGAGGAAAAGTATTTGTCCTTCCTCCAAACCTACCCGCACCTCACCAATCGCCTGCCTCAAACTCAGATAGCCTCTTTTTTGGGCATGACGCCCGAATTCCTCAGTCGCTTGCGCAACAGACAAGCCAAGTCCAAGTCTTAATCTACATCAATGTCATTTCTTGACGCAGTTCATTGGAGCGCAGCCGCTGCTCCCTGCACCTTTGTGCCATCAATTCAATCAATTTTTTTTAACGTTCAAAATTTCAGAAAATGAAAAAGTTAGCAACAGCAATCAAAGCAATGGCAGTGCTATTGGTAGTAGCAGCAATTGTAACTTTCACAAATTGCTCAGGCGGCCCAATCAATACTGCAAGCCAGGTGGAAATCGACTCATTGAGAGCGCAAATCACGCAACTGACCGCAAACGATGCGGCCATTGCCGCCAATCTTCAAAAATTTGACACACTGGATTACACCGTGTTCAGCAACCAGGAATGGACACGACTGCACGAAAGCCACGCCAAGGACATCAAGGTTTATTGGCCCGACGGACACATCACCACTGGAATCGAGAAACATATCGAAGATTTGAAAGCAATGTTTGTTTATGCCCCCGACACCCGAATAAAGGAGCATCCAATCCGCTTCGGTTCAGGAAACATGACCGCAGTAACCGGCGTGTTTGAAGGAACATTTACCAAACCGATGCCGATTGGAGACGGGAAATTGATTCAGCCCACCGGCAAAGCATTCAAAATGCCAATGGCCACCATTGGGATTTGGGGCCCTGATGGGACGATGACCGAAGAGCACTTGTTCTGGGACAACCAAACCTATATGAACCAAATAGGGCTGGGTAAATAAATTCAAGATTCATTTAAAAGTAAAATTTAAAAATCATGTCAAACAAATCAAAAGTAGCAGTTATTGGTGTTGGAAATATCGGTACTGCTGTTGCCACAAATCTTGTCAAAGGTGGTCGCCCTGTTATCGTTGCAAACAAGGAAATCCAGAAAGCAAATGAGCTTGCCGAGAAACTGGGCGACCTGGTGACCCCCATGGAAGTTGCAGATGCCATCAAAGCAGCGGATATTATTGTATTTGCTGTGTGGTTCAATACCATACAGGAATTGCTCGATACTTACGCAACGGAATTGCAGGGCAAAATCATTGTGGACCCATCCAATCCTATTGCACCTGATGATAATGGCGGCTTCAAAAAAATCATTGGAGATAAGGAATCTGCGGGTGAAATTCTTTCTTCCCTACTTCCCGAAGGTGCAAAGTTTGTGAAAGCTTTGGGCTCCCTGGGTGCAGGCTCACTTGCCAGTGCTGCGTTTCAACAGCCAGAAAAAGCGGTGCTGTTCTATGCTGCCGATGACAAAAGCATAGAAGGTGCCATCGAAGACCTTATTCTTGATAGTGGCTTTGAACCCATTCAAATTGGCGGTATCAACCAATCCATCCGCATGGAAGTTTTTGGTGACCTGCATGAGTTTGGGGCGCTTGGGAAAACGATCACGTTGGCGGAAACAAAACAAGTAGAAGATGCAGTGACGGTGTGACCTAAAGCCAAATTTTCATATTCAGGCGGCAACTTCAAGTTGCCGCCTGACTTGGAGTTCACCATTTTTAAACAACCACTTCATCATGAAAAATACATTGATTTTTATACTGGCGCTTTGCGCCAATGCCGCTTTTGGTCAAAAACTGACCCTCGACAACCAGACCTTTGAACTGAAAAACGTCACAGGCTCCATCGTTGATTTTCAAGGCGAAAAAGTCCTGAAAATTGAACGGGATTTGAAAGCCCTGCCTTTCGATGCAAATAATTTGGAAGCGACCGTAGATGACAGACATTTTGCCAAATTAACAAACCTAGATTTTGAGGATGGCACCATCGAGGTGAAGATGTACAGCCAAATTCAAGACCCTTCTCCTTTCCCCGGCGCACAAGGTTTTATTGGCTTGTATTTTAGGGTCGATGAGAAAGATGAAAACTTTGAATCCATTTATCTACGCCCCAGAGTTGGGCGTTCCGACAATCAATTTCGCAGAAATCACGCAGTTCAATATTTTGCCTACCCCGACTATAAATTTGAAACCTTGCGGAAAAAATCGTCCGGCGGATACGAAGGCGCTGCGCCTGTTGACATTAATGAATGGATTACGATGCGGATTGAAGTCCATGGCAAACGAGCCGAAATGTTTATCAATGATGCAAAATATTCAAATTTCGTGGTGGATACCATGTTGGGCAAATCCACTCGTGGGGCGGTTGGCTTGTACGTGGACATCGGCACCACCGGCTATTTCAAGGACTTGAAGGTGACCCCGGCAAGCCGGGAAACCGGAGCGCCCGGACAAGCCCTGATACGTGCCTTTCAGCCGCCCGGCGTGGCCTATCATCAGCCTTACGGCAACAACCCACGGGCAGGGCATTTCGTGCAGGCAAACGACGCCAAAATTTATTACGAAGTATATGGCAAAGGCGAGCCAATTGTGCTGCTGCATGGCGGCCTGTTCGGTTCCATCATCGAAATGGCCGATTTTATTGACCAATTAAAAGATGATTACCAGGTAATCGCCATCAACACAAGGGGGCACGGCAAGTCCGCCCTGGGCAGCGTGCCGATGTCGCTCGAACAACGGGCAAACGATGCCATGGCGGTCATCAATGCCGTGACCAAGGACAGTGTGACCGTCATCGGCTTCAGCGACGGGGGCTATGCGGCATACCAACTGGCGGCGATGTACCCCAGCCTGGTGAAAAAAATGGTGGTGATGGGCGCCGGGGAATTGGCCCCCGGCGTCAGGGAATTCAATTTCACGGCGGAGCAGGCCAAGCAAATGGACCCGGCCTTCATTGCACAGCACCTGAGCTTGAACCCCGAACCCGGCAGGCTGGAGGAGATGTTCGCCGGGGTCTGTGCCAGTTACAACAAAGTGACGGTCGGCAAGGAAATGCTGGGCGCCATCCAATGCCCGGTCATGGTCATGGCCGGCGACAACGACGGCGGCAACCCGGTGGAGCGGGTGGTGAGTGCCGCCCGGCTTATTCCGAAGCACCAAATCAGCATCATCGCCAATGCGGGGCATGGATGCTTTTTGGAGAACTGGCAGGCGGTATGGGCGAGCGTGGGGCGGTTTTTAAGGGGTTAAAAAAGTAGGATTAGGAAACCTTGGATGTTTCGTAATCCTCTCCTACCCTCACAGCCCCGTGCTCGCCTCCATCGCCGCTGGGTACCTCGTCCCCACCACTTTCACCTGCTCGGAAACCGCCGTTAATTCCAGCAATTCAACTTTGGTAAAATGGACATTGGCCGCCCCGTTGTTCTCCACCAAGCGGTGCAGCTTTGTAGTACCCGGAATCGGCACAATCCACGGCTTTTGCGCCAGCACCCAAGCCAATGCGACCTGTGCGGGCGTGGCGTTTTTTTGCTCCGCAAATTGGTTTATCAAGTCCAATAAAACCTTGTTGGCAGCCCGTGCCTCCTCGGTGAAGCGGGGCAGTATTCTCCGGATGTCGCCTTCGGCAAACGTGGTGCTTTCGTCCATCTTGCCCGTCAGGAAGCCCTTGCCGAGCGGGCTGAAAGCGACCAGCCCGATGCCCAGTTCTTCGATGGTCGGGATGATTTCCGCTTCGTGTTGCCGGGTCCAGAGGGAGTACTCGCTTTGCAGCGCCGTCACGGGCTGCACCACGTGTGCCCGGCGGATGGTCTGTGCCCCGGCTTCAGATAGCCCAAAATGCTTGACTTTCCCTTCGGCAATGAGGTCCCGCACCGTTCCGGCCACCTCCTCGATGGGCACGTTCGGGTCCACCCGGTGCTGGTAGAGCAGGTCAATGCAGTCCACCCGCAGGCGCTTCAGCGACTCCTCCGCCACCCGCCGGATGTTTTCGGGGCGGCTGTCCACGCCGCCGTATTTCCCGGTTTCCCGGTCAATCTTGAACCCGAACTTGGTGGCAATGACCACCTGCCCCTTGAAGGGTTCGAGGGCCTCGCCCACGAGCACTTCGTTGGTGAAGGGGCCGTACACCTCGGCAGTATCGAAGAAGGTGACGCCCTGCTCCACGGCGGCACGGATGACCTTTGTCATCTCGCTTTTTTCGCCCGCAGGGCCGTAGCCAAAGCTCATGCCCATGCAGCCCAATCCGATTTCGGACACTTCGAGGCTGTTGCCTAATTTGCGCTTTTCCATAACTAGTTGTTTTTTAACATGCGGCACATAGGTAAGAAGAAATATGGGCTGGCTTCGCCCCCTTTGTCTCCGTGCCTCTGTGTTGATCTTAAAAATCAAGCGTTCCGAAACCTCCCTGGGCTCGTCCCCACCTGCTTTTTAAAAAAATTGGTGAAATGCGTCGCCTCCGTAAAACCGAGGGCGTAGCCTATTTCCGACACGTTCCATCGGCTGTGCCGCAACCTGATTTATTATTGCAAACCTCCCCTGCCCAAGCCCATATTTTTGTTAAGCACTCGTTTCGTTTCTTACCCAAAGTCAATGAAACCCACCCTGCCCGCCCCCACCTTTGCCGGGCAATTTTTTAACACTCAATTTTTTTATAAAATGAAGAAATCATCCGGGTTAACCTTTTTATTACTGTTATTGACCGCACACTTATTTGCACAGCAACTCACCCAGACCCTCCGGGGCACCGTGCTCGATGCCGACAGCAGGCTGCCGCTCATCGGGGCGACGGTGAGCCTTGCCCCCGCCACCGGCACCGTGACCGACGAAAACGGCAACTTCCGCCTCGAAAACGTGCCGGTCGGAAGGGTGGAACTGCTGCTCTCCTACGTCGGCTACGAGGGCCTCGCCGTCCCGAACATCGTGGTGAACAGCGGCAAGGAAGTGGTACTGAACCTGCTGATGCAGGAATCCGCCGTGAAGATGGGCGAGGTGACGGTGACGGCCAGCCGCAACAAGGGCGAGCCGCTGAACGAAATGGCCCTGATTGGCGCCCGCAGCATCTCGCCGGAGGAGACCAACCGCTACGCGGGTGGCTTCAACGACCCCAGCCGCATCCTTGCCAATTTTGCCGGCATCACCAACACGCAGGACGGCTCCAACGACATCATCGTGCGGGGCAACTCGCCCAAGTACGTGCAATGGCGGCTGGAGGGCGAGCAAATCACCAACCCCAACCACTTCGGCGACCAGAGTGCCGTCAGCGGCTCGGTCAGCATCCTGAACAACAACCTGCTGGCGGCAAGCGATTTCCACACGGGCGCATTTTCGCCGGAGTACGGCGACGTGCTGTCCGGCGTGTATGACGTGCGGCTTCGCAACGGCAACAACGAGCGGCTGGAGGGCGTCTTCGGCTTTGGGCTGCTGGGCACGGAACTGACTTTGGAGGGGCCGCTCAAAAAAAGCAACGGTGGCTCTTTCCTCGTCAACTACCGCTACTCGACGGCGGGTTTGTTGAGCAAATTGGGCTTGCTCGGCGACTTCAACGGGGTGCTGACATTCCAGGATGCGACCTTCAAAATCGTTTTGCCGACGGCAAAAATGGGCGTCTTCTCCCTGTACGGGCTGGGCGGGCTGAGCAGCTTCAGCTTCGAGGACGTGACCCCCGCCTTCTGGGAGACCCCCGGCGACAACTACGCCCGTGCCAACATCCGGGAGGACTACCAGAAGCAAACGCACCTGCTCAACACGGGCCTCAAGCACTCGCTGAACATCGGCAAAAAAGGCTACCTGACCACCACGCTGACCTTCGCCAGCGAGGGCATCGAGGACGACATCTTCGAGGCGGGCATCGTCAAGATTTACGACGAAAACAACGAGTTCGTGCGGGACTCGGTCATTGCGAAGCGGCAAAACTTCGAGGGCCGTTTGCGGAAGCCAACGTACAGAGGCTCCATGACTTACAGCCACAAGTTCAGCGCCCGGCACCGCCTGCAGGTGGGCACGAAATACACGCTTTTCGACTACCGTTTCGAGCAAAACCAATGGCCCGGCGAGGGCAGCGGGCGGGTCACGCTGCTCGATTTCAACGAAAAAGTGGGCACGGTCCGCAATTTCGCCACTTGGAAATGGCGGGCCAGCGAGCGGCTCACCGTCGTCGGCGGGCTGCACAACATGAACGTGCTGCTGAACTCGAAAAGCACCCTCGAACCCCGCCTCGCCGTGGACTGGAAGCTGGCGCCCGCGACCTCGCTCCACGCCGGCTACGGCAGGCACAGCAACATGGAAAGCATCCACCATTATTTTGCGAAGGTGGAACAGCCCGACGGCAGCTTCGCCGAACCCAACCGGGACCTGGGCCTGCTGAAAGCCGACCATTTCGTGCTGGGCATCGAGCAGCGGATTGGCAAAAACCTGCGGGCAAAAATCGAGGCGTACTACCAGCGGCTTTACGACCTGCCCGTGGAAAACAACGACACGAGCTACTTCGCCACCATCGTCGAGAACCTCGATTTCCGCTACGTGGACCTCGTGAACGAGGGCACGGGCAAGAACTACGGCGTGGAACTGACCCTCGAAAAATTCTTCAGCGACAGCTACTATTTTATGGTGAACGCCTCCATTTACCAATCGAAATACACGGCGCTGGACGGCGTGGAGCGCAACACCCCGTTCAACGGCAACTACCTCCTGAACCTGCTGTGCGGAAAGGAGTTTGCGGGCATCGGCAAGAAGAAAAACCAGACCTTGGGGCTGAACGCAAAGGCATTTTTGGCGGGAGGCCGCAAAATCATCCCGCTGCTGCGCGACGCCCAGGGCAACCTCGCCGTGGACCCGGAACAGGGCCGGTTTTGGGACTACTCAAAGGCGTTTGAAAGCAGCCTGGAAGACGCTTACCAAATCCAGGTTTCCGCCAGCTACAAGTGGAACAAGCCCCGCGCAACGCACGAGCTTTTCCTCAACCTCGACAACCTGACGAACCACAAGGGCAAAATCACGGAATTTTACGATGAAAGCGAGCCGGGCAAGGTAGGATACATGACGCAGTTCGGGTTTTTCCCAAACCTGATGTACCGGGCGTATTTTTAGCGGGGGGGGTAGATATTGGGATATTGGGATAAATATCCCAATATCCCAATAACGCCTATCATTTCAGCATTATCCGCTTCCGAATCCTGCTCAAGGACTCCGGCGTCACGCCGAGGTAGCTCGCCAACTGGTACTGCGATACCCGGTCGAGCAGGTCGGGGCGAGTTTTGAGCAGGTTCAGGTAGCGCTCCTCCGGGCTGGTGATGATGTACTCGGCGAGGGATTCCTGGCTTTTCTGAAGCTCCATTTCCACGCCAACCCGGCTGAGGGTTTCCATGCGGGGCATCTGTTCAAAAAAAGCCTGCTCGTCTTCGGGCCTGCCTTCCACCAAGATGCAGTCTTCATTGCAGACGAGGTAGGATTTGGAGCGGTTGTCGCCGAAGGTGAACGTGGTGCTGACGGGCATGCCTTCGGTAAAGAAATTGGTGGACTTTTCCACGCCATCGGTCAGGTAGTATTGGCGGACACAGCCCTTCAGGACGAAGTAGCACGTATTGTTCAATTGCCCCTCCCGAATCAGCATTTTGCCTTTTTTGTGGGCACTTACTTTTATCGAATCAAGGATATGGCTGATTTCAGCGTCGCTCAAGGGGGCAATCTGGGAGATGTAATCAATCAGCACCTGTTCGGTCGGCGTCAGGCGGCGTTTTTTCGGCTGGTCAGCCGCTGTTTCGGTAGTCATTGTCGTTAGCATTTTTACAATTTTAGGTGGACAAAAATAGGCATTCAAGGACAAGACAGGGGCCAATTTTCGACAAAATGGAGGCGTTCATGGAAGCCCGTCCTTATTTCTTCCCGCATTCGTCATGCCAATGTTCAGCTTTTTCACTATCGGTTCCACTAAATGTTCCTGAACTTCCCCGGGCTCGTCCCCACCTGCTTTTTAAAGAAATTGTTGAAATGCGTCACCTCCGAAAAGCCCAGCGAGTAGGCGATTTCCGACACGTTCCATTGGCTGTGCTTCAACAGGATTTTGGCTTCTTGTAAAATGCGCTCCGCAATGATTTGCGAGGTGGTTTTCTCCGTCGTTTCCTTTACCGCCCGGTTCAGGTGGTTGACGTGTACGTTGAGTTGCTTCGCAAAATCGGAGGGGGAGCGCAGGCTCACTTTCGGGTGGTTTTCCTCGATGGGGAACTGCCGCTCCAGCAGCTCCATGAACAGCGTAGCGATGCGCTGCGAGGCATTTATCTGCTGCCTGTCGAAATTCGTGGAGGGCTGCATCTTCATGGCGAAGTGCAATAGCTCGAACACCAGGTTGCGAAGCACGTCATATTTGTGGATATAATCGGACTTTATTTCCTGGCACATGCGGTCGTATAGCTGCTGGATATGCGGTACTTGTTCGTCCGCCAGTTCAAACACATGCTCGCCATTCGGCTGAAATACAGAATATTGTGTCAGGTTGCCATATTGATGGAAAAAATGCTGGTTGAATATGCAATAAACGCCCGATTTAATATCCTCCAAATTGCCGCACTTATAAGGTATTTGTGGGTTGGAAAAAAACAAGCCCTGCTTTTTAATGGTAACAACTTTGTCGGCATATTGCATATCTATATTCCCGACCACGAGCATTATTTTATAAAAATCACGCCGCTTGTAGGGCAGCGGATTGGACTTGCCCGGCTCCACGGGCACATGCTGGAATACATTGAAATGCCCGATTTCGTTTTTCAGATTATCGGGAATCCAGCCGAACCGCCGCTTGTAGAAATCCTCGATTGATTCGATTTTGTCCATGATTGGTTGGTTTCAACACGGAGGCACGGAGAAACAGAGAAACACGAGTCAGCTTTGTGGCGCTCTGTGTCTCCGTGCCTCTGTGTTGAATTTGATTTACCGTTCCACAAAATTCTTCCCAAACGCATACGTCAGGCTCACGTTCCACTCAAAATCCTTGGTTTCAATTTCCGATTTCAGTTTTATGTTCGTCATTGTTCCAACAGAAAGCGGGAACTTTCGATGCGCCAAGGTCAGGCCTGCTGCCGTGTAGAAGCCGTCCAAATCGCCAATTCGCAGGTAATAAAACTGGGGGTTCAGGCGGAGGTAAGTTTGTTTCGTGAGCGGGATATTGTTGAAATCGGGGCGGATGGAAATGAAATGGTTTTTGCTGGAAACCTCCGTCTCGATGCCCGTCCCGAACAGGTAGTAGATGCTGAGTGAAACATCCTTTTTGAAATGGTAAACTGGAATGATTTCCACCGCCGGATAAAAGCGCCGGGCCTTGATGACGTCTTTCACCACGCCGTCCTCGCTGACGGTGGCGCTTTTGAAATTAATGGCTGGTGCGTGCGTGCCCAGCACGAACTCGAACTTCTCCTTTTTGACCAATTTATACCGCCAGATGAAGATGAACGACCAAGGCTTGTAGTCCAGCATGGAGTACCAAAACTGCGGGTGGAAGCTGAACCGCTCCTTGTTGCCGCTGATGTTGAACCCGGTCTGTACGGCGGGCTTGCCCAGCGAGAAGGTCGGCACGAAGGAGAAGCCGTTGTTGTTGGCGCTGATGCTGCCGCTGAGGTGAAGGGTGGACTTGGTGGTGTCGGTGCTTTGGGCTTGGCCTTTGTTGCAAAGCAATAAGAGTGTAAAAAGGAGGATTGTTTTGACGTTTTGTTTCAATTTCATGTGCTGGATTTTATTATGAAATTCAAGCGCAAAGGAAAACAGAAAGCTCAACACCGACTAATCATTTTCAAAGGGAAACTTACGAAATACAAACAATAGTTAGTTTCGTAAAATCTATCTCTCCATTTGAAAATCCCCGACCTCCGAAAAATACTCAAGCCCCAGTATCAACGCCAAATTCAACAGCAGGCTCGCCTTTTGAAGCAGGGGCAGCACCTCCAAATACGTTTGTGTAAAATAGACGAAACT
The DNA here is from genome assembly GCA_016234735.1 of Bacteroidota bacterium. Classification (GTDB taxonomy): domain Bacteria; phylum Bacteroidota; class Bacteroidia; order Chitinophagales; family Saprospiraceae; genus UBA6168. The sequence continues at coordinate 6,431 of JACRAN010000303.1, read as the reverse complement.
ACTGCCATACAAGGCCAGTAGACAAACCACGGCAAGCACTTTGAAGCCGTGCAACTTGGATTTGAACAAGAAAACGGTGATATAGAACAAGGTCAACATCAGCAAGGTACCGGAAGCCGTGACCGCCACGTAGTGGTAGGGCGTCGCCGTGAGCAAGGCGGCCAGCATGGCCCCCACGCCCGCATATTTGATGACGTTGGACGCACTTTTGACCATTATTTTTTTTGAGAAGCGAACGAAAAACGCCGCAGCGGTAGCGCAAAGCACTATCAGCCCAGCGACCGCCCAAGGCCGTGCCCCGTTTTCATGGCCGTTCACCGCCACGGGGTTGAGGAGGTTGCACAGGTAGTTGTGCCGCCAGTCGAAACCGAGGGTCATTTCATCGTGCTGCGAGCCGCCGGGATAAAAGAAGGTGGAAGCCACGAGGAACAACATGGCGAGGATAATTCCGACAAGGACGATGTGTTTTTTTATCATTTCTTTTGCATTGAAATGCAAACCTAAGCCTCCATGCCTTACATCGCACAGTTTGCCGACCAGGGGCGGCAGGCTTTGGACAAACCTGGCCACCTGCACTGCTATTCTCACAACGTCGGGGAGGTTTTTGAACCTCCCCGACGTTGTGAGAATAGCAACCGTACCGAATAATTTTATACAAAATTAGGCCATTGGCCAGCAAAAATACTTCCTTTGGCCTTCACTATCATTCACCAAAACAAGCACCTCCAACAATGAAAAACCTACTACCCGCACTGCTTTTCAGTTGCTTCGCAATAGCTGCCATTGGCCAGCACACCATCAGCCGCCAAATCTACGGCCACTTCTCCGAACACCTGGGGCGCTGCATCTACGGCGGCATCTACGTTGGTGAAAAAAAAACCATCGCCAACAAGGACGGCGTGCGCAACGACGTGGTGGAGGCGCTCCGCAAAATGAAAATCGCACTCGTGGTGGACGAATGGGTCAGTGGTCGGATGCTCGCTTCCGGTAAGCCGCAGGACTTCAACAGCTTTGAGCAACCGGAGAAGGTAAAGCCCGTTTCGTTCGCTGGCGCTACTTTGAAAAATGGGGCGCTGACGGTGAAAATGCCGCCCGCTTCAGTGGTGGTTTTAGAAGTGAACTAATTTTGCATATATGCCCACTAAAACGTTCATCGACCAGCCCGACCTCGGCAAGCTCGTACTTCGCCTGGCAGTCGGCCTCATCCTCTTCCTGCACGGCCTCGGAAAAATCGAAAGCGGCATGGCCGGCACGGTGGACCTCGCTGCCAGCAACGGCTTCCCCGGTTGGCTGGGCTACGGCACGTATGTGGGTGAGGTACTGGCACCGCTGCTGATGATGCTCGGCAAATTCACCCGCCCCGCCGGGCTGCTGGTGGCCTTCAACATGCTGATGACGGTGGTGGTGGCACACCGCGACATCGCCTTCCAGCGCAACGATTTCGGTGGCTGGCAGATTGAACTGAACGTCGTCCTCCTGCTGGGCGGCCTCGCCGTGGCGCTGCTCGGTGCCGGAAAGTTCAGCCTGTCGAAAGGCGAAGGCAAGTGGGACTGAGTGAGAGGGGTGAGAGGTGAGAGAGTGAGAGGGGTGAGAAATTTGGCCAGCGGCTCAATTGTTTTCCATAAAAAAGACCGCTCCTCTGCCGTTCGCAGAGGGCGGTCGCACCCAGAACATACATGAGAAAACTACTATGCCGTGGTGTTTTGGGGATGGTCAATTGGGGCCGGTTTCCGGGAAAACTGAAGAAAACAATCGGGTGGTGAGAGCGGTGAATTTTTGTTTTTCAGCTTGAAAATCAATCAGTTGTCCAAGTGCGCATTGGCGTTTTAGCGTTTTGGCGTTTTGGGAAAAACTGTTTTGCGAAGCAAATCCTTATTAAATTCCAATACGCCAACACGCCAACTTGCTAATCCGCCACAGAGGTCAGTTGTCCAACTCATCGAGGTGGTATTTTTCGATGAGTTCAATCAAGGTTTGGTCATAGTGTTTGGCCGTTGCGTAGCCGAGTTTTTTGAGGCCGTGCGCCCATTTTTTGTAGTCGTCGCCGTATTTCAGCAGCGTTTTGTATTTGCCGGTGACAATCATTTTGCTGTGTGCCCGCCAGCTTTCCCAGGCATTGCCGTACTTCCTGAAAAAATCCTTGTGGCTGTCGTCGCCGAAGTTGGAGCAGTGGCCTTTTTTGCAGGTACGGGAGAAGCATTTCACCCCGAAGTGGTTGTTGTTTTTCTTCGCCAGCGAACTGGTCCCGGCATTGGTTTCGAGGATGCCCTGCGCCATTTTGATGCTGGCCGGAATGTCGTAATGTTCTGATTCCGAGACCGCTACGTCCTTGAAACGGCGGATGTACGACTTCACCCGGCGGGTTTCATCATCATCGCCGGGTTCATCGGCGAAGTAATCTTTTTGCTCGAAAAGTGCGGTCAAGCCGCCCCAAGCCGACTTCGTTGCTGGCGGCTCCTCGTAGGCGACGGTTTCAGCAACGGGCCTGCCTCCCATGTCGGCCCGCTGCCGGGCACCCATGCCCATGTTCACGCTCGTGTCGTTGCGGAAAACGAAGAAGGCAAAGCCGCCCACGATGGCCAGTTTGACCACCGGAACCCTCAGCGCACTCGGCGCTACCGCCGTTTTTTTGTAAAACTGGTACTTCCCGTTCACGAACAAACGCTCGATGACCAGCGCCAACCGGCGCAGCACCCAGACGGCGATAGCCCCGGGATGCACTGGATGCTGATGGCTGTACGCAACGCCGCCGGTGCGGTCGTATCGGGCATGGCCGCCATCGGAACCGAAACTTTTTTGTTGATAATTCTTCATGGCTAAATTGTTTTAGGAAAACTATTTGTATCTTGGAGCTTCCTTTTGCATGTTTCTGTTGCTATCAATTTCCGTTGGGCAAATTTAAACACAAAATGTTTTTATTACCAAATATTTTTTAAACTTTTTTTATCTTTTTATGGGCATCTTCTCCGAAAACATTGTAAATCAGCGATTTAGACAGGTTTTTGAAGCGCTGGAAAAGAACAATTTAATCAAAGGCAAGTCTGACATCGCCAAACAGTTGGGCACTTACAACCACGTGGTGAACAGCATCCTCAAGGGCGACCGCAACATCACCATCGAACAACTACACAAATTGTTTGAAACCTACCGCATCGATGCCAACTACGTGTTTGGCTTCGCCGAGGTCATGTTCAACAGGGGCAGCGCCGCCGACGCAGCCATCCCGGTGCGCTCGTTCGACGAACGGCAGTTCGGTGGCCGCCTCAACATCACCCTCGTGCCCAACCGCGCCATGGCCGGCTACGCCCTCGAACACCAGGAAGAAGGATTCCTCTCCGAACTGCCCAAATTCTCCATCCCCAACCTCGACGGCAACCTCATCGCCTTCGAAATCAACGGCGACAGCATGTACCCGACCATCACCAACGGCGACATCGTGGTCTGCGAACCCCTCGAACGGGGCGACCCCCTGCGCGACAACAACGTGTACGTGGTGGTGACCGACGTGGTGGTGGCCAAGCGTATCCAGCAACTGCGAAACGGCAGCCAGCTCCGCCTCATCTCCGACAACGGAGCCGTGTACAAACCCTACGAAGTGGACCTCGAAGACATCCGCCAGGTGCTGCGGGTGAAGTGCCGACTGACCACTTACGCAATCAGTTGAAATTGGGTATTGGGTATTGGGTATTGGGTATTGGGTATTGGGTGTTAAACTACTAATAATCAGCATACTATGAAAGAGAACGAGGCTCCACTTAAACTTGAAGACCTTGAAATTTATCAGTTGGCGATGGACATTGGTGAAGCCGTTTGGGACATTATTTCGAGTTGGGAGTATCTCAATAGGACTCATCCCGGCAATCAATTTATTCGAGCAGCAGACTCAATAGCGGCAAACATTTCGGAAGGTCACGGACGCTTTTTCTTCAAAGAAAAGAGACAATTCACACTCTACGGTAGAGGTTCTTTACTTGAAACTAAAACTTGGTTGGTGAAAGCCCATTCCAGGAAATTGGTAACAGATAGCCAGCACCAAGAATTACTTGAGAAACTGAAAACGCTTCACCACAAGATGAATGCCTATCTCAAAACGTTCAAAGGGAAATGACGACACCATGAAGGTCAGTGCCCAATACCCAATACCCAATACCCAATACCCAATACCTAATTCCCTCGGCTACGCAGCTTGGCTGGTCCTGCTTACCATGTCCCTTGTATTCTACCGGGAGCGGGCGTTTTTCATGGATGCCGGGTTCCAGCTTTTCAACCTCCTCAGCGAGCAGCGAATCCAGGTGTACCACTACCGTTTCGTGACCGCCGTGCCGCAGGTGGTGCCGTTTTTATTGATGAAAATGGGCGCCCCGCTTTGGGCGTTGGCGATGGGGTTTTCGGCGGCGTACATACTTTATTGCTTCGCAATTTGGCACTTGCTCGTGCGCTACCTGCGCTGCGACGGCCTCGGCTGGGTGCTGATTTCGCTGTGTACGCTGATGACCTTCGACGGGTTTTACCATATCCAGAGCGAGTTCAACCTGGGGCTGGCGCTGCTGATGTTGGCCTTCGGCGTGGTGCTCCGCAATGCCCGGCTCGATGCCGCCTGGCAATGGGCGGCGCTGCTGCCGCTGGCCGCCACGGTGGGGTTTTCTCACAAGTTGAGCATCATCTTCTCGGTGTTCCTTTGGGCCTTTTTTTGGTTGAAAATCAAGGAGTTGCGGCACTGGCGGTACGTGGTTTTGCTCGCAGTTTTTGTTGTCGTGACGGCCATCAAATCGGCATTTTTCACCAATTGGTACGAGGCGGCGAAGCAGGCCGAGTTCGCTGCCAACCTCGAACACTACCTGCCCCGGCTCTGGGACATCCCTGCCCATGCCGTCTTCCTCGAACGCTGCCTGCGCTACTACTACCTGCTGCCGGTGCTGCTCGGCGTGGTCAGCGTTTTTTATGGGATGAAAAAACAGTGGCTGCGGCTCGGCCTCGTCTGGTCGTTTTCGCTCGGCTACCTGCTGCTGTACAATATCGCCGACCCCCAGGCGCAGTTCCGGTTTTACTCGGAGGTGTCGTATTTGCCGTTGAGCATCTTCGTGGCGGTGCCGTTGTTTTTTGATGTTTTGGGTGAAATTAAAACGTCGGGGAGGTTTCGAAACCTCCCCGACGTTAGGTACATCATCGCCGCCGTGCTGCTCCTCCGACTCGCCACCATCGCCTGGAACCACCAAACGGTCGGGCGTCAGTTCGCCTGGATTGAATCGAAAATGGCCAAGCCCGGCCACCACTTTTTGCTCAAAAAAGAAAACGCCCCGATGGACACCGTGCTGATGGAATGGGGCGTGCCCTTCACCGCCATGCACCTCTCGGCGCTGCACGGCCCGGACTCCGCCAAAACCCTGCTCATCCTCCCCGATTTCCAGTGGTTCGAGGACAAAATGGAGCGGGACGACGTGCTTTTTTCGCCGTTTCACAAGGTGTTGGAGAAAGGAGATTTGAACGAGCGATATTACCGTCCAAAAGTAGGAAGGTATGAAATGTTGAAATGAAGCAATGATTTTTAGAAGTAAAAAGCCCTGTCCGAGTTTTGAACCTCAGACAGGGCTTTTACTTGACCAGTTTGTTGTTTCACAACATCCCAATCGCCGTCAGTTCCGCATCGCTCACGTTTTTCAGCTTGCGGTTCACGGCGTCCCATTCCACCCGCTTGCCGGTGCGGAAGGAGACGGACGCCATGTGCGCCGAAATCGCCTCCTGGAACCCTTCCTCCAAGCCGCAACTTACCTTGTGGCCGTTTCGGATGGCACTCAGCCACTCCCGCAAATGCAAGAAGGTCGAGTCCACCCGCTTGCCGTCCCGGTAAGTGTACATCAGGCCCTTGTTGGCAAAATACTTGGCAGTGGCCCCGGTCACAGCGTCCACGCCCTTGGCCCTTGGGTCGTATGCGTACATCGGCACTTCCAGGTTGACGATGCCTTTTTCGATAAATTCTTTGTAGCGGGTTGACTGCGGGTCGGCGTGGATAATCAATTGCTCGCCGAGTTCCAGCGTGGCGTCGTGGCCCATGAGCAAGGTGCCACGGTCGTACTGGTTGCCGAGGGTGGAACTGTACACGAAGGTCATGCCTTTTTCTTTGCCCGCCTCTTGCGTAGCACCCATCGTGAAATCGGGGTATTCCATCACCACCTGGAAAACATCGGGTACATCCCGCCCATCACGGTGTGTGTAGATTCCGCCGGAGGCGTTGCAACTGGCGGGGATGCCCATTTCCAATACGCAATTGATGCGATCGTAGTCGTGGGTGAGCAGGTCACCAGAGAGGCCAGTGCCGTAGGCCCACCATTTGCGCCAGCGGAAATAATGCTCTGCGTTGAACGGGATTTTGGGTGCATTGCCGAGGAAGAGGTTCCAATCAATGGTCTGCGGGTTGCCCTTTTCGTGGATTT
>JACRAN010000033.1 GCA_016234735.1 Bacteroidota bacterium | reverse complement strand
CTGAAGGGCAGGAACAGTAGCTATAATTGGAGTTCAAATAAATGAATGTTCCCAGCGTAGCCCCATCCACGGTCAAAGTCAAGGAAGTTGCTTGGATGTTCGCATGGCGTAATATCAAAGTGTTGCCTAATGATGTCAAGCGGATATTGGTCATTGCTTGCTATTATTATATCTTCATCCTTGTACATGAACCCAATGGAGTCCTTGTCAACGTGGCTAAGATGGGTTGAAATGAACCTAAAAAAGGCAGGCCAATTACTTTTAATCTTAAGATATGTCATGAATGTTCAATGTTAATATAGAGGTGGTTGATGATTACGGCTGTTATTTACATCTAAGCATTACATTTTCCATATTTCGGATAGAGAATGTACTGCGTCAATCTGTCGGAAAGTTCGGGGTTTTTCGGGAAATCAGGCCGTAATCTCTCTTTTTTTTCAAAATTTCTCAAACCCTCAACCCCTTCCAGGCTCACCCCTTCAACCCCTTCTTCTTCACCGCAAACAATCCTTCGGAAATGAGAAAATCCGATTTGGCCACGCCCGGCAACACCACTTCCCGTACCTCGCCCGTCACCGGGTGGAGGAGGTACATCTTCGATTCGCTGCCGGCCATCACGGGCAGGTCGAAGCCGGGCACATCGGCCTCCCAGCGGAAGCTGACTTTCAGGTCGGTGCCCTGCTGCTCGAGGTCGTAGGTGAGGCGAGGGATGGACGGGTAGCGGAGGTATTGCTCCAGAATCTTCGTCAGGTCCTGGCCGGTGTACGCATTTGCGAAGCGGACAAAATCGTCGGTAGTGCAGGTGGTGTACTTGAACTGGTCATAAAATCCGCGCAACAGGCCGAAAAACTGGTCGTCGTTGGCCAGCCCCAGCCGCAGGGTGTGCAGCATCCACGCACCTTTGTAGTAGTGGTCGCTGCCCCGGAAGTCGTCCCAGTTCACGTCACGTGGCCCGACGATGGGCTGGTTGTTCACGATGAACGACTTCTGGGTTTGGAGGTAGCGGATGGCATCTTTGAAACTGTACATGCACTCAACGTAGAGCGCCTCCATGTAGGTGGTGAAGGATTCGTGGATCCACATGTCGCCGTGGTCGCTGACGCTGACGGCGTTGCCAAAATACTCGTGGCCGCTCTCGTGGACGATGATGTAGTCCCAGTCCATGTCACGGGGAATCATGCCGCCGAGGTAGCCCCGGTTGTACTGGTTGCCGTAGGCAATGGCCCCCTGGTGCTCCATGCCGAGGTACTTCGTTTCCACCAGGGCAAAGCCATCGTTCCAGAACGGGTATTTGCCAAATAGCTTTTCGTAGCAGGCCAGCATGGGCTTCACCTGCTCGAAGTGTTTTTTGGCTTTTTCCAGGTTGTACGGCATCACGTAGTAGTCGAGCAGGAGGGAGTCGCCGTCGGCAGCCACGTAGCGGTCGTCAAAATGGATGTATTTTCCGATGTTCAGGGTCACGTTGTAGCTGTTGATGGGGTAGGAAACGAACCAGTGGTAGAGGTTGTAGCCGTTGTCGAGGCGTTCCAACCGGCGGAGGTTGCCGTTGCACACGGCGACCAGCGGGCGGGGCACGGCCACGTGGATGGCCATGCTGTCCGGCTCGTCGGAGAGGTGGTCTTTGCAGGGCCACCAGATGCTGGCACCGGCTCCTTCGCAGGCCACGCCCACCCAGGGGTTGCCTTTTTCGTCTTTTTCCCAAACGAAACCGCCGTCCCAGGGCGCTCTTTTGGCCTCGGTCGGGTAGCCTTCGTAAAAAACCCGGATGGTGGCGCTCGAACCCTGCTCCAGGGTGCCGGGCAGGTGGACGAACACGGAATTGTAGAGGCGCTGATAGGTGAGCGGCAGGTCGTAGTAGGTAATTTCGTTGATTTTCAGGTTGTTGAACAAATCAATCTGCATCATCGTAAAATCCTCGGTGGCATCGAAGAAAATATCGACGTATCCTTTGATGAACTTTTTTTTCAAGTCCACCGCAATGTTGAGGTCGTAAAACGTGACATCGTAGCAACGGCGCTCTTTGCTCAACGTGCCCCGCAGCGAATCGGCTTTGGTGAACTTGTAACCACGGAAATAGTCCTGCTGGGCAGCACAAAACTCCACGTTCAGCATCAGGCCCGTCAGCATTACACAAAGCGCATTTTTCATAGTAAAAGGTTGGTTTACAGTATTTTATAAAGGAATAGAAAAAAGTTTAATTTTGTCCGTCAAAGCTGTGGCCGGGAAAAATAGTTATTTCCAGCGAAGACGTTAGACGTTAGATGTACTGATTGATTAGGTTATTCCCCTCGAATTATGCTCCAAAGACAAAAAAAAAACTTGTTTTTGAGCATATTTACGGGTACAACCTAACAAATTAGTACATCTATTGTCTAACGTCTTCGAGTCTGAACTCAACAACGCTTCAAAAATATGAGCATCGACGTAAATAAAGCCATCCGGGAACTGCTGTACGAACAGGATGCCGTCATCGTGCCTGGCCTCGGCGGGTTTACTTCCACCGCAGTGCCCTCCACGGTCGATTATGTGCAAGGTACGGTGATGCCTCCGTCCAAAAAATTGGAATTCAACCCCAACTTGGTCATCAACGACGGGGTGCTGGTGCAGCACTTGCAGAAGGGCAATGCCAGCACGTACCAGGAGGCAGGCGAGGTCATTGAAAAGTTCGTGGAGGAGGTGAACCAGGCTTTGGAACGCAAGGAAATTATCGAAATACCGAAGGTCGGTAGGTTGTACCAGGATTATGAACACAAAATCCGGTTCATGGCCGAAGGCACGAACTTCAATGCGGACGCATTCGGTTTGCCCGCCATCGAGTTTAGCCCGGTGGCCAGGGAACGGGGCAAAGGCGCCCCCGAACCCACTGCGCCGAAACCGGTTGCCACTGCCGTGAGCGAAGTGGTTCCACCCACCGCCCAGGAAACGGTCGAAGCCGCTGCTATCGCCCCTGAACCGGAGGCCTCCAACGGTTTGTTGCAAAAGCTGTTGCCCTGGATTGTGCTGTTGGCTGCCATCCTGCTGGCGCTGACCTTGTACGTAATTTTCAGGGGTGACAAACCGGGCCAGCAAGCCGGGCTGCCTTCGGAGAACGAACGCATCAATGTGAAACCTACCTTCGAAGAGCCTGCCGTGCCAGAAAAAGGACAGGCGGTACCCCCCGAAAGCACGGCCCCCGCTTCGTCAGCAATTACACCCGCAACGCCCCCTGCCGACCCGAAAAGCCAGTCTGGTACTGCTGCCCAGCCCGCTCAGGGAAAAACTGTTCCCGATGGGGTTGACACAGAGGAGGATACTTTTGAGCCGGGCAAACAGCAGGCATACCTCGTTGTACACAGCTTTGGCGTGAAGGCCAATGCATCCAAATTTGCCCAAACCCTCGCCGAAGACGGCTACGCCGCCGAAACCAGGAAAGCAGGCAAGCTGTACCGGGTAGGTGTCGTTTTTCCGCAAAACTCGCCCCAGGACTTCGAAAAAATGCGGCAGGAACTGGCCCGCAAGTACAAAGCTGGCCCCAAAACGGAGAAAGAACTGGATGAGATGGGGCAGTAGCTCAATTGACGATTTACGAATGACGATTTACGATTGGAGGGTTTTAAAAAAAATCCGTTCCAATCCGTTCCAATCCGTTGCATCCGTCCAATCCGTGTTCCAATCCTCCTCGCGCTCAACTGCTATGAACCAGACTTATGAAAAAAATCGGCCTGCTCTCCGACACACACGGTTTTCTGGACGAGCGGATTTTCCAATACTTCGGGCCATGCGATGAAATCTGGCACGGCGGCGACATCGGGAACATGGAATTAGCCGACCGGCTCGAAGCATTCCGGCCCTTCCGGGCGGTGTACGGCAACATCGACGACCCGGCCATGCAGCGCCGCTTCCCACTCGATTTGCGGTTCGAGTGCGAGGGAGTGGATGTCTTCATCACCCACATCGGCGGCTACCCTGGCAAATATGTGAAACGGGTGCGTGACATCCTGCGGGCCGCCCCGCCCCGGCTCTACATCTGCGGCCATTCCCACATCCTGAAAGTGATGCCCGACAAACCACTCGGCCTGCTGCACATCAACCCCGGTGCCTGCGGCAACGAAGGGTTTCACCAGGTGAAAACCATCGTCCGGTTCGACCTCGATGGCGGCAGGATTTCCAACCTGGAAGTGATTGAACTGGGGAAGCGGGGGATGTGAGGATTTGAGTGCTTGAGGATTTGAGGGTTTGAGAGAAGGAACGTAGGTGCTATAAAAAAAGCCTTCCCGCACCATGTGCGGGAAGGCTTTTTTTG
>JACRAN010000302.1 GCA_016234735.1 Bacteroidota bacterium | reverse complement strand
CCGGCGGATGCGGCCCACGAACACCTCGTCCTTGTGCCTGGCGAACAGTGGCATCGGGTACTGGAAATTGTCCACATCGTCCACCACGACAATGCCGGGAGCCTCAGCCAGCAATTTCCGAACTTCAGAAAGTTCGTAGTTTTTTTCAAACTCCAGGTTCACCGACTCGGAATGGCCGCCCAGTACCGGTATCCGCACGGCAGTGGCCGTCAACCGGATGCTGTCGTCGCCCATGATTTTTTTGGTCTCGTTCACCATCTTCATCTCTTCCTTCGTGTAGCCGTTTTCGGTGAAAACGTCGATGTGCGGCAGGCAATTTTCAAAAATCTGGTGCTTGTACGCCATCTCTTCCGGTGACGGTTTGAAGCCTTTTTGTTCCAACTGGTACTGCTTCACGGCCTTCACGCCCGTGCCGGTGATGCTCTGGTAGGTGGACACCACCACGCGCCGGATGGTGTAGCGGTCGTGCAGCGGCTTCAATGCGACCACCATCTGGATGGTGGAGCAGTTGGGGTTGGCGATGATTTTGTCGTTCGGGGTCAGCACGTGGGCGTTCACCTCCGGCACCACCAATTTATGGTCGGGGTCCATGCGCCAGGCCGAGGAGTTGTCGATGACGGTGGTGCCGACTTCGGCAAACCGGGGTGCCCACTCCTTCGAGGTGGAGCCGCCCGCCGAAAAAATGGCCACGTCGGGCCGGGCGGCGATGGCCGATTCCATGCTGACGACCGCGTAGGTTTTTCCGTTAAACTGGACGGGTTTGCCCACCGAACGCTCGGAGGCAACGGGCAGCAACTCCGTAACCGGGAAACTGCGCTCCTGCAAAACTTCCAACATGACCGTGCCCACCAGACCGGTGGCCCCAACAACTGCAACTTTCATTTTCCTGAATTTTTGCTGACTATAACGGATTGTAGTGATGGCGTCCCAGCGGGACGAAATCTTTGTAGAATCGGCGTTTGGTGTCATCCGTTCCATAGGAACGGCATCTTTTAAGCAAAATACCGTTCCTACGGAACGGCGAAATGGGCTTTTTTAGCACTTCTACAAAGATTTCGTTCCTACGGAACGGGCATCACTACAATCCGTTACAATCAGAATTTTTGAAATTACTTCCAACGGGAAAAAAACGGAACTCGATGCCCAGTTTGTCCTCTCGGCGAGCGGGTGTTGATTAAAAGTCGCAAAGATAAATGCTTGCGGGTTTTGGCAACAGTGAAAATTGGATGGTGGGCGGCTGATTTTCCGGTCTTCTTTTTCTGATTACTTTTGGGCTTTTCAAACCCAACCTGCATGATGAAAATCGGCATCATCGGCTCCGGCTCCATGGGCGCAGGCATTGCGCAGGTGGCGGCCACCGCCGGGCACGAAGTTTTGGTGTTCGACAGCAACCCCGCTGCCCTCGAACGGGCGCAGGCCAACCTGCTTGCCACGCTCAACAAGCTCGCCGAAAAAGGCAAAATCGACGACCGCACCGCCAAGGCCATCTTCGGCAGGACGTACTTCGTGGGCGACCTCTCTGCCTTCGGCGAATGCGGGCTGGTCATCGAGGCCATCGTCGAGGATTTGGCGGTGAAAAAATCCGTGTTCGCCCAACTCGAAACTATCGTGGGCGCTGATTGCCTGCTCGCTACGAACACTTCCTCGCTGTCCGTAGCCGCCATCGCCGCCGCCTGTCGGAAACCGGAGCGGGTGCTCGGCATCCATTTTTTCAACCCCGCCCCGCTGATGCAGTTGGTGGAGGTGGTGCCCGCCGTGCAGACCAACCCGGCGGTCATTGCACAAGCGAAACTGCTCATCAAAAGCTGGGGAAAACTGGTGGTGCTGGCCAAGGACACACCCGGCTTCATCGTCAACCGGGTGGCCCGGCCCTACTACGGCGAGGCGCTGCGCATCTTCGAAGAGGGCATCGCCGACATCGCCACCATCGACTGGGCGATGACGATGCTCGGCGGCTTCCGCATGGGGCCGTTCACGCTGATGGATTTCATCGGCAACGACGTGAACTACACGGTGACGGAAATGGTGTTCCAGTCGTTTTTTTTCGACCCCCGCTACAAGCCGTCGTTTACCCAAAAACGCCTGACGGAAGCGGGCTGGCTGGGCAAAAAATCGGGCCGGGGCTACTACGATTACAGCCAAAACGCTGCGAACCCGCAGCCGGTCATGGATGAAATTTTGGGCAAAAAAATCCTGCAACGCATCCTCGTCATGCTCATCAACGAGGCCGCCGATGCCTGCTACCTCCGCATCGCCAGCCGCGACGACATCGACCTGGCCATGACGAAGGGCGTGAATTACCCGAAGGGGCTGCTGCGCTGGGCCGACGAAATCGGCATCGAAAACTGCGTGAAAATGATGGACGACTTGTACCGGGAGTACCTCGAAGACCGCTACCGTTGCAGCCCGCTCCTGCGGCGCATGGCGGAGGCGGGCAAAACTTTTTACGATGGAAAATGACGCTACACTGGCCACTCGTGTGGTCGATGCCATGTTCAACCACGATGCGTTCAGCCAGTGGCTCGGCATCGAACGGATGGAGGACGGCCCCGGCCGCTCCGTGCTGCGCATGACCGTGCGCCCCGAAATGACCAACGGATTTGGCGTGGCGCACGGCGGCATCACGTTTTCGTTCGCCGACAGCGCCTTCGCCTTCGCAAGCAACTCGCATGGGCGCAAGTCGGTCTCTATCGAAACTTCCATCTCGCACACGGTCGCCGTGCATCCCGGCGACGTGCTGACGGCCACCGCCGAGGAGGAACACCTGTCGAACAAAATCGCCAACTACCGGGTGACGGTGACGAACCAAGATGGGGTGGTGGTGGCGCTTTTCAAAGGTATCGTTTACCGGATGGGGAGGGAGTGGGAAGTTTGACGAATGACGATTTTAGATTTACGAATGACGATTTCAAACTGTTGGAAATGAAAAACAAGATTCTGTTTCTGGCACTATTGCTACCCCTGTTTTCACAAGCCCAAATCTTCACCCACGCCGACACGCTGCGTGGCTCCATCACGCCGGAACGAGCCTGGTGGGATGCCCGACACTACGACCTGCACGTGGCTTTCGACCCCGACAAACGAGTGATAAGCGGCTGGAACACAGTTACTTACGAAGTTTTGCAAAAAACCGGTGCCCGGCTGCAAATCGACCTGATGGAGCCGCTGACCATCGACAGCGCCGTGCAGGACGGCCATGCGCTGACGTGGCAGAAGGACGGCAACGCTTATTTTATCCAACTGAAATCGGTGCAGAAAACCGGCGATTTCAAAAAAATCAGCGTGTACTACCACGGCAGCCCCATCGTGGCCAGCCGCCCGCCGTGGGACGGCGGCATCATCTGGGGCAAGGACGAACGCAGCCGCCCCTGGGTCTCCGTCGCCTGCCAGGGCGT
>JACRAN010000311.1 GCA_016234735.1 Bacteroidota bacterium | reverse complement strand
CACGGGCTGGATGGAGCGCATCCTCAAAAAAATCCTCGACGGCAAGGGTACGCTGGCGGACATTGACCTACTCTGGGATGTGCAAAGCAAAATCGAGGGAAAGACGATTTGCCCGCTCGGCGAAGCAGCGGCTTGGCCTGTTGCGGCAGCGATTCGGCATTTCCGGGCGGAGTTTGAGGAGTATGTGACAAGGCCGGAGGGGATTCGGGATGTGCGGCATTATTATCGGTTGAATCAAATGGAGGCAGTAAACTAAGGCAGACTATGCTATTTGAAGAATACACATTTTTTAACCATCAGTTTCCTGAGCCTCAATACTTGGGGGCAAAGCACACGCATTTACCTTGGCTGAATAAGCATGTCCCAAGCGGAGTGAAAACAGCCTTGGATGCCTTTGGAGGTTCGCAGTCTGTCGCTTTTTTGTTCAAACAGTTGGGCTTTGAGATTTTGACAAACGATTTTTTGAATTTTAACCACCAAATAGGTTTGTCACTTATTGAAAACAAGGATTGTAAAATTTTGGAGAGCGATGTGAAAATGCTTTTCAACCAATCAAGCGCAAAAGGGCAGTTTTCCCTCATTGCTGAGACATATTCGGATATTTTTTTTGAAAGAGAAGAGGCTGAGTTTTTGGATAATTTCAGGGCAAACGTAAACGACCTTGATAATTCGTACAAGCAAGCCTTGGCCTTCACGGTTATGAACCGTGCTTTGACCCGAAAGGTGACGATGGGGCATTTCGCACATACACAGGCGTTGAATTATGCCAACAATCCAGACCGAATCAAACGGAACAGAAGTTTGGCAAGGCCCATCAAGGATATATTTTTGGACTTGCTGCCAAAGTACAATGCTGCCGTGTTTGACAATAAGCAGGAAAACAGGAGTTTTAATATGAATACCCTTGAGTTGATGCCGGATTTGCCGAAGATGGATTTGGCTTATTTTGACCCACCTTACTGCGATAGCCATGCTGATTATCAAAGTTTTTATCACCTCTTGGAAACGTTCACTGTGTATTGGAAAGATAAGGAGTTTGTGAACAGCATCCGGCGATATGAACCTCAACGATACAGTGGTTTTGACAAAAAGAAAACTGCTTTGGATTCATTGGAATACTTGTTTGAATTGTCTGATGAAATTCCACATTGGTTAATCAGCTACAATGACAGGAGTTATCCGAGCGTAGATGATTTGCAAAAAATGGTGGGTCGCTACCGTGATGTTCAGGTGGAGGCAAAGACTTATCAAAATGGCAGGGGCGGAAAGGGAAGTGTAGCTGGCAGCAGGGAGATTTTGATAATTTGTAAACCTAAGAAAAAACATCCCGTTAAAATTGGAACACGTTTAGAAACCGTTGCTGATGAAGGATTTTAACTACTGGAAGAAACAACATGATAGTGAAAAGTTGAGTGAGTTCAACTCTGACAGCAGCGGTTTGCTTTGGCTGAAAACCAAGTCTATTGCCCGAAAAGGGCTTATTGAAAGTTTTTCAAAATTTGCCATTCTGGTTTTGACAGAAACCTCATTGACGAAACAGTTCCCGGAACTTTTCACCAAACTAAGTCAAGACATTGAGGCATCACATCTATTGCTCAATGTTTTTATCAGGAAAGTAAACCAAGAACAAGCGGCGAGTTTGGACGAATCCAAATTGGAGTCAGAGCTTTACAAATTGAAGAACTTTGATTGGGGTGGTGACTATCAAAATGCGTTGGATAAGTATCTTGTGAGTAGATATGTGAAGGCTATTCAGTCTTACGATACCTTGTTTTCAAAGTTTGAAACCGAGATACATACAGCTGTTCAAGGTTATGTCCTAAACAGTTGGTACAACCACTGGTCGAGTATTTTGATTGAGCATATTTTCAAGTCTCACCCGGCAGTGCTTCCTACAGTCGGACAAATTAAGAGCGTTGATTTTTTCATCAACAATATCCCTTTCGACTTGAAAGTGACTTACTTGCCTGAACAATATGTGAAGGAAAAGCGGAAAGAAAA
Organism: Bacteroidota bacterium; assembly: GCA_016234735.1. Lineage (GTDB taxonomy): Bacteria > Bacteroidota > Bacteroidia > Chitinophagales > Saprospiraceae > UBA6168. The sequence continues at coordinate 23,625 of JACRAN010000311.1, read as the reverse complement.
GGGATTTCCTGTTGAATTGACTTTTTTGAAAAAGAAGGCTATGGAGGCAAATATTAAGTTTGATAAGAAAGCCAAGCCATCTGACATTCTGTATGAAATTGTCGAAAAAATGAAGGATAGCGGCCTCTCAATTTGTACGGACGCTTTGAATCAAATCAAAAATGAGCGGATGGCCATTTTGAAAGAGGCACAAAGCAAACCTTCTATTTTGTCAAAATGGCTCTATGAAAATCAAGGTGAAATGAGATTTGGTTCGGAGAATCGTCTCTTTCTCGTATTGGTTGATTCCAATGATTTTGCGAATTCTTGGAAGTTGAAACGAAACTTATCCCTTTTAAAACCAACAATCAAGAAATATCTTGATGCCATCAAGACGAAGCGGATGGAAGATTGGAAAATCAGCTTTAACTACAAAGGCAAACCTGATACTTTCACAGCTCTGACGGACATCATTTATGTTGTAAAATAACATAATGCCACTCGTAACCATAGACGACTTCCAAATCGAAGTACCCGAAGGCACAACGATTCTCAATGCCGCCCGTATGATTGGCGGCGACCTCGTGCCTCCCGCCATGTGCTACTACTCCTCGCTGAAGGGCAGCGGTGGCTACTGCCGTACCTGCCTCGTGAAGGTGGAGCAAGGCTCGGCCAAAGACCCACGGCCCATGCCCAAGCTGGTGCCAAGCTGCCGCACCACGGTCATGGACGGCATGGTCGTGCGCAACGAAACCTCAGCGGAAGTGATTGAGGCGAGGGCGGGCGTCGTCGAGTTTTTGCTCATCAACCACCCGTTGGATTGCCCCATTTGTGACCAGGCGGGCGAATGCGACCTGCAAAACCTCGGCTATGAACACGGCAAGTTGGACACCCGCAGCGAGTTCCGCCGCCGTACTTTCGAGCCAGAGGACATCGGCGACCACATCAAACTGCACATGAACCGCTGCATCCTCTGCTACCGCTGCGTGAAGGTCTGCGAGCAAATCACAGACGGGCGGATACACGGCGTCATCGGCCGGGGCGACCATGCGGAGATTTCCACGTACATCGAACAAGCGATTGACAACGACTTTTCGGGCAACGTGATTGACGTTTGTCCCGTTGGAGCATTGACGGACAGGACGTTCCGCTTCAAGAGCCGGGTCTGGTACACCAAGCCGGTGGAGGCGCACCGCAATTGCGACAAATGCTGCGGCAAGGTGCGCCTCTGGTACCAGGGCGAGGAAATCCTGCGGGTGACGGCCCGCAAGGACGAGTTCGGCGAGGTGGCCAAGCTCGAAAACGGCGAGGCTGGCTGGATTTGCAACGAATGCCGTTTTGAAAAAAAACGCACCAGCGATTGGGCGATTGACGGCGTGACGCATGTTGACCGGCAATCGGTCATCTCCGCCAACCACTACGAGAGCGGGGAGGGCAACCATTTTTACGAAGAAAAACAGGAGCAAGCAGCGCTGCCACATGGGGAGAAGGTGGAACTGGGAGAGGGGGCGCTGGATCCGAACAATGTTTGAGTTTTTTGATTGACGATTGATGATTACATGATTGTTGATTTTAGATGGAATGTTTGATTTGGAGATTTTTGATGGGAAGTGTAATGGGTACTGTATTAGTGCGGAGACATCAACAATCAACAATCATGTAATCGACAATCAACAATCAAATCGGTAAGAAGAAAATGACCATTTTAATCTTTAAGATAATCCTTGTCCTCGCCGTCTTCGGCATCACGATGCTGGTGGCGATGTACAGCACCTGGGCCGAGCGGAAGGTGTCCGCCGTGATGCAGGACCGGGTCGGGCCGAACCGGGCGGGGCCGCTGGGGCTGCTGCAACCGGTGGCGGACGGCATCAAAATGTTTACGAAGGAAGAGTTGATACCGGAGGGAAGCAACCGCTGGTTGTTCATTTTGGGGCCAGGCATCGCCATGCTGACGGCACTGCTGACGGGGGCGGTGATTCCCTGGGGCGGCGACGTGAGCATCGGCGGCGAAGTTTTTGCGCTGCAAATCACGGACATCAACATTGGCATTTTGTACCTGTTCGGGGTGGTGTCGGTGGGCGTGTACGGCATCATGATTGGCGGCTGGGCCAGCAACAACAAATATTCGCTGCTGGGAGCGCTGCGGGCCAGTTCGCAGATGATCAGCTACGAGGTGGCGATGGGTTTGTCCATCATTTCGCTGGTGATGATGACGGGTTCGTTGAGCCTGAGGGAAATCGTGGCGCAGCAGGATTCGGGCTTCGCCAACGTGGCGTACCAGCCCATTGCCTTCCTGATTTTCCTGATTTGCGCCTTCGCCGAAACGAACCGTGCGCCTTTCGACCTGCCGGAATGCGAGACGGAACTCATCGGCGGCTACCACACGGAGTATTCCTCGATGAAGCTGGGGCTGTTCCTGTTTGCGGAGTACATCAATATGTTCATCTCCTCGGCCATCATGGTCAGCCTGTTCTGGGGCGGGTACAATTTTCCGTTCCAGCACGAACTGGGCCTGAGCGCCAACGCCCTCGCCTCGGTACAGACGGTGGTATTTTTCGGGAAAGTTTTCTTTTTCATTTTCTTTTTCATGTGGGTGCGCTGGACGCTGCCCCGCTTCCGCTACGACCAGTTGATGAACCTCGGCTGGAAGGTGCTGCTGCCGCTGTCGTTGTTGAATATTTTCGTGACGGGGGTGGTGATGTACCTGAACGGAAGTTTGAAGTAAAAACTGTCGGTATGAAAATCAATCGTTGTGTTTTTTGCTGGTTGGCCGGGTTGGCGCTTTTTGGGTGTGCCGGGAATGGGACAGCGTCTAAATTCAAGTGCGGGGTGTTGATTTCGGAGTCGGAAGTCGATAAACTGGCGAAAAATTCTTTCAAAAATTATTTGCCACAAGACCTTGATTTGCTTGGAAACTTCACCGGCCTGGTAAACGAGGTGAACGGGAAGACCTCGGAGTACAAGGTTTTTTTCAATGCCAAGGCCGACAATCTGCTCGTGCTCGATATTTACGGCATCGTGGCGGATTCCAGCATTGAACATACTGCTTGCAGTATCTTCAGCCAGGGAGATGCAGCCAGGTCCAGAGAAATTAAATTGTTGTTCCACAAATACCCGAAGGGGGGTGGTGGTGAAACAGTGGGGTTGAAAAACAAATAGTTTGAACACAAAATCCATGCTGACGAACCGAAGCAAAGTGATGGAGAAAAAGCAGATGACGCTCGCCGAGCGGCTCTACCTGCCTGCCATTGCGGGGGGCATGTCCATCACGTTCCGGCATATTTTCAAAAAAAGCGCTACGGTGCAGTACCCGGAGCAACTGCGCCCGATAGCGCCCGTGTACCGTGGATTGCATGTGCTCAAGCGGGACGAAGCGGGTGCCGAACGCTGCACCGCCTGCGGTTTGTGCGCCGTGGCCTGCCCGGCGGAGGCCATCACGATGACGGCAGCCGAGCGCAAAAAAGGCGAGGAGCCGCTCTACCGGGAGGAAAAATATGCGGCGGTCTACGAAATCAACATGCTGCGCTGTATATTTTGCGGCCTCTGCGAGGAGGCCTGCCCGAAGGAGGCGATTTTCTTGACCGACCGGCTGATTCTGAGCAACTACGGGCGCCAGGGTTTCATCTTCGGGAAGGACAAACTGGTGGAGCCGATGGACAACCCGGTGGACGTGGCCAAGCGACAAACGCCAGAGGTGTTGGAGTTCAAGAAGGACAAGACTCACCAGCACAATTTGACAATAAATGATGTGGTTGATGAAGGTTGATGAAGTTAATAAGGGTTGGTAAGTCCAGTGGGAAATCAACCTTTATTAACTTCATCAACCTTCATCAACCCCAATTGAATATGCCAATTTCCGAAATACTTTTCTGGTTCCTTTCCGTCACGGCAGTCGTATGTGCGATGCTGGTGATTGCCTCCAAAAATGCGGTACACAGCGCCCTGTTTTTAATCATGACCTTCTTCGCCATCGCCGGGCATTATTTTTTGCTCAATGCCCAGTTCCTGGCGGCGGTGCATATCATCGTTTACGCTGGCGCAATCATGGTGCTTTTCCTTTACGCCGTGATGATGCTCAACCTCCACAAAGACGCCGAACCGGGCAAGCGCCCCCTGTTCAAAATTGCCGCCACCATCTCCGCCGGGCTGCTGCTGCTCACGTTGACCGTCGCCCTGAAACACAGCGAAACGGCTCCCGTCGGCACAAATTTGAACATCGGCACCGTCGAAAGCCTCGGTCAGAGCCTCTTCAACGAGTTCCTGTTGCCGTTTGAAATATCCGCACTGCTCTTCCTCTCAGCGATGGTCGGGGCGGTGTATTTGAGTAAAAAACAACTTAGTTAGTTATGAGCGATTAGTTATGAGTTATGCCCTAAATAACTCATAACTCACAACTCATAACTCCAAAGAAAAATGCCCGTCAACTACTACCTTATCCTCTCCGCCGCCCTGTTCAGCATTGGTGCTTTCGGGGTGATTTTCCGAAGGAACGCCATCGTGAAGTTCATGTGCATCGAGCTGATGCTCAATGCCGTGAACCTGCTCATGGTCGCTTTCTCCACGGTGTGGGGACAGGCGCAGGGACAAGTTTTCGTGTTCTTCATCATGGCCGTCGCAGCGGCGGAGGTGGCAGTCGGCTTGGCTATTTTGATGATGATTTACCGAAACCTTCAATCAACCGACACCTCGATTTTGAGCAAACTAAAATGGTGATTCGATTGCGGATTTCGGATTTGCGATTTCGGATTAACTTCCGTCACTACCGCAATCCGCAATCCGCAATCCGCAATTTTTTATCGTGGATTTAATCATAAAAATAGCCGCCTTTGCCCCGTTCGTCACCTTCACGGTGATACTGGCTACGCACCGTTGGCTTTCCAAAGCGCAGGCAGCCTTCATCGCTTGCCTCGGCGTGTTCGTGTCGTTCGTCTGCTCTTGCGCCATTTTTTACGACCAGTTCACCTACCCGCACATGGCCGTAGTGACCGTGTACGAATGGATTTCAAGCGGCACCTTCAGTTCGCTGTTCACCTTCCTGATTGACAGGCTTACAGCGGTCTTCCTTGTTTTCATCACAGGTGTTGGCTTCCTAATCCACTTGTTTTCAGTGGGTTATATGTGGGAAGACGACGGGTTCCGCCGCTTTTTTTCCTACCTGAACCTGTTCATTTTCTTCATGCTCGTGCTGGTCATGGCCGACAGTTTCCTCATCACCTTCATTGGGTGGGAGGGCGTTGGGTTCTGCTCGTTCATGCTCATCAGCTACTGGCACCTCGACATGAAAAACAACGATGCCGCCAAAAAAGCCTTCGTGATGAACCGCATCGGCGACTTCGGCTTCCTGATGGCCATGTGCCTGCTGTTCGTCAACCTCGGTTCGTTGGAGTACAGCCAACTTTTTTTTGGTGAACAACTGCCGCTGCTCCAGCAGTTGTCGCCGGGCTTGCTGGCGCTGATTGCGGGCTGCCTCGTGCTCGGTGCAGTGGGCAAGAGCGCCCAAATCCCGCTGTTTACCTGGCTGCCCGATGCCATGGCCGCCCCGACCCCCGTCTCGGCGCTCATCCATGCTGCCACGATGGTCACGGCGGGCATCTACCTCGTCGTCCGCACGAGCGCCTTGTTCGCACTCACCCCCGACATTTCCATGCTGGTGGCCGTCATCGGCACGGCGACGGCGCTGCTCGGCGCTGCCATCGGCCTCATGCAGACCGACATCAAAAAAGTGCTGGCCTACTCAACGGTTAGCCAGTTGGGCCTGATGTTCATGGCGCTCGGCCTCGGCGCTTACACGGCGGCCATTTTCCATGTCGTCACCCACGCTTTCTTCAAGGCGCTGCTTTTCCTCGGCTCCGGCAGCGTCATCCACGCCATGAGCGGAGAGCAGGACATCCGGCGGATGGGCGGGCTTCGCAAACATTTGCCCATCACCTACCGCACATTCCTCATCGGTACGCTGGCCATTTCCGGCATACCACCGCTGGCGGGTTTTTTCAGCAAAGACCAAATACTTGCCTCGGCGCTGGAAGCTGCCCCGGTCTTTTTCGTGCTCGGCCTCGGTGTGTCGCTGATGACGGCATTTTACATGTTCCGGCTGCTGTTCCTGACCTTTTTCGGCGAGTTCCGGGGTACGGAGGAGCAGCGCCACCATGTGCATGAGTCGCCCCCGCTGATGACCATCCCCCTCGTGCTGCTGGCCGTTTTGTCCATCATCGGCGGCTGGATGGGCATCCCGCACGGCATCGCCCATGCGGTGGGCATCCACAAAAGTTTCGACACGTTCCTCGCCCCCGTGCTCGGCACGTTCGAGATGCACGCCAGCCTCGGCACCGAACTGGCCGTGATGGGCGGTACCACGTTGCTCATCCTCGGCTCGATTTACTACGCCTACGTGCTTTTTGTGAAAAAACAAGTGCGTCCCGTGCGGGATGTCGAGGCACTGACCGGGGCTTCGAGGCTGATTGCGGGCCGTTTTTTCATCGACGAATTTTACAGAAAATACATCGTGCAAGCCAACGACCGTTTTTCCGAACTGCTCGAAAGTGTGGTGGAGAACAAGGTCATCGACCGCTCCGTGAATGCAGTCGGAACGATGGTTTCATCTGTCAGCAGCCGCTTGCGCCGCATCCAGACCGGGCAGTTGGAGCATTACGTGATGGTGTTTGTGCTGGGTGTGGTGGTGCTGCTGGCGCTTTTGATGTTTTGACCTGATGGATTTTGTCATCCTGCAAGGAACCGTCCACGTAGCAAGGGCAATCCTCATGACGTGGACAGTTCCTTGCAGGATGACAAAAAAGTTTTTCAGCAATGTAAAAAAGAACCCCGACTAATTAGACAACACAGACCGAATGCTTTTACTACTACTACTTCTCATACCCCTGGTCACAGCCGTTTTTACCTATTTTTCAGGAAAAAACGCCAGGTACGTGGCCCTCGGCGGCTCACTGCTGAACCTGGCATTTGTGCTGTACCTGCTCTACGTTTACAACACATCGGGGCAGCAGACCATCACGTTTTCCATGCCCTGGATTCGGCAGTTGGGCGTCAGTTTCAGCCTCATGCTCGACGGCATCAGCCTCATGCTCACGATACTTTCCTCCGTCGTGATGCCGATGGTGCTGTACGCCTCGTTCAACCGGGATTACCCCGACCGGCACGTGCTCTACGCCCTGATGATGCTCATGGATGCAGCAATGGCGGGCAGTTTCATCGCCGCAGACGGTTTTCTTTTTTACCTTTTTTGGGAAATCGCACTCATCCCCATCTACTTCATTTGCCTGAAATGGGGCGGCGAGGGTCGCCAAAAAATCACCCTGAAATTTTTCCTCTACACGATGGTGGGCAGCTTGTTCATGCTGTTCGCCTTCATCTACCTGTACCAGCACACGCCCGAAAAAACCTTTGCGCTGCAAGCGCTCTACGAGGCCGGACGCAGCCTGCCGGTGCAGGAACAAGGGCTGGTATTTGCAGGCATCTTCCTCGCATTTGCCATCAAAATGCCCATCTTCCCGCTGCACACCTGGCAGCCGGAAACCTACTACATCGCTCCCACGCCGGGCGCCATGCTGCTCTCCGGCATCATGCTCAAAATGGCGACTTACGGCATCATCCGCTGGCTGATTCCGGTGGTGCCGCAGGGCGTGGCAGAGTACGGCATCTGGGCGGTTGGGCTGTCCGTCATCAGCATTTTGTACGCCTCGTTCATCTCCATCGTGCAGAAGGATTACAAGCGGCTCATCGCCTTCGCCTCCATCGCCCACGTTGGGTTGATTTCGGCAGGGCTGCTCTCCGCCAACGTGCAGGGCATCCAGGGCGGGCTGGTGGAAATGTTGAGCCACGGCATCAACACCGTCGGGCTGTTTTTCGTGTACGACATCATCGTGACCCGCACGGGCACTGCCGACATGGACAAGCTCGGCGGCATCCGGGCCATCGACCCCAGGCTCGGTTTCATGTTCCTCGTCATCGTGTTGAGCGTGGTGGCGCTGCCGTTCACCAACGGCTTCGTGGGCGAGTTTTTGCTGATTGTTGGCTTGTTTAGGTTCAATGCCGTGCTGGGTGCATTCGCAGGGTTGAGCATCATCCTCGGCGTGGTTTACATGTTCCGTTCGTTCCAGAAAATGATGCTCGGCGAGGTGAAGGACGAGGCGCTGAACTACCAAAAACAAACCCGCCAGGAAACGGCGTTGCTGTTTCTCGTGTGCATTTTCATCGTTTGGTTTGGGGTGTTTCCCAAGCCGATTCTGGCCATTTCAGAAAAATCGGTGATTGAATTGCTGGATAGTTTACCAAAGTAAAGGATTGAAGGACTGGAGGATTGGAGGATTGAAGGTTGTCTCGGCGACGCTTCAACCCTTCAATCCTCCAGTCCTTCCGTCCTTCAAAAAAATGACAGAACTAATCATACTTTCCCTGACCGGTGTGGCGGCGATGGTTTCCGAGTTTTTGAACCTCCGCAAGGCCATGTTGCCACTGGCCATCGTGTCGCTGCTGGCCGTGTTGGGCCTCAGTCTCGCCCATTTGGGCATCACCGAAGTGGTGTACGGGATGGCCAGCCTCGACGGGTTTTCCCGGCCGTTCCTCATCGTGCTCTGCGTGTTGGGCATCCTCTGGTTTTGGGGCTTTCGACGTTTTTTTGAGGAAGAAAAAAGCGCCATCGACTTCTTTGCGCTCGTTCTGTTTTCGTTTGCGGGAGCAGCCTGCATGGTGTCGTACACCAACCTGGCCATGCTTTTTTTGGGTGTTGAAATCCTCTCCATCCCGATTTACGTGCTGGCGGGCAGTCGCAAAACCGATGTGAAGGGCAACGAGGCTTCGTTCAAATATTTCCTGATGGGGGCGTTCTCGTCGTGCTTCCTGCTACTCGGCATCGCCCTGCTCTACGGCGCTACCGGCACGTTCGATTTGGGTGAAATATCCGCCAAAATTTCCAGCTTAACGCCTGAGAATCAATCGCTTCTGCAAACCGGGTTCGTCCTCACGGTGGCGGCATTTGCTTTCAAAGTGGCCGCTGCGCCCTTCCATTTTTGGGCACCCGACGTGTACGAAGGCTCGCCCGTGCCCGTCACCGCCTACATGGTCACGGTGGTGAAAGTGGCTGCATTCGCAGCGCTGCTCAAGTTCTTCTCGGCTTTCCAGGGGGCCATCCCGCAGACAGTGGCATGGGCGGTGTACGGCCTGTGCTTCCTCACGCTCATGGTCGCCAACCTGGTGGCTGCTTCGCAAAAAAACGTGAAGCGCCTCATGGCCTATTCCAGCATTTCGCACACGGGGTTCATGCTCACGGGCATTTTTTGCCAACAGGCGGGCGCTGAAAACTTGCTCGTGTACTACGCCCTCGTGTATGGCATTGCCAGCCTGACGGCTTTCCGGGTGCTGTGGTACCTGCGCAACGAAGTGGCTGATATTCAGGATTTTAAGGGACTGCTGCACACCAACCAAATCGCAGCAGTGGCCGTCATTCTCGCCATGCTCTCGATGGCGGGCATCCCGCCGCTGGCAGGTTTCATCGCCAAAAACCGGGTGCTGGCCGCCGCCCTCGCCGCCGGGCAGGGCTGGCTGGTGGTGGTGGGCATTTTGGCTTCGTTGCTGGCCATCTACTACTATTTCAAAATCATCATCGTAATGTTCGAGCCTTCGGAAACGGCACTGGACAGGCCGTTGAAAGTGGCGGACAGGGTTTTCCTCTACGTTTGTGCGGCGCTGTTGATTGGGTTGACGGTGTGGCCGGTGGTGTAGAACCCACCCCACCCGCCACCCGTCCCATCACCCGCACAAAAACCAGCCCTGCTGCAACCCGAAAAACACCACAATCAGCCCCGCCGGCACCATGCCTGACCGACCTTCCAGCCACCAGTAAATCGGCAGTGCCAGCAATTGTAACCCGCTGAAAAACAGGAAGATAGCGATGGTTTTGAAAAAATGGCGGAAGGTAAAACCCCAGCCCTTTTTTCACCGCCCGCCAAGAGGGAAGCCCCGCCTCGATGATGGCCGTTTTGGCAATAATTCTTGGTGGCAGCGTCGGATTTTTCAACCTTGCTGAATTCAAAATACCAGATGCACCAGGTCCAGCGCCAATTCTAATTGCTGTTCGTGGTTCAGGTTGGTGTTGTCGATGACGACGGCATCTTCGGCCTGGCGAAGGGGACTGTCAGCACGGGTGGAGTCGATGCGGTCACGTTCGGCGAGGTTTTTTTTCACTTCTTCCAAATCGACGGGGTGGCCTTTGGCCAGCAACTCTTCGTAGCGGCGGCGTGCCCGTTCGTTCACATCGGCGGTGAGGAAAATTTTAAGTTCAGCCTGCGGGAACACGACGGTGCCGATGTCCCGGCCGTCCATCACCACGCCTTTTTGCCGTCCGATTTCCTGCTGCTGATGCACCATTTCACGCCGCACTTCGGGGATGGCGGCCACCGGGCTGACGAGTTCCGCCACGTGCATTTTCCTGATTTCTTCGGAAACATCCCGCCCGTTCAGGTGGATGCGGTTGCCGTTTTCGTCCGCCACGAAATGCAGTTTGATGCGGCCCAGCGCCGCTTTCACCGCCTCCGGGTCGTGCATATCCACCTGATTTTCAATGAAATACAGCGTGACGGCCCGGTACATGTCGCCTGTGCTGATGTAGGCGTAGCCGAGCGCATTGCCCATGGCTTTGGCGAGGGTGCTTTTCCCGCAGGAGGAGTGCCCGTCGATGGCGATGATGATTTTGTTCAAGAAAAACGGTTGACGGCCAACGGTGGACGGTGGACGGCCAACGGTGGACGGTGAGTAGTGGACGGCGCAAAAATCCACTTTTTACCAAAAAGAAAAAGCGCCGGGAACAAATTCCCGGCGCTTTTCTCTGAGTGTAGCCTGTCCACCGTCCAGCGTTTTTAAAACGGGCAACTCTTGCACTCGTCCACGCGCACATTTTTATTTTCCTGCGACAGCAGCCGCTTGTCAGCAGCCACACAGTCCGTGCAGCCGATGACCTTGAACTCTGTGCGGCGGTTCATCTGGTGCTCCCGCTCGGAGCAGGGCACGTTGTTCACGCAGTCGTTCACGTTCACCGTTTCCCCGTAACCACGGGCCATGAGGCGGCTTCGGTTGATGCCTTTGTCGGACAGCCAGCGCACCACCGATTCGGCGCGGCGCTGCGACAGGCGCTGGTTGTAGTGGTTGGAGCCACGGGCATCGGTGTGCGAACCGATTTCGATGATGTATTGCGGGTTTTCCACCATCAGTTTTTGCAGTTTCTCCAACTCAGCCACCGCATCGTCCCGAATGAACGCCTGGTCGAAGTCGTAGTAAATGTGCAGCAGGTAGGCGATTGCCCCAGTTTTTGGATCTGGTGGCGTGGGGCCTGGAATTGGCTCTTTGCCGCCCATCAACACTCCCTTTTCGTACACCCTCCCATCCGGGTAGGTTCCTTGCGCAGGCATTCTGGTTTCTTTGTCCATCCAGGTGTCGGTAATCTTGTCGTAATAAGTGTAAGGAGTTTCAAAATTCGGATTCTTTTCAGTATCGCGGTCTGCAAGTGTGTTAGTTGGTGTGAGGAACAGGTTTTCCTTCATCGTCTCCGACTGCGTTTTGCCTTTCGTGCAAACGTTCTCGGCGATACCGGCGAAGTAGCCGCTTTGCGTCGCTTTTATTTTGTAGCAACAATCATTGTCCAGTTTGAAGTAGTAGCGCCCGTTGGTGTTTGTGGTGAACGGCTCGGCGAGCGGCTCGTTGCAGTCGTTTTCGAGCGTTACGGTAGCGCCTTCCATCGGCAGGCCGGTGAGGCCGTCGAACACCACGCCTTCCACTTCAAACTGCGCAGCGCGTTTCATCGGGATTTTCACCTCCAGTTTGTCCGTCAACGTCAGGTTTTTCGTGCAAGCCTCCGACTCGGAGGGCAGGTAGTTTTCCATGCTGGCGGTGAGGTTGCAGCAGTCGTTGATTTTCAGGTCGAAGCGGATTTTGCCATCGGCATCGGTGGTCATGCTGTCCTGTTTGCAGGCCACGTACACCGTTGCGCCTTCGAGCGGTGCCTCGGTTTTTTCATCAAAAACGAGTACCTCCACCGAGATGGCCGTTTTCTTGAAGCTGTAAATATCGTCGTGCCCGACGCCACCTTCCCGGTCGGAGGCGAGGAAACCACAGGTGCCGTCTTCGTTGAAAATCACGCTGAAATCATCGGAAACCGTGTTGATGGGGAACCCCAGGTTTTCCGGGGACGACCACACGCCCTCGCCCTTGCTTTCCGTGAAATAAATGTCCAGGCCACCCAACCCCACATGCCCGTCGGAGGCGAAGTAAACCCTGCCGTCGGGTGCCACGAACGGGAAAATCTCATGGCCTTCGGTGTTCACCTCCGGGCCGAGGTTCATCGGTGGCCCCCAGCGCCCGCTTTCCTTGTCGGACACGTAGAGGTCCATGCCGCCGAAGCCGCCGGGCATGTCGGATGCGAAGTAGAGTTTCGTGCCGTCGGCGGAGAGTGCCGGGTGGGCCACGGAGTATTCGTTGCTGTTGAACGGCAGGCTTTGCAACTCGCCCCACTTGCCTTCGCCCTCGCTGCGGGCGTAGAAGATTTTCAGGCGCATGATGCCTGCGTCGTCCTCGCCTTTTTTACCGTCCAAATAGTTGTTTCTGGTAAAAAATACCTCCTCGCCGTTCTTTGAAAACGCCACCGAAGCGTCATGGTACTTGGTGTTGATTTCATTGGAGAATTTTTCCGGGCGGCCAAAAGTGTAGCTGCCGCAGCCGTCTTCCTTGCTGCCCTGTTGTTTTGCGTCGAGGTAGTAGAGTTCGAGGAACGGGTTGCCCGTCCAGGTGCTTGTGCGGCGGATGATTGGGTTGGTGTCCCGTTCCGAAGAAAACACGAGGCCGTTTTTGAAAAAAAACGGGCTGAAATCATCGGAAGCCGAGTTGAAGTCGCAGTTTTTCACCTCGTAGCTGCTTGCCCTTTTGGTCATCAGCTCGTCTTCGTAATCGCAGGCACGCAGCAGGTATTGGCCGCGCTGGTCGTCCGGTGCCAGGTCCACGTACTGCTGGTACCAGTCGCGGCCGATTTCGCACTTGCCGTTGCGCTGGAGCATCATGCCGTAGTACAGCTTGTGGATGGGTTCTGCCTGCGGCAGCCGCACCACCTGGCCGTACCAGAATTCGGCGTTCGGCGTGTCGTTGATTTTGCGGTAAGCCTCGGCCAGGTTGATTTTGGCCGTTGCATCGTCGTGGTCTTCCAATATCTGGTTGTACAATTCGATGGCCCCGATGTAGTCGAGGTTGTCCATCTTTTGCTGGGCTTGTTTCAGCTTACCGGCCTGTGCCATCGCCCCGAAAGTGAAAAGAAACAGGAACACAGGGGTGAGAATATTTCGCATGGCTATCTTTTTTTGAATGAGGATTTGAATAACGGAGAGATTGAGGGTTTGGGGGTTTGAGGGTTTGAGAAGTTTTCACCTCAAACCCTTAAACCCTCAAATTCTCAAGCCCTCAAAAGTAACGAGGTGTCACCACTTTCTTTTCTTTGAAATCGAACTCGTAGCCGAGCATGATTTCGAAGGCACCACTGGTGACGTTGGAAAGTTCCGTCAACGGATAGTCGTAAGCTGCACCGAGGCGCATGCCGTTTTTCAACAGGAAGGAAACCCAGATGTCGGCGGAGTCGTAGGAGCTTCTGGCCGGTTTTTCCAACGGCTCGACCGAGAAAGCCGAACGGAAGGAAGCACCCACCCACAGCGTCTGCTGGAAAAGCAGCGACAGGTCGATGTCGAACTCGTTCGGTGCGCCGATGTCCTTGAACTCTTCCAATTTGGCCAGGTGCTTGTCGAAGCCCACATTTTTCCAAAGGAAAGAAGGCTTGAAAACAAGCGCATCGCCGTTGAGCGGGATGGCCACGCCGGTCATCAGGTAGAAGTGGCGGACCTGTCGGGCGTAGATGCCGGTTCCAACATCTGCATTGTTGCGCAGGTCGTACTCGACCAGGTGCGGGCTTGACACGCCGAAGTAGAAATTCTTGTTGTAGAAGTACAGGCCCATGCCGAAGTTGGGCAGGATTTTATTGACGTTCTCCTGAAAAACGGGATCCGGGTCCTCGATATTCAGAGAAGTCCAGTCGGCTTTGTAGTTTTCCACACCTGCCTGGAGGCCGATGCTGAGTTTGAATTTGCCAAACGGGATGCGGTAGGCGTAGGCGAGGTTCGCCCCGGTGGTGCGGGTCGGGCCGATGATGTCGTTCACGACGCTGAAACCCACGCCGACACGCTCATTGCGGAGCGGCGTGTGTGCCGTGAGGGACTGGGTTATCGGTGCCCCGTCGATTTCGTACCACTGGGTACGGTGCAGCAGGCCGAGGGACAGGTACTCCTTCGAGCCGGCGTAGCCGGGGTTGAAAACGAGGCTGTTGAACATGTACTTGGTGAACATTGGCTCTTGCTGGGCGAACGCTGATTGCCCAAGCAGCAGCAGGAGTGAGACGAAAGTCAATGTTTTTTTCATCATTAAGGAATTTTGAAAAAAGTCTGATTGTCAAGTGGTTATGTTGGAAATTTGGAACGGGGGATTTTGAATTTCCTGGAATTTCAAAATCCCTCCGTCCCCGATTTCATTTGTCATCGATTCAATTGCAGGAACCCTGAGTAAATCTTTCTGCCGCCGCCGAGGTCGATGTGGTAGAAATAAGTCCCGTCAGGCAGCAGGCCGTTGTTTTTGTAAGTACCTTCCCAGGTGTTCTGATAATTTTCGGTTTCAAAGACCAAGTTCCCCCAGCGATTGTAAACTTTCACCGTGTTCAGCGGGTACTGTTCGATGTTCTTGATTTTGAAAACCTCGTTCGTACCGTCGTTATTTGGCGAAAAGCCGTTGTAAATGATGATGCTGTCGGGTACTTGCGAACAAGAAACATCAATGAACACCGTTGCCGTATCGCATCCGACCGGGCTGCACAGTACGTATTGGAACGTGTCCAAGCCACAGAAATCCAAGTCGGGCCAGTATTCGACCCGTTGGTCAGGTTTCAGCACCGTCACGCCGTCGTTCGGGCCGATGCCACCGGTGTTGGGGTTCAGCACCGTGAGGGAAACGGGCAAACAATCGCCAAGGATATCGTTGGCCAAAATGTCAATACTAATTTGGGTGTTCAACAGTGTGGAAGCCGCATCATCAACGGCTGTAGGGGGTAGGGAATTCTCGCAAGGGTCAATCGTTCCGTCCGGCACCACTGTGACGTAAACATAGGTGGTATCGCAAACGCCGTAATCATCGCAGATGACCACGCAGGCCGAATCGGTGCCAATGGCCAGACCGTTTGCTTCGGCGCATAAAGTTACATCGTTAATTGTAAACTCCACTTCGTCGCCGGATAAAGCAGGGCAAAAATTTTCAATACTTATCACATTGCCTGCCAATTCAGTAGTATCAAAACAGTAGGTCTCATTTTGACCCAGCAGGATGGTGTCAATAATTGTACCAGTCTCCGGCAGCCGCACGAACACGCAGAGGAAGGTGGTGTCGGTGTTCCCGAATTCGTCGGTGAGCAGAAAACAGCCTTGGTCGAGGCCGATGGCGAAGGCAGTGTAGCTGATGCAGTGCGTGTTTTCATCGTAATCGAAATCCACGCTCTGGCCGCTCTCACCGGGACAAATGTTATCCACCGAAACGATAGCGCCCGGCAGGCCGGTGGTGTCGATGCAGTAAGTGCCGGAAAAATTGATGAGCAACGTGTCCACCACCTTCCTCGATTCGGCAAAACACATCGAATTATCAACGGACACCTGCACGTAGGTCGTGTCGCAGATGCCGAGGTCGTCACACACCACGATGCAGGCCTGCTCGGTGCCGCCGCACTTGAGGCCCTGGTATTTCACGCAAAAATTGGTGGAATCCAAGTAAAAATGGACGTACTCGCCGGACTCGTTGGGGCAGGCGTTGTAAATCGTTGTCGGTACGCCGGGGAAGTCGAAATTGTTCAGGCACAGCACGTACGGCAGGCTGTCCGCCGGGATGGTGTCGGTGAAGGTGGACGGCGGCGGCGGCACGAGGCATTGCACGAACACCATCACCGTGTCCTTCTGGCCGTTGGACAAATCGAAAGCGATGACCGAACTCATGCCCTCCGGGAACGCCATCTCGGTACCTTGCGGCAGCAGCCCGAAGTTCAGCCCGATGATGGAAAGCGTCTGGTTGGCCATCACGGTCACTTCCATGTCGGTGTAGTTGCTGCCGGGAGCACCGCCTTTGATGCTCAGAGTCCCGGGGTCGTGGCTCCAAAAACCGTTTGGGTCCCAGTTGTTCAGCATGGCCACCAGGTCGTTGATGTTCAGGAACGTCCCCTCGTGGGTTTGGCCATCGACCGACCAGGAATCGAGATGGTACGGCCCCATGTTGCCCAGTCCCAACAGCGTGTTGTAGCTGTACGTGATGGTGGTGTCAAAATCGCACCCGCTCACGCCCGAAGCGTAGGGGCTGCCATTTTGGAAAATCATGTAATCGGAAAATTCCGCTGCCGGGATGGGCAAACAGACATCGGTGGACTGGCAATCCAGTGTGTAAACATGGATGGTGTCCACCGGAAAAATGCCGTTTGCCCGCAGGGTGATGGTGGCAACGACGAACGAAAAAACAAGGAATGCTCGAGTAATCATATTCATGGGACTGATGTTTTTGTTTCCCGAAAAATTTATCATGCCGGTTCGTGGCAAAACACTCCCTGTCGCCGACGGACACGGTTGACGAAGCCCTCGAAGTGCAGGGAGAAGATTTGCCGCAAAAATTAAAGTGTTCGTTGGAAGATGCTTGCTGTTTTGGAAAGGTGCCTTTTGTCTATCCTATCGGCGGAAAACGCTTGCCGCCATTGTCAAATTAGATTTATCGGACATGTACGAAAACTGTGCCAGATTGGTAAAAAAATTTAATATGAAGTCGTCAAAAAAGAAAAGCCCTGCCAGGAAACCGATTTCTGGCAGGGCTTTTCAACGAGTTTTATTGCTCAAAACCGGAGGTAGTACATTGGCCAGGCATAGCGTAGTTTTTTTCCTGTTTCGTCAAATTTATCCACCAACGGGGCGACTGCCTTCAACTTGTTGAAGAGCACGTTGCGGCGATTGTCGTAGTACCACTCCTGCACCAGCCGGATTTTCTTCAAGTCCGAAGGACGGATGTCATTCTTGATGATTTGCACGGTCTCCTTGTAGGTATCCGGGTCGAAAGTGATGACGGTATCAATGGAGGTGTACAGGTTTTCGATGTCCTTTTTCGAGAGCAACTCGCCGCAGCCAAAGCCTTGTGAACGCTCCACCGGATGTTTCATGCTGGCTGCATTTTGTAAAAATTGCTCGGCAAAAGATTGCTTCCACTCGTTTTTTTACCACCTTCAACTTGCTGATTTCCAGGTCGTTGGTTTTGTCAATCAGCAAAGCAGCCCAGGCAACGTCAGGGTTTTGCAGGGAGAAATTGCCCGGCATCCGGCCATCCATCGCCAGCCACGCCACCGGGGATTGGCCGACGGGTTTCCCGGTCGGGTCGGTCGTCGTTATCATAGGTGCCAGTGCCAGCAGCCGGGTCCCGAAGCTCCCTGATTTTTTATCGTAAAAAATGACCTGGTACGTGCGGAGAGCCTTGATGTCGTCGGCGTTCAAGTCGTTGCGGATGACCTGCATCCGCTCCTCGTAAGTGGCCGGGTCGAAGGTGATGACCGTGTCAATGGAGGTAATTCGGTTCATCAAGGTACTTTGCGCCACCCAGATGGAGAGTGCCGGATCTTCGGAGGCTTTGAATTTGCCTTCGGCCATCCCCTTCAAAATCCAGTGGGCCAGCCAGTTGTCGTTGACGAAATCCACGCAGCCCTCCTCCGGGTAGGTGAATTTGAGGAGTTGAATCGAAGACCCTTCCTGCTTGGGGTTCAGGCGGAAATCATGCTCCGTCTCGAAGGTGGCGGCCCACGTCACGTTCGGATTTTTCAAAATATCGTCCAATTGGGCGGGCAGGGAAACCGGCAGGAACGCCAGCAACAGTGGGAATAGCACAATGCGCATGTGGTGAATTTTTAGGTGAAAGATGGATGGAACAACACGATAATTCGATTTGGTAAGAAAGGCACATTGACATCGAAACAATTCAGATTGAATGCTTGGCAATTTTGAAGATTGTCCCTGAATTGAGTATTTTTGTTCAAAATTCAATTCATGTTTGAAGATACCTACGGCAATTTGGCGCAGCCGCCACTTCAACTAACGAAAAAGGAACGGTTCGTTACCTTACGGGAGTATGTCCTGTGGGAAGCTAAACGTGAAGAAAAATATGAATACAACAATGGAAAAATCGTAAAAATGCCATTTGCAAAAGGACCTCACAATGAAATCACTGCTAATATCATTAGTGCATTGAAAATAGCGATCAAGGGTTTGCCTAAAAAGTACCGGATATTTAGCGGAGATCAAAAGATTTACATCCCCCCGATCAATCATGGGGTTTACCCTGACGCACTTGTAGTTTGCGAAAAACCAGAATATTGGGATGATTCAGAACTTTTGTTGATTAATCCACTATTGATTGTCGAGGTGCTATCAAAAAGTACCCAAAAATTTGACCGAGAGGGCAAGTTCGACCTCTACAAAAACCTCGCTTCTTTCCAAGAGTACATGCTCGTCCGCCAGGACGCCTGCGAAGTGGAAACCCGCTACCGGGAAGAGCCTGGCCTGTGGCGGGAAACGGTTTACACCGATATGGCTTGCGATATTTTTCTCAAATCCATCGGCTGTTCCATCGCCCTGACGGACATTTACGAAAACATAGAATTTCCGCAAAAAGCGGTCAAGAAATAGCAACGCAGCCCCAACTTTAAACCCAAAACTCAATACTCAAAACTCCCGAAGGCACTCTCCACCCGCACCTGCCCGCCCTGCATATCTTCCACATAACCAACCACTTGTG
Organism: Bacteroidota bacterium; assembly: GCA_016234735.1. Classification (GTDB taxonomy): domain Bacteria; phylum Bacteroidota; class Bacteroidia; order Chitinophagales; family Saprospiraceae; genus UBA6168. The sequence goes on along the minus strand of JACRAN010000311.1, from coordinate 4,758 downwards.
CATCAATACCAAACGACCGGGCGATGTCGATGAGCACCTGGGCATCCCGCTGGCCGACGTAAAACTCCAGCCGGTGGCCCATGTTGAACACCTGGTACATCTCCCGCCAGCTCGTGCCCGATTCCTGTTGGATGAGTTGGAACAGCGGCGGCAACGGCAGCAAGTTGTCCTTCACCACCCGCTTGTTTTTGATGAAATGCCTCACCTTCGTCTGGCCACCGCCCGTGCAGTGGATGAGGCCGTGTATGCGCTTCCGGCTGCGCCCGCTGAACTCGTCGAGCACCCGTTTCAGCACGGGCAGGTAGGTACGGGTAGGGGAGAGCACCAGCTTACCGACGGGGATTTTCTGGCCGCTGATTTCGAGGGTGTCCGTCAGTTTTTTACTGCCCGTGTAGATGACTTCGGCGGGCGTGTTCGGGTCGAAACTGTCGGGGTATTTTTCCGCATAGATTTTTGAAAAAACATCGTGGCGGGCACCCGTCAGGCCGTTGCTGCCCATGCCGCCGTTGTACTCCGATTCGTAGGTCGCCTGCCCGTAGCTGGCCAGCCCAACGATGACATCACCTGCCTGTATGTCATTGATAATCAGGTCGCTGCGTTTCATGCGGGCGAAGGTCGTGTAGCCCACATCGATGGTGCGCACGATGTCGCCCACGTCCGCCGTCTCGCCGCCGGAGAGGTGCAGGCCGATGCCGTGCGCCGCCATTTTTTCCGTGAAATCCACCGCCGCCGAGATGAGTGTGGCGATGACTTCGCCGGGTATCAGGTTCTTGTTCCGCCCGATGGTGGAGGAGACGAGGATGCCGTCGGTGCAGCCCACGCAGGCCATGTCGTCGAGGTTCATCACGAGGGCATCCTGTGCGATGCCCTGCCAGACCGAGAGGTCGCCGGTCTCCCGCCAGTAGAGGTAGGCGAGGCTGGTTTTGGTGCCGGCCGTGTCAGCGTGCATGATATTGCAGTGGCGCTCACTGCCCGCCACCACGTCGGGCAGGATTTTGCAAAAAGCCAGCGGGTACAGCCCCTTGTCCAAGTGCCGGATGGCGGCGTGTACTTCGTCTTTGCTGGCGCTGACGCCACGGAGGTCGTATTTGAGCTTCATTTCGGATGTCGGATTTGCGATTTCGGAGTTGGTGGGCAAAGATAGGAAGGGCGGGCAAACAGGTAACTGAAACCTTGTTTTTAGCTAAAATATCAAACTCAACACCTACATTCGCTGAAAAAACAGCCAATGAAATTGCACTACTTCCTCCCGGTATTCTTCTTTTTTTCCTGCGGCGAAAACAAAACGCCGCAGCAGGAGCCTGCGCCGGAAACGGCCAAAACCATCGGCAAAATCGAGCGCATGTCGCCCGGACTCGATGCCATCCTCGCCGCAGATGCCAAAATCGAAGTGCTGGCCGAGGGCTACGACTGGTCGGAAGGCCCGGTGTGGGTGACCGCCGAAGGCGGTGGCTACCTGCTTTTCACCGACGTTCCGCAGAACAAGATTTTCAAATGGAAGGAGGGCGAGGGTGCCAGCCTCTACCTCACGCCGTCCGGCTTCACCGGCGACACGACGGACAGCACCGAACCCGGTGCCAACGGCCTCACCCTCGATGCACAGGGCAACCTCGTGATGTGCCAGCACGGCGACCGCCGGATAGCCCGCATGTCCGCCCCGCCCGACCAACCCAAGCCCACCTTCGAGACCCTCGCCGACAAGTGGAACGGCAAGCGCTTCAACAGCCCGAACGACCTGGTTTTCGATAAAAACGGCAACCTGTATTTCACCGACCCGCCCTACGGCCTGAAGGGCCACACCGAAAGCCCGTTGAAGGAAATCCCGTTCCAGGGCGTGTACCGCCGCAACGCCAACGGCTCGGTGGACATGCTGGTGGATTCGCTGACCCGCCCCAACGGCATCGCCCTCTCGCCCGATGAAAAAATGCTGTTCGTCGCCAATTCCGATCCGGAAAAAGCCTGGTTAGTGGCCTACGACCTCCAGCCGGACGGCAAATTGGCCAACGGCCATATTTTTCACGATGCCACGGCTTCGGTCGGTGAACAGTTGAAAGGTTTGCCGGATGGCATGAAAATCAACAGCAACGGCATCATCTTCGCCACCGGCCCCGGTGGGGTGATGATTTTTACAATGGACGGTACCTTGCTCGGAAGAATCAACCCCGGCGAAGCGACAGCCAACTGCGCCCTCGGCGGCGGCGGCTACCTGTACCTGACTTCGGATGCCTATTTGTGCAGAGTCCGTTTAAATTGACGATTTACGATTTACGACTGACGATTGAATCGTAAATCGTCAGTCGTAAATCGTAAATCGTAATTCCCTCAATTCTTGTCTTCGACAAACAGCACGGCGACTGCGCCGATGAGGAACAAAACCCCGGCCATCACGAGGGCGTAGATGGCTTCGGAGCCGAAGGCGTATTTCACCAGCGGGCGGTTGAAAATGCCGCTGACGATTTGCGGGATGGTGATGAAAAAATTGAAAATGCCCATGTACACGCCCATTTTTTTCAACGGAATGGAGCCTGCGAGGATGGCGTAGGGCATGGCGAGGATGCTGGCCCAGGCGATGCCGACCCCAATCATGGAGTAGATGAGCAGGTGCGGGTCTTTGATGAAATAGACGGAAATGAGGCCGATGGCCCCGCAGGTAAGCGAGATGGCGTGGGTTTTTTTGCGGCCCACGAACTTCGCAATCATGGGCAGCGCCAATGCGAACAACATGGCCACGAAATTGTACACCCCGAAGATGACCCCCACCCAGTCGCCTGCATCCTGGTAGGCTTTGGAACTCGAATCGTCGATGGCGCAGCCGTAGATGTGGTGCGCTACGGCGGGCGTGGTGAACACCCACATCGAAAACAGCCCGAACCAGGCGCAGAACTGCACGATGCCTAATTGTTTCATGGCCTTCGGCATGTGGCGGATGTCCTTGAAAATATCGAAAAAGCTGCCTGACCCTTCCTCACCGGCTGCTCCTTCCTCCTCAAATTTGGCCACTTCCTCCGGCGAATATTCCTTCGTGGAAATCACCGTCCAGAGGATAGTGGCGATGAAAACCGCAGCGCCGATGTAAAATGAGAACTTCACGTTCGGGGCCACCTGGCCGTCCGGTGCCGTGTTCGGGATGTCGAACCAATTGGCCAGCACGTAGGGCAGCCACGACCCCACCACCGCACCCACGCCGATGAGCGCCGTTTGGACGGAAAAACCGAGGGTGCGCTGGTCGCCCGGCAGCTTGTCGGCCACCAGCGCCCGGAAGGGTTCCATGCTCACGTTGAACGAAGCGTCCATGATCATCAACATGCCCGCCCCAATCCACAGCGGTGCGATGAAAGTCGCCAACCCACCGGCGTTGGGCATCAGGCACAGGGCGATGCAGGCGCAGATGGCCCCGGCGAGGAAGTAGGGCCGGCGGCGACCGAGACGGGTCCAGGTGCGGTCGCTGTAATGCCCGATGATGGGCTGCACCAGCAGGCCGATGACGGGCGCTACGAGCCAGAAATTCGGCAATTCCTCCACGTTGGCACCGAAGCCCTGGAGGATGCGGCTGGCGTTGCCGTTTTGCAGGGCAAACCCGAACTGGATGCCCATGAACCCGACGCTCATGTTGATGATTTGGCCGAGGGAGAGGCGAGGCTTTGCCCGCAGCGAGGTTGTTTCGTTCTGCATGTTGAGTTTTTTTCAGACTTGAGATTGGAGACAATAGACAGGAGACAAATCTTTGGCGAACATTGTCTGACATCTAAATTCTATTTGTACTAATTTGTTAGGTTGTACACGTAAATATGCTCAAAAACAAGTTTTTTTTTTGTCTTTGGAGCATAATTCGAGGGGAATAACCTAATCAATCAGTACATCTATTGTCTAAAGTCTCGGTTGCTGTTTGCCAGAAAGGTAAAACGAGTTTCAAAATAAACGGTCATCGGCACAAAAAAAAGGCCGGGCTTGTCAACCGACATGCCCGGCCTTTTCGGGAAATTTCACAATTTCCAAATTTCCCAACTACCAATCCAACCCCATCTCCTTGCGGTTTTTGGGGATGAACAGCAAGTTGATCAGCTTCATGTTGATGCTGGCGGTGTGGTAGCGGTCGGTGCCGACCCACACCATCACATCCTCGGTTTTGGCAATTTGCATCCGCCACTCCCGGTCGTCGCCCACGAGCGGGGCATCCAAGTGGACGGTGGCTTTCAGGCCATCGATGGTCCAGGCACCGGAGCCGATTTTTTTCTCCAAATAACCGTAGTCGTAGCTGCCGTCGGCGTTGAATTTGAACCAGGCACCGGGGTTGTCGAAGCTGGCCTGTTTGTCCTTGATGCGCACGAGGCCCTGCACCACCCAGTAGTTGCTCATCAGCACACGGGCCACCCTCGTTTCCTGCGGAGTTTTCGGCAGTGGGGGCAGGGGGACGGGCTTCACGGGGTCTTCCTTCACGATGGGATTGGCACCGATGGCCGTGCTGATGGCTGCTATCGGCCGCTCCGTTTTGTAAACTTTGCCGGTGACGGTATCCACCACCTGGACGGTCTGCGTGATGCCGTTTTCGGAAAGGGAGAGGTCGGCAGGCGGCTTCGGGTTGCCGTCATCGGTGGCAGTGGTGGCGGTTTTGGGTTCGTCCTTGCAGGCGAAGCAAAGCATCGAGAAGGCCAAAAAGAAAAAAAGGTATTTCATAAAAATTATTGGTTTGAACTGTACCGGCGACTTGAGTCGCCGAGCAATTTCGGGGACTCAAGTCGCCGGTACAAAACCTGTTTT
>JACRAN010000301.1 GCA_016234735.1 Bacteroidota bacterium | reverse complement strand
TGCGCCAGCAATGGACTCGCTGATGACGGTGTTCACCTCGGCCCGTGCGCCCATGCCCGTTTCGCCGATGGTCTTCAATTCCACTTTTTCAGGTATGGTGGCTTGTGCCAACAGGGCAGTTTGTAATTGTTTGCGAAGCTGGTCAAAATCGGAAATCTTCTTGTCGTTGAGCAGCATGTCGCCGTTCTGCTTCAGGGTGACGGTGGGCAGTGCGGACTTGGCGGGGGCGGGCTTGGCAGTTGCTTTTTTATCGGTCGTCACTGCGTTCTTGTCCGTGGTAGCGGGCTTGGGTCTGGTACTTGCTTTTGGCGAAGGTTTCTCGGTGTTGCCTTTCTTATCGCTTATTTTTTCATCGTCTTTTCCCATCTCGGTGGGCTTGGCTTTTCCGCCCATCTCGGCCACGAGTTCCTCGTACATATCCCGGATGGCGCCGCTGTTGCCCATCATGCAGCCTTCGGTTTCGATGCCGGGCAGGTTCTTTGCATCCTCCTTTATCCAATCTTTCAAAAGCGGTCGAAGGGCAGCTTTCAGCGCATCGAGGTCCTTCATGGGAGTGTCTGCAAAGGAGATATTGCCCACCGAGTCGCAGTTGATGAGGAAGGAAATCGAGCCTTTCGGCGCTTCGCCAACATCCGGCAAGGCATAGCAGGCGCTTGGGCTGTCCGTGTCGGGACCGCCCTTTTCTGGTTCCGAAATGAGCTTGCAGCCGAGCACGTAGCGTTTGTTGACCACCTGGCTGACCTTCGTATCGAGGATGCCGCAGTTGAGCAGGTTGTCTTCCGACGATTTTCGGCCACTGAAAACGTTGATGAGCAGGAAAATATCCTTGTCCGTCACCTTGGAGAGCAGGGCTTTGTTGAACTTCAAGCCCTCGAAGCGGGCCACCCGTTCGTTGCCCGTCAGCTCTATGTCTTTGTTTACGAACACCACCATCCCGTCCTCGCCCTTGGCTTTTTCCTTTGGGTCTATCGGTTCGCCCCAAAAATAGGCCGACACGATGAGGGTCTCCTTCTTGGCCGTTAGCGTCTTGTCGGCCTTGGCGCTGTTGCTCACTTCTATTTCAAAAGGGAATATCACCATATCGTTGCCCCTTGTTTCATAAAGGGCCAGGATATCTTCATCCAAATCCGCTGCCTTTGGGGCGACGGGAGGGGCCAGTTTCAGGTTGTTGGCCAACTCATTGTAAAAAACGGTGAAAACCATTTCATTGCCCAGCCCATAAATCTCGTCCGGCTGGTAGTACATCAGGATGCCATCTGGGGTAAGGCCGTAAGCCACTGGCAGGGCGAGGGGCTCTTCTTCATCGAACTTGAAGCCTTTGTTGAATTCCTCCTCATTGTTTGCCCGTACCGATGCCTCCGTAATGGCAAGCAGGGCGGCCTTGTCCTTTACGAGGTCATCCCAAGTGAGTTGCTTGCCCGTTTTTACATCAAATGTTGCGATTGCAGTCTCATGGAGTGCCCGGTTGCCACCCAGGAAGGAGTAGCCATCGAGTTGTAGCGTCAAGTACTTGCCATCGTTGAGAAGTTCGCTGCTCAGGCAATTCGCAGCGAACATACCTGAAAAGACCGAGCCTTCGTTCTCGTCGTGGATGGCCCGGAAGCGTTTGATGGCGGCCTCCACTGTTTTTGGCCCCTTGTCTGCCTCGTCGTAGTCCGTCCAGGTAAGGAGGTCGATGAGGAACTTGTCGGCCCAGGCGGTCATGCTTTTGCCGAGGGCGCTCTGTGCGCCCGCACCTTGGATTTTTAGCACCGAAAAATCAATGATGGCGCAGTCGGTGCGGAGCGAGTCGGGCTGCTTGTCGCAGTCCGTGCCCTTGGTCTGTTGGACGGTTCGGCTTTCCATCAAAACCGGCTTGGCTGCCGCAGGTTGTTCTTTTTTCTTGCAGGAAAAAACAAACGCCAGCATGATGAAGCCGGCAATGCAGGTGGTTACTTTTCTCATGTTAATATGGTTGTTGTTGTTGAATGATTTGCGCGTCTATACCCTCAGCGAGCCACGGAACCCCCGGGCCGCATAATAGGATTCTGCACCATTGTGGTACACGAAGACTTTGCCGAAGCGAAAATCGGCAAAGATGGCACCGCCGAGTTTCCTGATATCGGTCGGTGTTTTCACCCAGCTCGATGTTTTTGTATCGAAACTGCCAAATTGCTGCAGCTCTCGGTATTGTTCTTCCGTCAAAAGCTCAATGCCCATGGCAGTTGCCATTCCTACTGCGCTATCTTTCGGTTTATGTTCCTTCCTTGAATCCAGTGCTTCGGGGTCGTAACAAACACTTCTGCGGCCTTTGGGGCTTTCCGCTGAGCAATCGTAAAAAATGTATTCGCCCGTCTTTTTATCATGGCCAACTACGTCAGGTTCGCCGCCAGTGCTTTCCATTTCATGGAGGGCCACCAGTTTTCCACCCCGCATGCCAGCAGGGCCAGCATCCAGCTTTGCATGCACGCTGGCCCATTCAAGGCCAATGTGGCGGCCCATGTTTTTCTCAAAACGGGCCTTCAATGTTTTGAGCAGTTCTTCACTTTGTATTGGTGACAATTCCTTTTTCATTCCATTCATTTACTGATACCCTGAGATCAAAGTGAGCAAACGTTGCCCACAAATTCATTTCCTTCTTTGGCTTTGAAAGGTCCGCATTCGCCAGATGAATTCCCAATCTATTTCAAATGCCAAAAAAAACATCGTGAAAGGGTTCGCCTCGGCGGGGTGGGGTTGTCGGGTGAACCCGTTTGCCGTGTTCGCTTGAAAAAACCGATGGGAGGATTCTCTAATAGTCGTGGTGAGTGTAAAAACCAGGGGCAAAGATAAAAATAAATTGGAACCAAGGCTTGCCGAATCGTTGCATCCGGTTGCATTCTCGTTGCATCCTGCCCTGATAATCAATCACTTATTGACGCCGCTCGGCGGGTGCCCAAACGTCTCCTGATAGGTTCTCGAAAAATGCGGGATGTCCTTGAACCCCACTTTCCAAGCCACTTCCTTCACGCTGAAACTGCCCGTTTGCAAAAGGGCTTTGGCACCCTGCATCCGGTAGTTTCGGATAAAATCGGAGGGGGACTCGTCGGTCAGCGCTTTCATCTTGCGGAAAATCTGCGAGCGGATCATGCTGA
>JACRAN010000309.1 GCA_016234735.1 Bacteroidota bacterium | reverse complement strand
GCTGCAAGAAGAAAAGGCCCACAGACCGTTTCCAGTCGGGACAAGACTTAAATCGGTTTTTGGGATGGCCTCTCTCCACGAGTATTGGAGGGGGGCTTTTTTTTATTGCGGGTTCCGGGGCGGCGCAGCGCAGGCAGGGCGCTCCGAAATCCGAAATCCGAAATCCGAAATCCGAAATCCGAAATCAATTTAGGCACGATTTTTACATGATAGATAATAAGAATACATTTTGACGCCAGGCTCCCTGGTTTCCGTATTTCCTTCGAAAGCAAGCACACCCAGACACTTCCGTTTTTACGCATTCCTTTTCCAGAACTTCACACAATACACAAAAAGATTGTAGCACAGACTACTCTTGAGAGACTACACAGTTAAAAGGAGCACTACGCGGACTTTGAGAAAACTGCCGTTTTTATTCCTCCTTTTTGCCCTGGTATTTTGACGTTGGGCCTTCTCCTCATTAGTAGTTCTGTTTCAACCAAAGTGCTGATTGTCAAGTGCTTTTACAAATGACTTACGACTTCGCTGGCCGTGAGGTAAATTTCTATTGGCTGAAATTCACCGGCACGGTTCGAAGCATATAATCCAGATCCGTTAACAAATTTTAATTCAGATGAAACAGAACACATCCGCCCAAGCCGGTATGCTAACGGCGTTTTTAATCGCTCTTTTTTCACAGTTCAGCACGTTTGCCGGAACAATCAGCTGCAATGCAGTTGGTAATTTGTCCCCCGGCAATAACTGCATGGCAACCATCAATGACGCAGCGCTGATAACCACCTCAGATTGTACAGGACCTTACTGGATAGTGGCAACGAACCTCCTCGGCGATACACTGGCCTGGGACACCACTGTTATCACCTTTGACCTTTCTGATTACCTCGGAAGTGTTGTCATCCTCGAAGTAAAAGACATCCCATCGGGTACATCGTGCAGCGGCATGTATTCGGTGTCCGATGGCTCGACCCCGACCATCGTTTGCCAGAACGACACGATTGGCTGCACGGCTTCGCTTCACCCGGACAGCCTGACGGCAGTGGTGATTGCCGACAATTGTGGCATCGACACCGTTTTTTACGAAGATGTGGTGACCGGGCCGCTTTGTGGGTTCACCCCTGCCGATTTCATCGCGAGGGTTGACCGAACCTGGACGGTGGAGGACAACGGCGGCAACCAGGCAACTTGCACCCAGCAGATTTTCATCCTTCGGGCAGACACGTCGATGGTGGTGATGCCAGCGGACACTACGCTCGACTGCTCGGTGCCAGCCGCTGATACTTCCATCACAGGCAGGCCAACCATCAATGGATTCCCCATCAATTTCGGCGGGCTGTGCAACATCAACGTGGCTTTTTCCGACACCACGCTGCAAACCAACTGCGGCTTGCCGCTCGTGCTGCGGCGCTGGGTAGCCATCGATGCCTGCACCAACGAATTCAAACGCGACACGCAAATCATCGTTTTCGAGGACATCACCGCCCCGGTGGTAGATTGTCTGGATTCTGTTTTTTACCAGACCGACATCGGCGTTTGCAACGCGGACATCGTGCTGGATGCGCCGGTAGTCATGGACGATTGCAGCGGTTTTTACGTGGAAACGATGATCCCGGGCTTCCCCGTGACGACCGATTTCACCTTTGAAAATGTGCCCAAGGGAATGCACCTCGTCACGTTCACGGCCACGGACAGTTGCGGAAACATTTCGGCACCCTGCACGACCAAACTTTTTGTCCAGGACAACGAAACGCCAACGGCGATTTGCGACGGGTTCAAGGTCATTGCGCTGCCGTCGAATGGCATCGTCTCCATTCCGGCCCAGGTTTTTGACGATGGCAGCACCGACAATTGCAGCCCACTCGTGTTCACCGGTAGCCGCGACGGTGTGAATTTCACCCCAACCGTGAGTTTTAACTGCGCCGATGCGGGCGACACGGTGATGGTCGTCATTCGGGTGCGGGAATTGCTGAACCCCAATTCGTTCACCGACTGCATGAACCTCGTGTGGGTGCAGGACAAAATTCCGCCCATCATCATCTGCCCTGCGTCACTCACCATCGAGTGTACGGACGACTACTCCGACCTCTCCGTTTTCGGCAGCCCATTCGTGTTCGATGCCTGCGGGTACACGCTGACGGTGGATTCGCTCATCGACATCGACAACTGCGGCACCGGCACCATCATCCGCACGTTCACGGCCACCGACCCCAGCGGCAATTCCGCTTCCTGCACCCAAATTATCACGGTGCAAAATTCAACGCCGTTCAACGGCGTGGGCATCGTGTGGCCGCTCGACACCATGCTGGTGAACTACTGCAACGGCCCGGCGAACCTCGGCCCCGGCAACCTGCCTGCGCCGTACAATTTCCCGGTGACGCCGACCAGCGGCTGCGCCATGCTGGCCACGAACTACTCCGACCAGTTTTTCAACATCGCAGCGCCCGCCTGCTACAAAATCGTGCGGACGTGGAAGGTCATCGACTGGTGCCAGTACAGTCCTTCCAACCCGTACGTGGGCATCTGGACGCACCAGCAAATCATTGCGGTGGTGGACAATTTGGCTCCGCAAATCATATTTTGCCCGAACGATACGACGGTGGGCGTGGGCAACGATTGCAACTTGGCGAACGTCGTCCTGTTGCCGGTGACGGCGACCGATTGCAGCCCAAACCTTGTTTTCACCAACAACTCCGCCTACGCCACGAGCGGTGGTGCCAATGCCTCGGGGCAGTACCCGCAGGGCCAGCACCACGTTGTTTTCAAGGTGAAAGACGGCTGTGGCAACGAATCGACCTGCGACGTGGACATCACCGTGACCGACCTCAAACTGCCGACCCCGTACTGCAACACGGGCATCGTCACCGAATTGCAGGCGATGGGCGGCCAAATCATGGCCTCGGTGCAAGCGGAGCAGTTCAACGACAACAGTTTTGACAACTGCACTGACCAGCCCGACCTCACGTACACGATTCGGCTGGTGGGCGACCCGAACCCGCCGACCGACGGGCTGGTGTTCGACTGCGACGATGAAGGCCAGTATTCCGTGGAAGTCTGGGTGACTGACGAGGCGGGCAACAGCGACTTCTGCGTCACCAATGTTTTCATCCAGGACAACATGAACGTCTGCCCGTTCATCGACGACACGCTGGTGGTGGGTGGCATCATGGTGGCGGGGATGGTGGAAACCATGCTGGGCGATGTGATGCCACAGGTGGAGGTTCACGCCGCCAATTCGACCATGATGGACGAGACGGATGCGGTGGGTAATTTTCAAATCAACGGCCTGCAACTTGGCAACAGCTACGCCATTTCACCGGAAAAAGACGACGGGCCCCGCAACGGCGTCACCACTTTCGACCTGGCGCTGATGAGCAGCCACATCCTCGGCACGAGCCTGCTGGATTCGCCGTACAAGCTCATCGCCGCCGACGTGAACCGCAGCGGCATGGTGACGACGTTGGACGTGGTGGAGCTTCGCAAACTAATTTTGCACATCACCGACGACTTCCCGAACAACACTTCGTGGCGCTTCATTCCGAAGGACTACGTGTTCCCGAACCCGGACAACCCGTTCTCACCGGCCTTCCCGGAGGTGGTGAACGCAGCCAATTTGGGGCAAAGCCTGCTGGATGCTGACTTCATTGGCGTGAAAATCGGCGACATGAACGCCAACGCCGACCCCGGTTTCGGCAGCAGTGCCGAGGAGCGGAGCGGCGGCGAACTGACGCTCGTGACGGACGACCGGGAGGTCGCTGCGGGCGAGGAAATCACGGTGCCCTTCAAAGCGACCGGCGGGCTTGACCTGCTCGCACTACAATTTACCATCGAATTTGAAACTGACGATCTGGAATTGCGAGGCATTGAAAAGGGCGTGTTGCCCATGTCGGGAGAGGAGAGCTTCGGCCAATCGCTCCTCGGCAACGGCATCCTCACCACGGCCTGGTTCAACACAAAACCGGCAGCGTTGAGGCAGAACGACGCTCTTTTCAACCTTCGTTTCAAGGTGCGCAGGTCGGGCCGCCTGAGCGAAATGCTCTCGATGACCGCCCGCTACACGGATGCCCTCGCCTACGGCGCAGGCGGCCACCAGATGCGGCCGAACTTGGAATTCAGCAACCACAGCGACTTGCAAACGAACGCCGCTTTTCAACTGTACCAAAACCAGCCGAACCCGTTCAAAAAGTCAACGAACATCGGCTTCACCCTGCCCGAACGGGGCCAGGCCAAGCTCACGGTGTACGACCTGAGCGGGCGGGTGTTGAGGACTTTCGACCGCACGTTCGACAAGGGCTACAACGAGGTGACGGTCGAACGGACGGAGTTGCCGACGGGCGGGGTGCTGTTCTACCAGTTGGAAACGCCTGCGAACACGGCGACGAAGAAGATGATTTTGTTGCAGTGAGTGTTTGAAGCTGCCAAACATCGATTACTCAAATCTTTCAAAAAAATCCCTTGCCTGCGAAAGTGGGCAGGGGATTTTTTGTTTTAAAAAAAGATTGGAAATATTTTGAAAATACCTCATTTGGGTTACCTTTGCCAACGTATTCGAACCGATTTTGTAATCCATAACCGATATTCCCATGAAAAGTGTCAAACCGAACTTAGCACACCTGCTTTTCTCATTTTTACTTCACTTTTTATTTCCGCATTTTTTTAAGGCGAAATTTATTTACCTGAACGCTTCGTGAAGCGTCCTACAGCCTTACATCTACCCATTTACAACAAGTTTTGGCAAGCTGCTGCGCCGGTTTTACATCGGGCACGGTGAGTTGAAATACGTTGTACCCACACTGCACACCTTTAGGATTTTTCAAACTTACTGGACCTAACCGCCGGGCATCCCTTCTGCGTCCGGGCACATTGCGAAAAGAGGCTTTTCCGAGTGGCGTTGCGCCATGTCGGACTGCTTGCTTATAATTTTTTCAGGTGAAAAAAGGCGAAACTGACGATAGTCAGCCAACCGGCATTTCACCAAAGCACCAGGTAAACCTTCTGCTCAAACCGATTTTTTAACAAATTCAGTAATCCGATGAAAAAAACGATTACACCTGTTTCCCGCAAACGGGCATTTTTCAGTTCTTCCACCAAAACGTCCGCCTTACACCGATTTTTGAAGCACCATTTTTTACAAGCCGCCCTGCTCCTCACCGGATTGGCGGCAGCTACCGCGCTCACCGCACAACCCAACTGCACGATGGCGTGCGCCAACATGACGAACGTCTCGCTCCCCGGCACCTGCGAGGGCACGATCACCTACGACATGATTTTGCAAAACCCGAACAACCCGGCCACCTGCACCCCCAACGGCCCGCAGGCGTTCACGGTGACGGTGATGACGCTGTACAATGCGCCCATCCCCACCAGCCCGGTGGTCACGGCTGACTACATCGGCCAGACGCTGTCAGTAAAAGTGAAGCACATCGCCACCGGCAACTCCTGCTGGGGCTACATCAACGTGGAGGACAAACTGGCCCCGCTGCTCACCTGCCCGCCCGACGTGACGGTAGCCTGCACGGCACCCACCACCCCTGCCACCACCGGCACGGCCACTGCTACCGACTGCTCGGATTTCACGCTGTCGTACACTAATCAGGTGCAAGTCTTCGGCTGCGCCGGCTCGTTTTCCGCCATCATCACCCGCTCGTGGCTGGCGGTCGATGCAGGTGGCTATGCCAGCAGTTGCAACCAGCTCATCCGCATCCAGCAGACAACGCCTGCCGCCATCCAGTGGCCGCTCAACCGGGACGGCATCTCGGCCCCTGCACTTAGCTGCGTCAACCCGAACACCAACCCCTCGAACACCGGCGCTCCCTCCATCGGCGGGAACCCCATCCCGAACGGAACGGGCTACTGCAACATGGCCGTCGCTTACAGCGACCAGGTCATTCCGCTGTGCCAAAACAGCTACAAAATCCTGCGCACCTGGACGGTGGTTAGCTGGTGTACAAGCACCATTTCCACCCACATCCAAATCATTGCGGTGATGGACATGACAGCGCCTACGCTCACCTGTCCCGCTGATTTGACCGCCGGAACGACCAGCTCCACACAGTGCAAGGCATCGGTCCTCCTGCCGCCGGTCGGCATTTCCGACAACTGCTCGACCACGTTCACCGTGACGATGAACACGCCGGTCGGCCAGGTGAACGGCAACGGCGGCGTCATCAACAACGTGAACCCCGGCATTTACACCATCAAATACAACGTGACGGACGGCTGTGGCAACACCTCGAATTGCACGATGAAACTCACCGTGGTGGACGACGATTCCCCGACCGTGGTGTGCGACGAGTACACGGTGGTGACGCTGAACAGCAACGGCATGGCCGTCGTTTTTGCGCAAACTTTCGACGATGGCAGCTACGACAATTGCAGCCCGGTGGCGTTCAAAGTGCGCCGGATGACGGCGGCTTGCGGAACGCAACCCGTGTACGCTACGACGGTAAAATTCTGCTGCGAAGACGTGGGCAACAACGTGACCGTGCAGATGCAGGCTACCGACCAGGTCGGAAACACCAACTCCTGCATGGTGACGGTGCATGTGTCCGACAACTCCCAACCGGCCATCCTGTGCCCGCCGAACGTGACCATCAACTGCATCCAGGATCCCACGAACCTCGGACTGACCGGCCAGGCCACTGCTTCGGCTGCCTGCGGAACGCCCGTCATCACGTTCACGGACGTGAGCAACCTGAACATGTGCGACGTGGGAACCGTGACCCGCACCTGGAAAGCCACGCTCGGCAACGGCAACTTCAGCACCTGCACCCAAATTATCACTTCGGTGGACATCACACCAGCCACCGTCGTTTTCCCGCCGAACTACGCCGTGACGGGTTGCGTGGACATCGCCAGCCTGTCGCCCGGCAACCTGTCGCCGCCCTACAACGCCCCGGCCACCACCAGCGACTGCGAACTGCTGGCCACGAATTTCACCGACCAGGTGTTCACCGTGGCACCACCGGCCTGTTTCAAAATCCTCCGCACCTGGAAGGTCATCAACTGGTGTACCTACGTGCCCGGTGGCCAGACCGGCCTCTGGGAAGGGGTGCAAATTATCATGGTGACGGACAACGCAGCGCCGACTTTCACCTGCCCGGCAGACCTGACCGTAGCAGTGGACACGACCTGCAAAGCCACGGTTATTTTACCACAACTGACTGATATTCAGGATTGCAGCCAAAGCGTGACGGTGAACGTGACGAGCAGTTTCGGCAATGGCTACGGCCCGTTCCTGAACGTGAACCCCGGCAACTACACGGCCACGTACCATGTGGCCGACGGCTGCGGAAACACGACTTCCTGCACCATCGACGTGCTGGTGAAGGACGACAAAAAACCAACTCCGTACTGCAAAAACGGCCTCATCGTCGAACTGATGCAGAGCGGCATGATTACGACCTGGGCTTCGGATTTCGATGCGGGGAGCTACGACAACTGCCCCGGCACCCTGCTGCTGTCGTTTTCGGCGAACGTGAACGACATCAGCGCCACGTTCGACTGCGACGATGTGGGGCAGCAGCCCATCCAGTTTTGGGTGACGGATGCGGCGGGCAACCAGGATTTTTGTGAAACGTTCCTCGTCGTGCAGGACAACATGAACGCCTGCGGCGGCAACCTGTACGCCGGGGTGGGCGGGGCCATCACGAACGAACTGGGCTTCAACGTGCAGGAGGTCAGCGTGAGCATCAACGACGGTTTTTCGCAGCCTGCCATGACGGGGCCTGACGGCAATTTCGGCTTCTCCGACGTGCTGCTCGGCGGCGATTACACGGTGGCACCGGAGAAGTCCACCGGCCTGCTCAACGGCGTGACGACCTTCGACATGGTGCTCATCAAAAAACACGTACTCGGCGACATCCTGCTGGACTCGCCCTACAAAATCATCGCCGCCGACGTGAACCACTCCGGCAGCGTGACGACCGCCGATTTGGTGGAAATCCAGAAGGCCGTGCTGCACATCACCACTGCGTTTGCCAACAACCAAAGCTGGCGTTTCATCGATGAAAACTATCTCTTCCCGAACCCGCAGAACCCGTTCCAGGAGGCAGTGCCGGAGGTGTACAACATCAATGATTTCACCGGAAACATGGACGAGGTGGACTTCATTGCGGTGAAAGTTGGCGACGTGAATGGCTCGGCTTCGCCCAACCAGTTCTACGACCCTGCCGAAGACCGCAGCGGCCAAACCCTGCTGCTGAACGTGCAGGACGAGGTGCTGGAACCTGGCCGGGAGCACTGGGTGGATTTCACCGTGAAAAATTTCAGGCAAATCGTCGGCTACCAATTCACGCTGCGTTTTGACACGGAAATGCTTGATTTTCAGCGAATTGAGACGGGCGCACTGCCCTCCCTCAGCGAGGCGAACTTCGGTTTCCGTCTACTCGACGAGGGTGCGCTGACCACTTCCTGGAACAATGCCACGCCGACCGACCTGCCGGAGGATGCCGTGCTGTTCAGCCTTGTTTTTGAGGCAAAAAACAGTGGACACCTCGCCGGTGCGTTGCAACTCAATTCCGATTACACGCAAGCCGAAGCCTACTTCGAGAACGGCGAGTTGCTCGACCTTGCGCTAAATTTTGAACAACCATTCACCATTGACCATTCACCATTAACCGTTACAACAAGCCCAAACCCGTTCCGGGAAACTACCGTCATTGGTTTCAATTTGTCCGAAGCGCAGGAGGCTACCCTGCGGGTTTTCGACACCGCCGGAAGGCTGGTGCTCACCCGCAGGGGCAGCTTCGGGCCGGGGCGTAACGAGTTGAAAATCAGCGGGATAGACCTGCCAGCTCCCGGCACTTACCTTTACCGCTTGCAAACGGCGAGCGAGGTGGCGACGGGGAAGGTGGTGAAAGTCAACTGATTTCGGAATTGCGATTTCGGATTTCGGATTTTCAAAAATGCTGCCCCCGAAATCCGAAATCCAAACTCCGGAATAACGAATGGCTGCCCCGAATCTTCGGGACAGCCATTCGTATTTCCATCTTGATTGGAACGTGGCCGCAACAATTCAACAATCCAGCCATCCAACAATCCTGCACAGGTTTTCATTTTAGCACAACAGGAGCCTCCTGTTTTTTTGGGCAATAAAATTGCAAGGGAACATCACCCCCCCTCAACGCAATCTTGTTTCCGATGAAATCCACCTGGTTTTTCCTGCTCGCCCTCGCCTTTGGGGTATCGTTTTTTTCCTGTACTTCCGATAGTAAAAGTGCCGTCGCCACTGCATCGGTTCCTCCTTCGACCACCGGCACGGTCGTTCCCGTGGCTGCAAAAACGCCTGCCGGTGTGACCGGTACCCGTTCGGCAGCGGAAATGGTGGCGGCTGGTTTCAAGCGCTACGGCGTTGAAAAAGGCGCCCTGATTTTCCGCATCGACGGGGCCGTGCAGGGCACGGAGCATATCTTCTTCGACAACTGGGGCTGGCGGGAGGCCAAGTACACCCGCACCACCACCGAACTCGGCACCTTCAATGAGAAAACGAACGAGGAGCAGTACCTCGAAGGCGAGCGCCGCTACGTCTATTTCCCGGAAACCAACAAGGCGCAATACTTCGACAGCCAGCAAATAATGGCGATGGCGGATAAGTACCAAACCAAGGACCTGGTCGTCGTGGGCAACGAAATGCTGAAAAACATGGGCGCCGTGCCCGTTGGCAAGGCCAAGGTCGGCG
>JACRAN010000308.1 GCA_016234735.1 Bacteroidota bacterium | reverse complement strand
GCCTTTTTTTATAGGAAAAAACTGAGTGCCACCGTTGCCACTACCTACCCACCACCACATCTCACCTCATACAAATGATACTCCTCCGAAATCTCCATTGCAGGGGCAAAGGTTTTGATGAGATGAACGGAGGGCACAAGATGCTCGGCAGGGATGGCATAGCTCGTCAGCAGGAGCAGGGCCTGCCCCGAAGCATCGGGGTCGCCGTGTTGCTGGCATAGGTCCAATGCCACGGGCACGATGTCGGTGATTTTCAAGGCTTCCTGTTCTTTGTTCCACAGGATAAAACTGCCTTTTTTAAGGGCATTGGGGTAATAAATCGGCCGGCGGAGGTGAAACGCTACCGGGGAGGCGGCATAGTCGTAGTCGCCCACCAGCAGTCGGTCTTCGAGGTGGTTTTGTTTTAGAAAATCAGCGACTGCCCGGCTTTGGGAAAAAGGAAACTTCAGGTCGAAATAGGCCAACGGTACTGCGGCTGCTACTTGAAGCACCAAAATAAACGTGAAAAATGCGTTTGTTCCCCTGCTTTCCGAATGGCTCGATGGGCCAGAAAAATAGGGCTTCACCCAAAGTGCCATGACCCACGCTAAGTAGAAATGCCCGTGGTGCCGGATAAAGCCAGGAAATTTCACCGCCAAAAAAACGCCGATGGCAGCCCAGGCCAGCCCGAAAAAAGCCAGTGCAAAAGGCGATTTGCGGAGCGAAAAAAGACAGCAGACCAACAGCACCAGCGACATCGTGCATTCCACGAGTACCCGCTGGTCCCATTCCAGCAGTTGGAACAAAACATGGCTGCCCCAGCCGTGCTTGCCCAATGGCGGCACAGGCAGCATCGCCCGAAAAAAAGCGCCCAACGCAGGCTGCCAATCCGGGGTGCTCCATTTCCAGGCGGCAGCGTAGTTGGTGTCGGCGGGTGGCATCATATCGAAGGCACTGAGCAGCAGGCCACCCAGGAAGATGAGTGCCCCCAGTGCAATCTTTTGCCAGGCCAACGCATTTTGCCGAAGCCCCCGGATGCCCACAAAAAACAGGGGAACGAAAAATGCACAGGCCACCAGCGCCGCAAACAGGCTGCACTGGAGCAGGCAGAACAACAGCACTTGCATCGCAAGCCAATGGCGCTTCCAGTCCTGCGCCAAGCTGCACAGGGCCAGAGCGAGCAGCACACCGATGGCGTAGTTCCGAGTCAGCACCCCATATTCGAACAGGAAGAAATACCCGAAAACCATCAAGCCTTTTTGCCAACGGCTGAACGGCGAGCGCCACAGTACCAGTGCCACCGATGCCAACGCAAGCAGCCAATGCAGCACCTGCACTGCTGCGAAGTCAGGGGTGAAGCGGGTGATGGCAAACAACAGCAGGTACCATGCGCTGGGGTGGCCCTCGTAGCGGGCATTGAAAAACAGTTCGGACAGCGAGGCACTTCGCCGGGCGATTTCCCAGCACTGCATCTCGTCACGCCACGGCTCGTGGTGCCAGAGCAGCAGCAGGCTCACCAGAGCGTAGCCCATCAAAACGGCGATGGGAAAAGTATGGATGCTTCGGGTTGGCAACGGGTTCAATTTGGCTGCAAAGTAACACGCTGACCACCTGATTCCTTCATTTCTTCTTCACCAGCAACTCCTCCGAAGGTGCCCTCCCGTCTTTTTTTTATTGAAAAAACCGGCTTGCGACAAATTTGAAAGTCTGTGCGACGGATTTGATAACCCTCCGGGAGCGGCTGCCCGCATCTTTGTCCCATCAAATTTTTTCATCAAAATACTCGTCGTCATGGCTATCAAAAATCAAATGAAAACAATCATTGCAGGGGTATTGGCCAGCCTGCTTTCCTCCTGCGGAGGCGACTTCAGCACCCTGCAAGTTTCCTTCCCCGGCGAGCAGGCTGGCGTGGTGCCTACATCGCCACCAGCCAGCCCGGATGTTTCCCTTCAGGCAATGCTCGTGCAGGTTTTCAGCGACCCCCTGTTTCACCCAAAACCCGGTCTGCACTAACTTTTCACCAACTTTAAAATCTTTTCACCAATGAAAAAATTCTTGAAAATCCTCGGTATCATCGTCGGCATCATCGTGCTGGCCGTAGCAGGCATCGCCGCCTGGATCAATTTTAGCGACATGCCCAGCCACCCTGTCCAGGACCTCGAAGTCAAGTTGCCTATCGACAGCCTCTCGCTGGCAAGGGGCGCAAAAATTGCCAGAACCGTGTGTGCCTACTGCCACCAGGGCGAAAGTGGCAAGTACGACGGCAAGCTGTTTTCACCGGAAAGCGAAGGCTTCGGCGAAATCTGGTCGGGCAATCTCACCCACCACCCGACGGCAGGCCTGGGCCGCTACAAGGACGGCGAAATCGCCTACTTGCTCCGCACGGGCATCAAGCGGAACGGCAAACTGGCGGGGCCGTTCATGTTCTTCCCCAACCTTTCGGACGAGGACATGGCCGCCGTCATCGCCTACCTGCGCTCGGATGCGCCGGAGGTGGCAGCATCGGACGACGTGCGCACCACGAGGTATTCCTTTTTGGCAAAAGCACTCATAAAATTCGGTGCCTTCAAGCCACTGCCATACGACGCCAAGCCCCGTCTGGCACCGCCTGCCTCAGACCAGGTCGCCTATGGCCGCTACCTGGCCACGGCGGTTTACGATTGTGCAGGTTGCCATTCCGCCAGTTTTGAAACCAACAACTTGATGGAGCCGGAAAAATCGCCGGGCTTCTTCGGCGGCGGCAATCCCGTTGCCGACCCGGAATTCAAGCTCATCCCCTCCCGCAACATCACGCCACACCCGGAACAGGGCATCGGCAAGTGGACGGAGGAGCAGTTCTTCAAGGCTGTTCGGAGCGGCATTCGCCCCGATGGGAAGGCTTTGAGCGTCGCCATGCCTCGGTTCGCCTTGCAGGACGAAGTCGAAATCAATGCCATCTGGGCGTACCTGAAAACGGTGCCGGTGCTGGCAACGACGGTGGCGAAGGCAGGCAAGTAGTCCATTATCAAAGATTTAAATCAAAATTCATTTCACCAATAAATTTTTATCAACAATGAAAACGACATTCATCAGTTTCCTCCTTCTTTTCACCCTCAGCTTATTTAGCCAAAGTGCGTCGGCCCAAACCGACAACCAAGCCACGTTCGAGACTTACCTCAAAACAGTGTACACCGCCTTCGAAAATAGCAGTGGCAGTGCCATGCACCAATTCTACGCACCCGATGCAACGGAAATCGGCCCCGATGGACGCATAACCTCCGGCCTCAAAGCCATCGAAGCAAGTTGGCTGGAGTTTGAAAAAATGATGGACATCAAGCCTAAATTCACTTACAAACTGACCTCCTGGCGCCTCGTCAAGCCGGACCTCGCCATCATTACCTGGGACAGTGAGGACGAGTTCCAAATGCAGGGGCAAAAAATAGTTGGTAAAAACAGCTCCTCGGCAGTCCTGCGCAAGGAGAAAGGCAACTGGCTCATCGAGCACGACCAACTGACGCCGAAAATGGACTTCCAGATGCCCGACCAACAGGCCGACATTGCCGCCATCAAAGCGCTTGGGAACGAAGCCTATGCCGCCTTCGAGGCACGGGACGCTGCCCGCTTCGCCGCATGTTACACGGAGGACGTGGACTTCATCAGCCCGTTTGGGATGGCCATTAAGGGCCGCAAGGCCGTCGAGCAGGTTCATGCCGAACTGTTCAAGGCCTGGGCAAACATGCCAGAAAGCAAGGTCGAAATCGGAAAGATGAACATCCGTTTCATCACCCCCGATGTGGCCGTGTGCCAATGGGGTCACAAGGAAACCATGACAATGAACGGCAATCCGGTGACGGAAGAAAGCACCTTTGTCAACGCCTGCCAAAAGGTGGACGGCAAGTGGCTGGTAGCTGCTTTGAGCCTGACACCGGTGAGGCCGATGCCTCAGATGGCAGGGAATTGATTCCTTAGCTTTCTAATCCATATTGCGCCCATCCACTTCATCTCCAGTGTTTGGGTGGGCGCACTTCATCTTCACTTTTTTTCTAAAACAGCAAACTATGAAAACAGTCATTCTGGCTGTTGCAGCCACCCTCATGCTTTTTTCTTTAATTTCATTACAAGCTGCCTGCCCCACTGGGGATATCACCCTTAACTCACAGTTGAGCATTAATAATTTTTCAACTGACTATCCCGGATGTACGGTTATGCCTTTTAGCATCACCATAGATGAAGCCGTGATGGGTGACATCATAAATCTTGACGGGCTTTCAGCGCTAACTGCTATTGTAGGCAACCTCATCATAACAAATAATGCTGCCTTAAATGATATATCGGGATTAAGTTTGGTCGGTTCAATTGGCGGGGAATTAATTATTGAAAATAATGCCGCCTTGCCGAACTTATCCGGGCTTGGTGCGGTCTTGACCATAGGTGGTTCACTTGCAATTGGCGATAATGCTGTCTTGACGGATTTAATGGGATTAAGCGGGCTGACCTCCATAGGAGGCGTCCTCTTAATATCCTTTAATGATGCCCTGACAAGCTTGTCGGGCTTGGAAAACATAACTTCAATCCCAGGTTACCTCAGGATTACCCACAACAACTCCTTGTCGAGTTTGGCAGGGCTAAATGCAGTAACATCCATTGGCGACTATTTTCAGGCTGAATACAATCCCAGCTTGACGAGCATAGCTGGATTTAATTCACTCACTACAGTAGGCAGCAATATTTTTATCAACAATAATTTTGGTTTGACGAGTATAGCTGGTTTGGGCGGGCTTGCTTCCATTCCTGGAACGCTGCTCATATATCTTAATCCTGTGTTGACGGGTATAACGGGATTCGGCGCTGTCACTTCAATAGATGGAGACCTGGAAATTTCCAATAATGCAACTTTGACAAACATATCGGGATTGAATATGGTTTCCACCATATCGGGCACTCTCAAAATTGACAACAACGATGATTTGACGAGTATGTCAGGTTTATCAGCAGTTATGTCCATTGGAGGCGACCTTCAGGTTTCCGGTAATGAGAGTCTGACGAATTTATTTGGGCTTGGGACAGTGACTGCGGTGGCGGGCAGCCTTCTGATAAATGGCAATTTCTCATTGTCGAATATTACTAATTTGGCGGGAATCACCGCTATCGGGGGCACCCTCAGCATTGCCTCTAACGAAGCATTGACCAGCCTGAACGGATTGCAAAACATTAGCCCAACCTCCTTGACGAACCTTGTCATTACCTTTAATCCTTTGCTCTCCACCTGCGAGGTTCAAAGCATTTGCGATTATTTGGCCATTCCTGGGAGCACTGCAACGATTAACGACAATGCCATGGGCTGCGCCACACGTGTGGAAGTAGAAGCAGCTTGTTTGGCACTGCCTGCTGAATTGGTCAATTTTGATGGAAAGCTGGAAGGCCATGCTGCCCACCTCAATTGGCAAACGGCGTCTGAAGTTAACAATGATTTCTTTTTGGTGGAAAAATCGGACGACGGCTGGCACTGGATGGAACTGGGTAAAGTCAATGGAAATGGCACTACCACACAGCAGCATACTTATTATTTTGCCGACCAACAGCCCGTCATTGGCCTGAATTACTACCGGCTGCGCCAAGTTGACTTCGATGGCAAGGAGGCTTTTTCCAAAGTAGTCGTGGTCAATGTCAACCCAAAGGGAAGCGGACTTTTTGTCCATCCCAACCCAGCTACCGATGAGCTATTTTTGAAAAACATGGAAGAAGGCAAATTCGATGCCCTGCATATTTTCGACGGGCAGGGCAGGGTTGTCTTTTCTACGAATGAAATCAATTCGACTGTCCCGGTGGGGCAATTGCAGCCCGGCTTGTACTACCTCCGGCTTGCTGGCAGGTCAGGGGTGCAGACACTGGATTTCCTGAAAGACTAATTGAAACCTGATTGTTTCACCAAAATGAAAAAACTCCAGGTGTCAAGGTGTCATCATCCCAAAAGCGGCTACGTCTGTGTAAATCATGTTCAACCGAGCTGCTATTTTGAGGCGACAACTTGATAATTGGCGAATAAAACTTGATTTCACCATGCAATATCCAAACATACCACCCATCGCTCAAGCCTTCCAATTGGTCGGAGGCTTTGCCATGACGCAATCGGTACTCGCTTTTGTGAAGCTGGGTATTCCCGATTTTTTAAAAGAAGAAAACCGCTCCACGGATGAAATCGCTGCCCATTGCGGCACGCACCCGGAAACGACTTTCCGCTTGCTGCGCTTCCTTTCCAAACAGGGCGTTGTGGAACTGAACGGCAAGGACTGCCAACTGATGCCGGTGGGCCAATTCTTCCGTAAGGATGTGCCCGGCAACCTGACCAAAGCCTTGGAAATCAGCTCCTTCGGCCCCTGGCAGCAGAGTTGGAACAACCTGCTGCATTGTATCCGAACGGGCGGGCAGGCGTTCAGCCATGTGTTCAAAATGGAAGCCTGGGAATACCTTGCCCAGCACCCTGAATATGGCATACCCTTCAACGATTACCAGACGCACCTGTCAAAAATGGGTGCTGCTGCGCTCGTAAACGCCTACGATTTTTCACTGTTTAAGACCATCTGCGACGTGGGCGGAGGGCAGGGTTTTATGTTGAAAACGATACTGGAAAAATACCCGCAGGCGCGGGGCATTTTGTTCGACCTGCCCTTCGTAGTGGCGGGTGCAGATTTAGGTGAAACGGCAGACCGCTGCTCGGTGGTGGGCGGCAGCTTTTTTGAAAAAATCCCCGCCGCCGATTTGATGGTCCTGAAATCCATCCTCCACGACTGGAGCAACGAAAAAGCGCTGGATATCCTGAAAAATTGCGTGTATTCACTGAAGACCGGCGGCAGGATTTTGGTCATGGACATGGTCATCATGGAGGGTAGCAGCCCTATCTCTTTTTTCTATGACCTGCACATGCTGGTGCTGCTCGGCGGGCGGGAGCGCACGCAGGAGGAGATGATAGCACTGTTCGGCAAGGCGGGGCTGAAAATCAACCGCTTCATCCCGACGCAGGGCCCCCAGTTTATCATTGAAGCGGAGCGAAACTGAATCAACTGCAAAATCAACATGCAAAACCCTGCAATACCGCTCGGAATTCGACATGCTGAATATTCCCGGCTTCGTGAAAAAGCTGATTTTCCCGGTGGCGTTGTTCTTCGGGAAATTGCAGGGAAAGCACCGGAAAATTCGAGGGCGCACCGGCGGCGTTGGATTAGATTTTTCGGTCCAATTCTTTTGCAACTCGCTGGTTTTCACCAACTTTGGGCTTGTCCCGCACATGTCCTTCCCGCCCTTTCCTGCAACTGACAATCTTTATTTCATTTCATTTTTTTTCACCAACTTAAACAACTTGATTTTATGGAAAAGAAAATCATTCTCGGAACCCTCGCTGGTGCAGCCACGGGCATTATCCTGTCCATGGTGATTTTCATGGTATTCCTGGGCAGCATGATGGAAAAATGGCTGGCTGACAACGCCGCCTGCATCCACGAGCCAAGCATGATGTGGTGGATAATCGCCAGTTTGGTCTTTTCGCTGTTCGTCAGCATTTTGCTGCACAAATTCGGTGTCAACACGTTCAAGGGCGGTGCCACGGCCGGAGCTTGGATTACTTTTTTGATTGCGCTTTGGTTCGGCATCACCAACGCCTCCAGTTTCAAGGCTTACACCTGGGACTGGCTGCCGATTGACCTGGCCATGAACACCGTCATAGGTGCGGTGGCTGGCGGCGTCATCGGCTGGATTTTTGGCAAGGTGAAGTGATTTTCATCAGCCCGTTGAAACGGCATCCCGGCTTGTTGGCTTGGATGCCGTTTTTGTTTTCTAACTTGTGGGCAAATGTTGAGAAAACACTTTGCCCATGCTACGTCTTTTTTTCTTCCTCATCTTCGCCGTTTTGGCCTTGCCGCTTTTTGCCCAGAACGTCCCCACCGACAGCCTGCGCCATGCCTACCTCGCCGAAAAAGACCCGGTAAAAAAAGCGGATTTCTACTTCCAGTGGGCTGATTTAATGTTGAAAGAAAAACCCGAAACCGGCCTCCTCACTGCCGACACCCTCGAACAATTGGCGAAAGCCGTCCTCCCGATAGCTATCGGCAAAAAAAGTCTTGCCAAGGCTGCCCACCTCCGAGGCTCGTCGCTCTACGAGCGGGGAAAATATGAAGAAGCGTTGCCGTTTCACCGGCAGGAACTGGCAATTGCCATGAAAACCGATGACCTCGAATTGCAGGGCAAGGCGCTCAACTCCGTTGGCAACGTGTTTCACAACACCGGACGCAACGACAGCGCCATCGTCTATCTGATGCAGTCGGCGAAAATCAAGGAACAACTGGGGAATATGAAGGACGTGGCGGCGGTGTACTCCAACATCGGCAACGTGTTCAGCGACGAAAAAGCGCCCGACAAGGCCATCGAGTGGCTCGAAAAATCGCTCGCCATCCGCCTCAGCCTGCCCGATGGGGAGAGGGGCGCCATCGTCTGCTACAACAACCTCTCGGTCGCCTGGAACGGCAAGGAGGACTTCGACAAGGCCATCGAGTACGCCCAAAAAGGCTACGAACTTGCCATGCAAACGGGCAATAAATTCCATGCCGGGGTGCTCGCCGGGAGCCTGGGGCACCTTTGGCTGGAGAAAAAAAATATGGACAAATCCATCGAAATGAGCGAGCGGTCGGTCAGCTTGCTGAAAGAAGTGAACCGCACCCCCAACCTCGTTTTTCCGTTGGCAAATCTCTCGGAAGCGTGGTGGCGGAAAGGGGATTTTGCGAAAGCGCTGGCGATGAACCAGCAGGGCTACGCCATCATGGAGGAGTTGAAGCTGGTAGAGCCGCTCGAAGTTTACTACGAAAACTTTGCGAACGTGTACGAGAGCATGGGCGACCACAAGCAGGCGCTTTTTTGGTTCAAAAAATTCATGGTGCTCGACGATTCGCTGTTCAACAAGGAAAAACTGGAAGCCATCGCCGAGGTGGAAGCCAGGTTCCAGACGGAGAAAAAAGAAGCTCAAATCGTCAAGCAGGAACTTGAACTCGAACGTCAATCCAACCAGAAAAAAACCATCCTCATCGGGGCTATCGCGGCGGTGCTGGCATTGGGCGGCGGGTTTCAGTATTTTCGCAACAAGCAGAAAATCAGGCAAAAAGAAGCCGAACTGGCCACCCAACTCGAACACGCAGAAGCCGATAAGTTACGGGAAATGAACACCGTGAAGTCCACTTTTTTTGCCAACATCAGCCATGAGTTCCGCACCCCGCTCACGCTCATCGTCAGCCCGCTGGAGCAGATGATGAACGGCAGTTTCCAGGGCGATTTTCAAAAATACTACCGAATCATGCACCGCAACGGCAAGCGGCTGCTCGACCTCGTGAACCAGTTGCTCGACCTGTCGAAATTGGAGAGCGGCAAGCTGAAATTACAGGCATCGGAGGGCGACCTGGGCAGGTTCACCAGCGCCATCGCAGGGTCGTTCGAGAGCTTGGCCGTGCGCCAACAGGTTGATTTGCAGATAGTTGTGCCAGAGGAGCCAGTGGTCTGTTTTTTTGACAATGACAAGGTGGAGAAGATTCTGGCCAACCTTGTTTCCAATGCGTTCAAGTTCACGCCGGAGGGCGGCAGGGTGGAGGTACGATTGACGAACGACGATTTACGATTGCAGGGGAACGGCAGTGAAATCGTAAATCGTCAATCCAAAATCGTCATTCGTGACACCGGCATGGGCATCCCGGCGGAGCAATTGCCGCACCTGTTCGAGCGGTTTTCAAAAACCACCGCCTCGGAAGTGCAGCCCGGCAGCGGCATCGGGCTGGCGCTGACGAAGGAACTGGTGGAGTTGCACGGCGGTAAAATCGAGGTGGAGAGCAGGGAGGGCGAGGGCACGACATTTACGGTGACGCTGGCAGTGGGTGATTTACGATTTACGAATGACGATTTACGATTGGGGGGTGAGCAGCAGGTTTCACCCCGCGAGGTTTCAACGCAGTACGCCCTCTCGGAGCCAATCCAAAATCGAAAATCCAAAATCGAAAATTCATTCATCAATCGTAAATCGTCAGTCGTAAATCAGCTTGTTCTCATTGCCGAGGACAACGCCGACGTGCGTGCCTACATCCGGGAGCAGTTTGAGGGCAAGTACAGAATCCTGGAAGCGGAGAACGGCAAAATCGGCTTGGCGCAAGCCATCGAACACACGCCCGACCTCATCATCACCGACATCATGATGCCGGAAATGGACGGCACGGAATTTTGTAAACAACTGAAAATCAACGAGAAAACGAGCCACATCCCCGTCGTGATGCTCACCGCACGGGCCGAGCAGGCAGACAAGTTGGAGGGCTTGGAAACCGGTGCCGACGACTACCTCGTGAAGCCGTTCGATGCCCGTGAGTTGCAGGTGCGGGTCGCCAACCTCATCGCCGGGCGGGAAAAATTGCAGGAATTTTTCAGAAAAACGCTGACTGCTTTCGCCCCCGCCGAAGTGAAAGCGGAGAGCATGGACGCCGTTTTCCTGACCAAAGTGCGGGAAGCGGTGGAAGCCAATCTGGAGGACGAAAATTTCAGCGTGGTGGAACTGGGCAACCAAATCGGCATGAGCCGCAGCCAGTTGCACCGCAAGCTCTCGGCGCTCACGGGCTTCTCGCCCAACGAGGTCATCCGCAACATGCGGCTGGAGCGGGCGAAGCAGTTGTTGGAGAAAAAAGCGGGCACCGCTTCGGAAATCGCCTACCAGTGCGGCTTCAACAGCCCGGCCTATTTCACGAAGTGCTTCAAGGATTATTTTGGCGTGACACCTGGGGAGGTGGGGTGAGTTATCGGGGCGGGTGCTCTCCCAGCACGTACATTGCCAAACGGAGATGTATCAAATTTTCCCGGTTCAATTTTAGCACTTCGACCGTCGCCCTGCCCGTAGCTGTCAATCCACAAACATGCGTGGGTTCTTCCATCCAGGCGAAATGCTCGCTCCATATCTGCCGCCGAGGATTGAACAGCGACACCAATTGGCGGCTGACCGGGTCTTCGCCTTGTGTTTTGCTCGACTTCGACCAGTTGCACCCATGACAAGCCAAAGCCAGATTGTCGGGCGTGTTCCCTCCTCCCAACTTGACGGGTACGATGTGCTCAACGCAAAAAGGTTCCGGTGAAAATATTTCAGGTGTGCGGCAATACTCGCAGTACCCCGCCGCCCTCAAGTGTACCTGGCGGCGAGTGGCGATGGGGATACGTTTTTTAGGCATGGCGGGCAGGTTGGATGTCCAATTGGCGCATCAGTTCCCTGACCGGGACTTCCCGCAACTGCGCTAACTCACCCAGGTACTTCACCCGCTGCACCGTTAGCTTTTCCAGTTCATCTACCAATGCTGTGAGTTCGTTTTCTTCGCCCTCCGGCAGCGCCGTTTCCCGACGTTTTTCTTCCAACTGGTACAATCGCTTGCGTTTCGTTTCCGGCAGCGCCTCATTGATTTTTAGCATCAACTCAGCCTCCCTGCCGCTCAGGGTAGGCGCCATGCGTCTGGCTCGCAGCGCCAATACTTTTCGGACAAACTTCTCCAACTGCGGCGTGTCGAGTTTTGACACTCCGTTCAGTATCTCGTCTTCGCCGAAGCGGGTATTTGGTCTGACTTCGATGGTGGTCATCGTGATTTTTTTTTACAAACTTAGGGGATTTTGGGGAAAGCCGCTTGGGATTGCCTTCTGAGATTCGCAAGTGACTCTGCACTGAATATTTGTTCCAACTGGCAAAGGAAACTGGTAACGTGTAGATTTTATTTCATAAAATTATCCCACCTGTCAAGATAATGTCCTTTTCTATCATCAAAATTACGCTTGTCATTATCTTTATGTGATTGTCCTTTTTTTCCAGGAACTGCAAGCCAATTTCTATGTGCTTCATGTATCATCATGGCTAATTCTTCGCTGTGGATGATAAAAAATTCTGGCTTCCGTGAGTCATTTTGAAATAAGACAACAAAGATGTAGTAGTGGTTTTCACTGTAAATATCCTCCACTTTTTTGTTCAGCGCCCATCGCCTACTCTCCCATGTAGTTTTAACTTGTATGCCAAATTGCTTATTTGTCTTAGGGTTTAGTGCCAGAATGTCATATACCTCACTGTTCCGCAATGTTATGGCTGCAAAAATTCCTCTTCTTGT
>JACRAN010000307.1 GCA_016234735.1 Bacteroidota bacterium | reverse complement strand
GCACACGTGGCCATCCAAAACGACTGTGCCGCCTGCCACAACGGCAACTACAACAACACACCCAACACTTGCGAAGGCTGCCATCTGCCGGATTACAACTCGAGTACGAACCCTAACCACCTGGCCCTGGCAATTCCGACCGATTGCGACATGTGCCACACGACTGCGCCGGATTGGATGCCAGCCACCTTCACGATTCACAATAATTATTGGCCATTGAACGGGGCTCATGCCATCATTGCCAATGATTGCGCCGCCTGCCACAACGGTAATTACAACAACACGCCGAATACCTGCTTCGGCTGCCATTCGGCGGACTACAACGGGGCGAACGACCCCAACCACGTGACCAACCAGTTCCCCACGACTTGTGAGGACTGCCATACGGAAACGGCATGGGTGCCTTCGACGTTTGACCATAACCAATTCTACCCGCTCACGGGTGCGCATATTCCGATTCAGAACGACTGCGCCGCCTGCCACAACGGCAACTACAACAACACGCCGAATACCTGCGAGGGCTGCCACATGCCGGACTACAATACGAGCACGAACCCAAACCACCTGTCGCTCAACTTGCCAACGGACTGCGAC
Organism: Bacteroidota bacterium; assembly: GCA_016234735.1. GTDB lineage: Bacteria > Bacteroidota > Bacteroidia > Chitinophagales > Saprospiraceae > UBA6168. Next base: position 14,417 of record JACRAN010000307.1, on the reverse strand, counting down.
ATGTGCCACACGACCGACCCCGACTGGAACCCGGCTACGTTCCCCATCCACAGCCAGTTTTGGCCGTTCGTCGGCGCACACGTGGCCATCCAAAACGACTGTGCCGCCTGCCACAACGGCAACTACAACAACACGCCCAACACCTGCTACGGCTGCCACGCCTCCGACTACAACGGGGCCAACAACCCGAACCACCAGCAGGCTGGCTTCCCGACGGACTGCACACTTTGCCACAGCCAAAATGCCTGGGTGCCGTCCAATTTCGACCACGACAACATGTACTTTCCGATTTACAGCGGAACTCACCAAGGCGAGTGGAACCAGTGCGTGGAGTGCCATATCGGCGGGAACTACAACAGTTTCAGTTGCATTGACTGCCATGAGCATGATGACCCCGTTGAACTTGCCGATGACCACCAGGGGGTAAATGGGTACCAATACTCAAGCCCGGCTTGTTATTCATGTCACCCGGACGGGGAAAATTAGCGAAATAAAATGAGATACCTTTTATCTATATTATGCCTTGCCTTTAGCACCCTGCCCATGTTCGGGCAGGTGGAAACGGTGCTTGTCAAGGGTATTGCGTCATACATTTCCTCGCAAAACGTCTATGTGAAATATGCCTCCACGGATGGCATCAGCAAGGGTGACACCCTTTTTTTTAAAAAAGAAAATGTGATGACGCCTTTCCTCCTGGTGAAGGATAAGTCTTCGACTTCTTGCGTCTGCATTTCGTTGTTGACGGAAAAAGTGAAGGTCGGCGATGAATTTTTCGCCCGTGTGCTGAAAAAAGAAGAGCCAAAGAAAACAGCCAAGGACAAAAAAGAAGGCCCGCTGAAGGCTGTGCAGGACAGCCTTTCCCCTGCCCCTTCTGGCATCGTGACGCCCGAAACGGAGGAGAAGCCTGAACAGGACTTCAGGCAAAAAATAAAGGGGCGGGTATCGGCTTCGTCGTACAGCAACTTCAATGGCAGTGACGAAACGCACCGGATGCGCTACGCCTTCACCTTGCAAGGCAACAACCTCGGCAACAGCCGTTTTTCGACGGACAACTACATCACCTTCCGGCACACGGTGGGCGAGTGGCAGGCGGTGCAGGACAATTTCAGCGATGCCCTGAAAATCTACTCACTGGCAGTGAGGTACGATTTGGACAAAAGCTCCAGCATCAGCCTGGGCAGGAAAATCAACCAGCGGATTTCAAGCATGGGCGCCATTGACGGGCTTCAAGTGGAGAAGGGGTTGGGCAATTTCATGGTAGGCGGCATCGTCGGGTCGAGGCCGGATTATGCGGATTACGGCGTGAACTTCGGTCTGTTGCAGGCGGGCGCTTACGTCGGCCACACATCAGTCAAGGACGCCAAGTCGCAGCAGAGCACCCTCGCCTTCATCGAACAGCGCAACGGCAGTAAAACGGACCGGCGCTTCGTGTACTTCCAGCATTCGAACAACCTGTTGAAAGACCTCGGTTTTTTCGGTTCGATGGAGGTTGACTTGTACGAAAACGTGAACAATGAAGTGAAGAACACGCTAAACTTGACCAATATGCTGCTCTCGCTTCGCTATAAATTGTCAAAAAAATCCAGTCTTTCATTGTCATACGACAACCGAAAAAACATCATTTACTACGAGTCGTACAAAAGTTATATTGACCAGCTAATTGACGACGAGACCCGGCAGGGCCTTCGCTTCAACATCAACTACCGCCCGTTCAAATGGGTCAATTGGGGCACCAACGCCAACTGGCGATTCCAGAAAAGCGATATGAACTTGTCGAAAAACCTGAACAGCTACCTGAATTTCAGCCGACTGCCATGGCTTGGAGCGTCGGCGTCCCTCACGGCGAACTTCCTCCAGACCCACTACGTGGACAGCAAGATGTTCGGCATCAGGTTGACCAAGGAAATCGTGCCCGGTAAACTCAGCAGCGACGCTTATTTCAGGATGGTGGACTACAGCTACAAAAACTACGAATACACGGTGCAACAGAAAATCGCAGGGTTGGACGTTTCCGTGAACCTGACCAAAAAGCTGGCCTTCCATGTGTACTACGAGGGTACTTTTGAGAAGGAGCGGGATACTTTTCACCGGGTGAACATGAAATTGATACAGCGGTTTTGAGGCAATCCAGCTTTCGTTTGCTTACAAATAATTCCTACCTTTGAGCAAATTCAAATGACAAAAAAGACAGCCATGCAATACCTTAAGATTCAGGCAATTTTGATATTTACGATGGCCATTTTTTCCTGCAACTCCGGCCCCGAAGTCATTGAGGCCGAATCCGGTAGCGGCGAGGTCGCCCCGCCACTTTTCCAAGACCCAGGCGCTGCACAGGGCATGAACTCCGCCCCAGGCCAAACGCAAGACCTGGATGCCGCCGAGCACAAAGTGGTGGTGGAAGAAGCATTGAACACGGACAAGTACACTTACCTGCGGGTGAAGGAAAACGGCGGGGAATTCTGGATTGCCGTGATGAAGCAGGAAGTGAAAACCGGCAATACCTACTACTTCCGGGGCGGACTGATGAAGAAAAACTTCGAGAGCAAAGAGTACAATCGGGTGTTTGAGACGCTGTACTTAGTGTCCGATTTCAGGGAGGAGGGTGCAAGCGGCATCACCAAAGAACAGGCCCATGCCAATGTTGAGGGCGGAGGCAAGGTCGAGCCACCCAAGAATGTAACTCTGGCAGCAGGTGCCATCAAGCTTTCCGACTTGATTACGAATATTTCAAAGTACGACGGCAAAACGGTAAAAGTGACCGGCAAGGTGATGAAAGTAAACCCCATGATTATGGGCAGGAACTGGCTGCACATCCAGGACGGCTCCGGCAAGAACCTCGACCTGACTGTGACGACGGTGGAGCAGGTGCAATTAGGCGCAACCGTCACGCTGGAAGGCACGATGGCGCTGAACAAGGACTTCGGGGCAGGTTATAAATATGATTATATCATGGAGGGGGCGGTGGTGAAATGATGGTTTTGACTCACTAATATAAAATAACAGAGTCACTCGAAGTGTTTGGAGTAGATTCTGATGTTATCAAGTTTTCTTCTTCCCGCTCGCCTTCGCCTTCGGATTGAATTCCAAACATTTTTCCACCCAAAACGACAGGGCGGTGTCAGTCTCATATCCATCCGGTTCTATGAAAAGATAACCCACCATTGGTTTACCGCCGTGAATCATCTGGCTGGCGCCGGGGCGGTTGACCAAATTTTCGGCTTCGGCGGGGTCAACACGAGCCATGACGCCACCTTTGTAAGTGCCGATGAGCATTTTGTCGTCCACCATAAAGCATAGCCCGCCGAACATTTTCTTTTGCCCGTATTCGACGCTTTTGGCAGTGAGGAGGTCGGCGATTCGCTCGCCGGTGATGAGATTTTCCATGTTGATGCTACTTTTCAGTAAATGATTTCAAGCCGCCCAGGAACGCCTTGATGCCCTTGTCCGATTGTTTGCGCACTATCAAGGCGTCCAGGATTTTTCCGAAAAATCCGAATTTCATTCGATATTCCATCACCTGCCTGACGGTGGTTTGGTTGCCCCTCGCCTCAAAACGGTAACTGTGCTTCAGTTGATGCACCGGAAAGGAGCAAGCCGTCAGTTCGTAGGCAAGCGCTTCGTGCGGTTTGCTGACCGTGCATTTTTCTTCAAACCAGTTTTTGCCGTCCAGCATTTCGACTTTTCGGGCTGCGCCAATGCCACTTTTCGAAGGCGTGGTGGCGGTGGATTTTTTGACCGTCGGGTCGTATTTTTCCAATTCCTCGATATTGGTGAGTGCCGCCCAGATTTTTTCAATGGGGGCGTTTATCGTGATTTCGTTGTGTAAAACTGTCATTATTGTTTTAAAAATCAATGAGTTGTGAAAAATGGAGTGCCGTGGCGGCATCGTGCAGCCACGACACTTTTGCCGCTCACGCCATCGAGTGAAACGCCACGCGGTTGCCCTCCGTGTCCATGAAAACCGCCATGAAGCCGTTCTCGCCAATCGAGGTTTTGGGCATGACCACCGAGCCGCCCGCAGGCTCGACCCGTGCGAGTTGCACAGCCAGGTCGTCGCCGCCGTTGAGGTAAACGAACGCCCCTTCTGCACTCGGTTTGTTGCCGTTCCCGTGCGTGACGCAGCCGCCGGTGCCGCCGTCGCTGCAAGGGAAAAACGCCATGTCGAACGGGCCTCCCATTTTTTGCAGTTCCGTACCCAACACCTTGCCGTAGAATTCCACTGCCCGGTCGAAGTTCGCAGCCGGGATTTCAAACCAATTGATTGCACTTGCCATAGACTTGATTTTTTAATGATGAAAAAATGGTTGAGTGATTTCGTGCTGCAAAGAAACATGGGGCAACGGAACGGGCAACGGCAAGTTTTTGAAAAACGTAAGTTTCTAATTTTTAAAAACCATTCAAACATTTGACCTTTACTGCGCTGGAACAAAGCATTTTTCGTAACTATTCAGCCCCTTCGTAATCTTGAAAGGATTGTAAGGGCGGCTGAATAGTTACCATTTTTCTTGAAATAATGAAATTCAAACTTAACGGATTCGTAAAATCCTAAAATCTTTTTTTGTTGAAAAAAAACGGACTCCACGACCTCATCCGCTCGCTGACCAAAAGCGAAAAGCGGTATTTCAAACTCCAATGCCGCCGGCAAGGCACGGACGGCAACTACCTCCGCATTTTTGAAATACTGGAAAAACAGGCTGAATTTGACGAAGCGGCAATGCGGGAAAAATTCGCCGGGGAGGCGTTTCTGAAACAACTGCACGTGACGAAAAACTACCTCCGGGAAAAAATTTTGGAGAGCCTTCGCAGTTTCCACAGCCAAATGAGCAAGGATGCCGCCGTGAAAGACCTCCTGCGAAATGTTGAAATCCTGTTTTTGAAAGAACTTTTTGACCAGGCAGCGGACGAACTTCGCCGGGCAGCATCACTGGCAAACGAGTACGAACTGCACACCGCCCAAATAGAGGTCAGCCGCTGGAAACGCAAACTCGAACAGACGCTCCACCCGAACCGCTTTGACCGTTTTGCCGAGATTTTGGAGGAACAAAAACAGGCATCGGAAGCCCTGCAAAACAACCTCGATTTCTGGCAAATCATCGTGGGGACTTCCCAAAATTTCATGCAACGGGGAGCAGCATCCGAAAAACCTGCCCTGCTCGACCACCCGCATAATGCCCTGAGCCTGGAAAGTAAAGTATTGTTTTTCAATACTTTATACCTCAAATACCTCCGGGAAGCGCAACCCGAAAACGCCGAGATTGCGCTGATGGATCTGATAAAAATCCTCGAAAACCAACCTGCACGAGTGAAGGAAGACCCGGTGAGCTACATCACGACGGTGAACAATTTGGCGGGTTTTTACGTGTTCCGAAATGAAAGTGAAAAAGCCCTCGACCAGCTCAGCCGTACCCGGAAATTCCTCGAATTGCTGGGCATCCCCGATGGTCGGCGACCGGTCTTGAAGCAAATTATCCGCACCACGAACATCGAGTTGGAGATTTACCGGAACGCTGCGAACCCCGCCTCGCACGAACCTTTCTTCCGGGAAGCCGAGGCGTTTGTGAAACGGCTTGCCGCCAAAATGCCCACCGAATACCTGCTGTCGTTCCACTTCCAGTTTGCATGGATTTGTTTTTTGAAAAAGGATTTTGACACCGCCCTTTCGTGGATAAACCAGCCGCTCAACGATTGGCGCAAACATAGCGGGCAATACGTTTTTCGCTATCTCTTGCTGCTCAACCTGATGGTGCATTGCGAGCGCCGCAACCTCTTTGTGCTGCGCTATTTTGTGGAAAGTGCCCGGCGGCAGTTCAAAAAATCGGGGCAAATCGAGCCGTTCGAGCAGGAATTGCTGCATTTTTTTACCAAAATCGGGCAGTTGCCTCTAAGGGAATACAAGCCGCTTTACCGGGATTTGAAATCGAAGTTGTTTCCAGAAGATGCCGATACGCTCGTGCCGGAGGAGGCATTGCGGATGATGGATTTGAGGAGGTGGTTGGGTATGTTTACCTTCGCCTGAATAACATACTAATCATGGCAAAAAATACGGACAACCACGACGAGAAAACCGCACAGCCCACCTCGCCCGCCTACCAACAATTGGTGGCAGACGCAACTGCACGGGTGCAATCAGGACAATTGGCTGCTTTTCGGGCGGTCAACAAAGAACTCATCGGACTCTACTGGGATTTGGGCAAAATGATTGTCGAACGGCAGCAGCGGCACGGCTGGGGCAATTCGGTGGTCGAACTGCTTGCGAAGGATTTGCAGAAGGCATTTCCCAGAACAAGTGGTTTTTCAAAGACCAACCTCTGGCGAATGCGTGCTTTTTACCAGACTTACAGGCAAGTTGAAATTCTCCCACCGTCAGTGGGAGAATTTCAACCGGACGCACAAGCCGTAAAAATGCCGCCAGCGGTGGCAGAAATTGCCTGGTCGCACAACTATGTCATTATAGAAAAATGCAAAGACCCCAACGAGCGCCTTTTTTACATCCACCAAACAAGGCGTTTTGGCTGGACGAAAGACGTCCTGATTCACCAAATCGAAAACCAGTCATTTGAAAAGACCGTCATCAGCCAGCAAAACTTTGAGCAAAACCTGCCAGCGCACCTGGAAGCACAAGCCATTTTGGCGGTCAAGGACGACTATGCCTTCGGCTTTCTGGAGTTGGGCGACCAGCACTCCGAATACCAGCTCGAACAGGCGATACTCAACAATATCCGCCAGTTTTTGATAGAGATGGGCGGAGATTTTTGTTTCATCGCCAACCAATTTATCCTCGAATTGAACGGGAAAGATTACAAAGTGGATTTGCTACTTTTCCACAGGGGCTTGCAGTCGTTGGTTGCCATTGACCTGAAAATCAGGGAATTTGAACCCGAACACTCCGGGAAAATGAGCTTTTACCTCTCGATGCTCGATAGCCGGGTCAGGAAGCCGCACGAAAACCCCTGCATCGGCATTATTATTTGCAAAAGCAAAGACCACACGACCGTCGAATTTGCCCTGCGGGATGTCAACAAGCCCATTGGCGTAGCCACTTACAGCATGGTGAAGTCTTTGCCGAAGGAATTGAGCGCATTTTTCCCTTCCCCGGAAGAACTTATCAGCCGGGTAGAAGCCGTGATTAAATCGGTGTCCGTTCGATAAATTTTGCCCAAAACGGCGGTACGCCGTGCCATATATTCTGCACCAGGGAAGTGCCTTTGTTCCAGTCGGGGCGGCACACCTATCCGTGCCGGAAGAAGCATTGCGGATGATGGATTTTCGGCGGTGGTTGGATGCTGTTTAAACTATACCTTCGCCCCCTTCATATACGCCCGATGCCGCCACCACGCCACCAACCCCAGCGCCGTCAGCGCCCCCACCGTCCAATAAACCCAGGTCGGAATCGGCACAGGGTCGCCCGCCGCATACGAATGCAAGCCTGACAGGTAATAATTCACCCCAAAATAAGTCATCATCACCGAAGCCCAGCCGAAAAGCGTGGACACGTTGAATGCAAAGTTGCCCCGAAAGCCAGGTATGAAGCGCATGTGCAGGATGAAGGCGTACACAAGAATCGTCACCAAAGCCCAGGTTTCCTTGGCATCCCAGCCCCAGTACCTGCCCCATGATTCGTTGGCCCAAACGCCGCCGAGATACGTGCCGATGCTAATCATAAACAAGCCGCCGATGAGCGTCATTTCGCTGGTGTAGGTCAGTTCCTTGACGATGCGATAGACCCGCTCCCCATTTTTTTGGTTGCCAAAAATCATGAAAACCAGGTTCAGCACACCGATGATGGCGCCGAGTGCGAGGAACCCATAGCTGCCCGCCTCCAGCGAGACGTGAATCATCAGCCAGTAAGATTTGAGTACGGGCACGAGCGGCGTGATTTCCGGATCGAGCCAGTTCATGCCCGCCACCATCAGGATGACGGCAGCCAGCACGGTGGTCGCAGCCAATCCGCCGTTGGTTTTCCGGGCGAAAATCAGCCCCGCCAGCGTGGTCGTCCAGCCGATATACACCATGGACTCGTAGCCGTTGCTCCAGGGCGCACGACCGCTCACGTACCAGCGCAGACCCAAGCCCAGCGTATGCATGAAAAAGCCAAATGCGAGTAGCCCGAAAGCGATTTTCCCTGCTGTTTTTAAATTCATATTGGGTTTAAAAACACCCGTAAATAATAGCCCCAAAAACACCAGCGACAATAAACTATAAACCATGCTCAAACGATTGAAAACATTGAGTTCATTGAGCAATAACTCCGCTTTAATCTTGCCTTTCGAGGGCAACACATCACCGCCATATTTTTGCTGATATTTGTCCAATTCACCAATCATGCGGTTCGCCAAATTCCAGTCGTTGCTTTGAATCGAGCCAGATAAGGCAGGAATATATGCGGGGTAAAATTTTTCGATAATGGAGCCTCCGAGTGCCACATTTTGTTGGTGTGGCTCATCCGGCACGGCGGCTTGCCAGGTGTGCGTCGTGTCGCCCGGCACGGGGAATATTTTCATGAACCTGCCGGAAAATATCATGCTGGCTATATTCACTTTTTCGTCCAATTTCATCACCTCTTTTTCAAAAACACTCCGGTCACGCTGCGGCGTGTTGTAGGCGTCCCGCACGGCGTCCCGCAGTTTGTACTCGCCGTTTTCGTTGAAAAAATCGCTGTATTTCACCATATCGCCTTCCACGCCGAGGATGTTGCGGATTTCCTCGTGCTTGCCCAATTTGATGAGCGGCACGTGGTACCACTCCTTCGGGTTGGCAGCCATGCCGAGGATGATTTGCTCCGCCGACTGCCCGTGCAGTGATTGCTTCTTCGCCAACTTTCGCAAAACCTCACCAGCAAACGTGTTCATCGGCTTGAAGCGGCCTTGGTAGTCCTGCATCAAGATGCGCCCGAAGGCATCGGCGTGCGACTTGTTCACCTCCGGCATACTGGCGTTGTCGCACTTGCCCGGCGTCGAAAATGACAAGAAAATGCCCACCAACACGATAGCCATTGCCTTTTCAGTTTTGCTTCTCATGTTTTTCAAATTCTTGGAAAGCTGTGCGAAACGGGTGTTTTTGCTAAAAAGCGTCCATATCATGCCCAGCGTCAGCAGCGCATATCCGATGTACGAAATCCAGGTGCCCGGCGCATCGTAGTTCACGCTGAGGTAGGTGCCCAGTTCGTCCTGGTCGAACGACGACTGGAAAAACCGGTAGCCGTCGTAATCCAGAATGTTGTTCATAAAAATCCGCTGGTCGCGCACGAGGTTTTTGCGGTTGTCCGCCAGCGTCACCTCGCTGGCGTAGGACGAGGCGTTGTCGGTGCCGGGGTAGCGCTCCATGATGAAGTCGTTGAGTTGGATGGAAAATGGCAGCTTCACCCGCCTCGCCCCGTACGATATGCCGATGCTTGAATTGCCGAACGGCACCACCCTCGGCGTACTCTCCACGCCCTGGCTGCCCACAATGAACACCTTTTTTTCTTCGCCGCCGAAGCTGATTGTCATGTCCAATCCGCCCGTGCTGTTGCTGGTCATTTTTTCGGAACTCGACTTGACCTCCGCCTGCCCGTGCGGGCTGAAAGCGCCGAACACGAAGCTGTGCATCCCGTCGGAATACATGCTGCGCAACCGCAGCGGATGCCATGCGCCCGGCGGCAGCGTGTCCCGTGTTTGCGTCGCCATCACCATTTGGGTAAACGTGGCGCCAGCCATGAAATACAGGCTGTCGTTTTGCATTTTTATGTTGAAAGCCTGCCCGATTTCCGCATTGCCGAAATTGAACAAAGTGCCGTAAATGTTGACTTTGTCGCCCTGTTTCACCAAAAACTCCTCTCGCCCGCTCATGCCTGCGATGACCACTTTCAGGATGGGCACGCCGTTGTCGTCATCCACCATGACCTCGGTGGGGTTGGGCATGAAATCCAGCACTTCCACCTTCAGTTCCGAGTTGCCGATGAGGTAGGATTTTTCAAAAGAATTGTCGCCCAACGAGGCAAACAGCACCGGCTCGTCGAACGAAAACTTTTTGCCGCCGTGCTGCACTTGAAACTGGAGATAGCTTTCCGCCGACAAAAACGAGTTGGAAGCACTGCCTTCCCGGATGCCCATCATGCCCTCCTTGCCGAAATAGCGGGTAACGCCCGCCCCGATTAAAATAATCACCATCGAAGCGTGAAATATCAGGAGCGGCCATTTTTTCTGCTGCACCATGCGGAAGCGGAAGATGTTGACAATCAGCGTGATACTGAACAAAACCAGCAGCAGCTCGAACCACCGGGACTTGAAAATCACTTTCTGTGCGGCGCTGGTGCCGAAGTCGTTTTCGATGAAGGTGGCAACTCCGATGGAGATGGCAAACAGGAGAATATATAAACCGGCGGCAGAGGTGGAAAACAGGCGATTGAACACCTTTTTTAATAACTTCATTCCTTTATCAGATTTGAATGGTTGCAAGGGTCGCAAATGAAACCGTAATATTAAACATTAAATGCCTGGCATCCCTAAAACGATGTCGGGTTTAACCATAAAAAAAATGCCCGATGAGCAGGTTTCCCGGTAGATGTTGGCGAAGTTGAAGTACAACCAATGCAGTGTTGGACAACCCTGTCACCACGGCGGCAACCATCAATGATTTGGTTCAGTTTTGTCTCTTTCATGCGGGCTACCTACAAGCGTTTTCGAAGAAAAAAAAGGGAAGGTTGCCTGAAGGGTAAAAGGCTTCGGGAGGGCGAATATTGCTTTGCCAATCAGCAATCTGGTCTCTCGTTTATCCCTGAAAATCACACCATCAAATTGCACCCCCTCACGTCGCTGTTGTCCGCCCGGCCCAGCACCTCGAAGGAGCCGTCGGGCCACACCCTGCCGAGGTCGTCGGTGGCGATGAAGCTGCACGTGTCGAAGTTGGCGAGGTCGATGAGGTTGAGAATGCCGGTTTTGCCGGTGGCCTGGAGCGTGAGCGGGTCCGTGATTTCACGGGTGAAGGCCCGCAGCGTTGGAGCGGGGGAAAATTTACCTTCCCCGGCAGAGTAGGCTTGGGAGAGCAGTTCGGTCATGCCGTATTCGGAGTGGATGGCCGGTGTGTGGAAGGCGGTTTTCAATGATTCGTGGAGCTCGGTGCGGGTCATCTCCCGGCGACGGCCCTTCATGCCGCCCGTTTCCATGATAATAACATGCTGTAAATCAACGGGATAGCGCTCGGCGAGGTCGAGGAGGGCAAAGCTGACACCCAGGAGGAGGGTTTTTCGATTTCGGATTTCGGATTTCGGATTTCGGAGGATTTGGATAAGCGGGTCAAAGTTTTGGAGGAAAAAACCGCTCTGCGGGTGGCGGGAAAGTTGGATGAAATGCCCGGCCATGACCACCAACGAAGAGCCGGTGCGTTCGAGGTAGGAGGGCAAAAGTGCCAACACCAGATACTTCGCCGGGTCGCCGTAGAACTGCCGGAAGCCGTGGACGGTGTTTTTTTTGTAAAAATCGAGGTCCCGGACGTAGTGGCGGCTGGTGGTTTCACCAGTGGTGCCGCTGCTGGTGAACACGGCCTGCTCCTGCCAGTGGCCAGTCTTCACGGCGTAGTTTTTGAAAAAGGAAATGGGCAGGAACGGAATGTCGGAAGTGGCCGTAACCCGCTGAATGTCAACGTTCAACAAGGAGATGTACCGGGCGTACAGTTCGTTGTGCGCCGCCTGGAAGCGGAACACGTCCAGCGCCAGCGCCCCGAAGCCGTCGCCAGGAAAATCCTGCACCCGTTGAAAAATAAGTTCCCTTTGTTGTTCGTATGACATGCGGATTGTTGACGTTTCGGTGGAGAACCGCTAATTTTCCGTTTGAAAAATTTATACCATGAAAAACAGGAAATCCGTCCGACTGGCTACCATTTTCACCCCGTTCGCTGCGCTGGCGCTGCTCATCGGCTGCACCAACCCGCCCAACTACCCCATCGAGCCGAAAATCGAATTCATCGGCCTCAGCAAGGACACGCTGCGGCGGGGGGCAGGCACGGAAGACACGACTTTCGTGAAGTTCAGCTTCACGGACGGCGACGGCGACATCGGCTCCAACGACAGCCTCCAACTCAACGTCAAGGACAATCGTATCGGCACCATCACCCCGCTGAAAATCCCTTTCGTGCCCGAATTGGGCGCTTCCAACGGCATCAAAGGTGAAATCATTGCCCGACTTTTCACCACCTGCTGCATCTTCCCCGAGCCATTGCTCGACCCCTGCAACGATGAGCTGGCCTCCTATCCCTACGACACTGTCATTTATGACATTTTCATCACCGACCGGGCCGGGCACCAAAGCAACACCATCCAGGTGGACCCGATTTACATTCAATGTTTTGATTAATTGAAAATGGAGAATTGAAAATTGAAAATTATTTGTGCCCCATTTTTCATTTTCCATTTTCCATTTTCCATTCTACATTTTTCCGCAGCCAATCCAACGTCTCCGCTTCCCGGCTGCCGGGTGCCGGTTTTTGGTTGTAAAACCACTTGGCCAGTGGCGGCATACTCATCAAAATCGACTCCGTGCGGCCATCGGTGTCGAGGCCGAACCGGGTGCCCTTGTCCCACAGCAGGTTGAACTCCACGTACCGGCCCCGGCGCACGGCCTGCCATTCCAGCTCCCGTTCGCCGTAAGCTAAGTCCTTGTTTTTCAAGGCAATAGCTGCGTAAGTCGGGGCGAATGCCTCCCCGACATCCTGCACGAAAGCAAAAAGCTGCTCCTTCGTCAGCCCCCGTTTTTCGTTCAGGTGGTCGAAGAAAATACCGCCGATGCCCCGTGTCTCGTGGCGGTGTTTGAGGTAAAAATAATCGTCTGCCCAGCGCTTGAATTCTGGGTAAAAATCGGGGTGGTGCCGGTCGCATACCTCCTGCATTTTTTGGTGAAAAAACCGGGCATCCTCCGGCACCACGTAGTGCGGCGTGAGGTCGATGCCGCCGCCAAACCAGGATTCGATTTCGGATTGCGGATTTCGGATTTCGAATTGGGGTGGCTGCGATGCGTTAAAGTCGTCCGAAGTTGCAAAATTTTCAACTGCAGCAGGCTCTTCCGAAATCCGAAATCCGAAATCCGAAATCGAATGGTCCGAAATCGAAAAGTATCGCACGTTCATGTGGATGATCGGCACCATCGGGCTGACGGGGTGCAGCACGATGCTGACCCCGGTGGCGAAGAAATCGGAGGCGGGCAGACCGAGCGTCTGCGCTATTTTTACGGGGAGCGGGCCATGCACGGCGCTGAAATTCACCCCGCCCTTTTCGATGACCTGCCCCTCGATGACCCGGCTGCGGCCACCGCCGCCTGCTTCCCGTTGCCAGGCATCTTCCTGAAATTTGCCGTGGCCGTCCAAGTCTTCCAGCGCCGAGCAGATGCGGTCCTGCAATCCCCGGAACCAGTCGGCGATGCTCTCTTTTGTGGGTTGCCCGCTCATTTTTTCACCAATTTTTGCTTCGCTGCCTCCACCGTTTTTGGAGCGTTGCCCACCCAAATTTCCTCGCCGTCCACGATGACCGGGCGTTTCAGGAAGGTGTATTCCTCCAAAATGTAGCGCCGGAAATCCTGTTCCGTCAGGTTTTTATCCTTCAGTCCCCACTGCTTGTATTTTAGGGCCTGCTTGCTGAACAAAGCCTCGTAGGAGCCGGTTTTTTCTTTCAACCAGTCCAATTCTTCGGCAGAAATGTTGGCTTCTTTGATGTTCTGGCGCTCGAAGCCGGGCAGTTCGCAAAGCTCGCCCATGATGCGCTGGTAGGTGCCGAAGTTGTTGAGGAGGAAGACTTTTTTCATGGCATTTTTTGAGACTTTAGATTTTAGACGAGAGACGTTAGACTCGAAAAAAAGCTGAATTCTTTGGCCTCCAAAGTCTAAAGTCTAAAATCTAAAATCTGTTTTCTTTTTCCCGGCAATGTTAAGCAAGATTTTTTTCCGTCAGGTGGCTCACAGCTAACATTGGACGGCATTGAATCCCAAGCAACTATATTTGCCTCAAACTTATTACTCACTGACATTACGCACTCGTCCCATCGGGACGAAATCTTTGTAGAATCTGGAGGTCAACAAGCACCACCTTTCCGTAGGAACGGTATCTGGAAGCCAATAGATGCCGTTCCTACGGAACGGCTTAACGGCTTTCCTTGCCATCGCTACAAAGATTCTGCTCCTACGGAGCGAGTGCGTAATGTCGGTTACTCACTAACCCAAAACTTATAACTCAAAACTTATAACTCAAAACTCCCTCATGCCCATCGCACCCTCCGAACTCATCATCACCCCCAAAGGCAGCATCTACCACCTCAACCTGCGCCCCGAGCAGATTGCCCCGACCATTTTCCTCGTCGGCGACCCGGAGCGGGTGCCGAAAGTCTCGCAACATTTCGACCGGATCGAACACTCGGTGAGCAAGCGGGAGTTCGTCACGCACACCGGCTGGCTGGG
>JACRAN010000306.1 GCA_016234735.1 Bacteroidota bacterium | reverse complement strand
TTCCACCGCCTTCGGGAACTCCTCGCCCCATTTTCCTTCGTTGTGCCCGCCCTCTGGGTCAATGGAGATATTGAACTCGATTTTGGAGCCGTCGAGGCCCCGGCGTTGCAGGGCGGCCTTGAGGCGCTGGATGTTGGGAACCATGCTTGCCCCCTCGTTGCCACCTGCGTAAAGGTAAATTTTTGTCTGAAACGGGTTAAAAAAATTGATGGCGTGGAAATAAATCTTTGGCGTGAGCCAGAGCGAGGGAGAAAAAATCATCATTTTACAGAACACCTCCGGGTAGATAAAACCACAGTAAACACTGATTAGCCCGCCCATGCTGCTGCCGCCGATGCCCGTGTGCTGGCGTTCGGGCAGGGTGCGGAAATTGGCGTCCACGAATGGTTTGAGCACTTCGGCCATGTATTGGGCGAACTGTTTGCCCTGGCTGATGCCAAATTTGGTTACTTCCGGTGGTGAAAACTCCCGGATGCGGTCTGCTTCCGCGTGGTCGATGGCAATGACGATAATGTCGCCAATGCCATGTTCGGCCATCAGTGCCAGGCGCTGGTCAACGTGCCAGTTGCCGAACGGCGAGCGGTTTTCGAACAGGTTTTGGCCGTCCTGGAGGTAGAGGACAGGGTAGCGCTTCTTGGTTTCGTGGTAGTCGTGTGGCAGCAGCGCTGCAATCCGACGCTTGCGGCCCAGCGGAGGCGCTTTCACTTTGCCGCTGATGATCTGTATTTTAGGCAAGAAATCCGGGTTCACAGAAATGATGGTAAAGTATGTCTGTCTGGTTGAAAAAATTGGAGCAGCAAAAATAGCGGAATTGAAGAAAGGCAAAGTGACTTTAGTCAATCGGGCAGCTTCCCGCTGTTACAAGCCAAACGATGCCCCCTGCCTTGCAACAGTTTTGCCCTTTTCTTTCTTTTCATCAAAATTTTAATTTTTTTTTAAAACTTGCCGCCCGGATAGGGGTTCCTCAGCTTAATCTCCATCATCAAACACAGTAATTTTTTTCTTTTGAACCACTTCGACAAATACTCGGAACTGATAGCGAAGCACCTCGCCGGGCAAACCACCCCGACCGAAGACCAGGATTTGTTGGACTGGGCAGATGCTGACGCTGAAAATCAGGCGTTCTTCGATGAAATGGCGCAGACCTGGGCACTGACGGACGGGGCAGCGCTGCCCCCCTTCGATGCGGATTTGGCGCAGGCCTGGGGAAAAATCGATGCCGGAACTTCGACCCGCCAACCACCATTGGAGCGTTCAACAACCAAAGTCGTCCATTTGTCTAAAATAGTGCGGCGCTGGAGCGTGGCAGCGGCAATTTTGCTGACCGTTGGCACTGCATTCTGGTGGTTTTCAAAACAGCCAGGGCAGGTGCAACTCGTTGAAATACAAACATTTGACAACGAAAAAAAAGCAATCACCCTGCCTGACAGCAGCCAGGTTTGGTTGAACGAAAACTCGAAATTAGCTTACGACACCCGGTTTGAGCAACGCCACGTGGCACTGGATGGCGAGGCATTCTTCGAGGTGGAGCGGCTCGTGCAGCGTCCCTTTGAAATTGTGAGTGGCGATGCAACGACGACGGTACTCGGCACCTCCTTCAACGTGCGGGCCTATGCCGCAGAGGACAAAATCGAGGTGACGGTGAAAACCGGCAAAGTAGCGCTGACTGCAACAAAAAGTAAGGGATTGCCCGTCTATATCACGCCAGGCGAGTCGGGCATTTTTGACAAAAAAGCAGAAAAGGTAACGGTGGCAACCGAAGAATTTGAAAATGCCGATGCCTGGAAAACGCTCCATCTGGAGTTTGACAATGAAAAAATGGCGTACGTTATCTCCACGCTCGAACGTTATTTCGGTGTCAACATCGTAGTGTCCGACCCTTCGCTCCTCGAATGCCCGTACACAGCGCCGTTCGACCAGCCAGACCTGGATGCCATCCTGACTGTTATTGGCAGCACCATAGGCTTCGAGTTTACTCACGAAGGCAACGATTACCTGCTGACCGGGAAGGGGTGCGACGGTTTTCAGTAGGCAGTAGCGTCCAAAACTGCCCACAGCAAACAGTCCATTGAATGAGGCCACTGATAGCAATCTACATAGCTTTTTTTTTCACGGCGAGCGCCATAGCGCAGGGGGATTTGTTGTCAAAACGGGTCACGTTTCAGTACGACGCCGTCCGCCTCAAAGAGGCGCTCGCCGACCTTTCCGAGCGCTACCAAGTCCAATTTTCTTACAGCACCGAGCAGGTCAACGTCCGCCAACGGGTGACAGCGAAAGCCGACGATGTGCCACTTTCTACCGGCCTGGACAGGCTTTTGGCCAATACGACCGTGGGCTATTCCGTCGTGGGCAGCCATATTATTTTAAAAAACGACCCCGGCAAAGCACTGAGCAGAACCGAAGGCGGCGGGCAAAACCGAAAAAAAAAGCGCACTCTCGAACCGGAGGTTGAGCAGCAAGTGGTCTTGGTGAAAAACGAAGAAACGCCCAAAGAAGAAACGACCGTGGCCGCCCAGGATTCTGTAATTTTCCTGCAAATTCCTGATACGCAGCCGGTTAGAAGGGATGGCGACATGCACCCTTTCGACGAGACCCTGCTCAATTTTGAAAAATGGCGCTACCAGAGCGACACTTGGACACGGCGGCCCCCGAACGAAAAACGCATTGCCCAGGTGTCCGTACTTCCCTTCATCGGCACCAACACCTACCAAAGCGACGACGTGACCAACAACCTGTCCATGAACATCCTCTGGGGCATGAACGGCGGCGTGGACGGCATGGAAATCGGCGGCGGCATCAACATGGTGAAAACGGACGTGAAGGGCTTCCAGGCAGCGGGCCTCGGCAACCGGGTAGGCCGGAACATGACCGGGACGCAGTTCGGCGGCATCTTCAACTACGCCGGCGGTACCACGAGGGGGTTGCAGGCGGCGGGCGTCGTGAATTTTGCCCAACGGGCCGAAGCCGCCCAGGCTGCCGGGTTGGTGAACTTCGTGCGGGAAGACGTGACCGGGATGCAAGCCTCTGGCCTCTTCAACATGGCGGGCGGGAATGCGCGGGCCTTGCAGGCGGCGAGCCTCTTCAACCGCAGTGGCGGCGATGCAAAAATACAGGCAGCTGGTGGCTTCAACCGCAGCGGTGGAAGTTCAAAAGTACAGGCAGCCGGTGGCTTCAACCTGAGTGGTGGCAATGCAAATGTGCAGGTCAGCGGTTTGTTCAACATAGCGCAGGATGTCCAAATCGTCCAGTTCGGCGGCATCTTCAACCGGGCCAGGGGCGAGGTGAAGGGCTTTCAGGTGGCGCTGCTGAACATTTCCGACACGGTGAGCGGGGTGCCCATCGGCCTCATAAACATCGTGAAACGAGGCTACAACAAATTTGAAATTTACGGAAGTGAAATTTTGCACGGAAATTTTCAATTGAAACTAGGGGCAAACGCATTTTACAACATCTTTCATGTAGGAGCGAGGGTTCCGCCGGGCGACGGCTCCTATGTGTGGGGCATCGGCTACGGCATCGGCACCGTCACGATGCTCTCCCCACGGAACCAGTTGAACTGGGAGTTGATGGTGCAGCACATCAACGAAAACGAAGCCTGGACGAACACGCTGAACAGCATCGGCCAGTTCCGCTTCCTCTGGAACCACCAACTCGGCAAAAATGTCGGGATTTTCATCGGCCCCACAGCCAACGTGATGATTTCACAACTCCGAAACCCCGAAACCGGAAGAATTTATTCGCCCGTCGTCCCTTACGCTTTGCTGGACGAGGATTTGACGAGAAAAACGAACCTCAAGGCATGGGTAGGCGTGAACGCAGGGTTCAGGTTTTGAAATATGGTTTCACTGTTTCATGGTTTCACGGTAGAACGGACAACAATGAGACAATAAAACCATGAAGCCATAAATTTATCTCAACAATGAAAAACTTAATTGTCATCTGTTTTTTACTTGCAACAACGGCGCTTTTTGCCCAAAAAGACGAAACCATGTTCAGTGACGTGGACCGCGTTGGCGGCTGGGGTGCTCCGATTTTCGAGTACACAAACCTCGAAAAAGACGTGAGCGTAGTGAGCGGCGGCGGCGGTGCCCTGGTACTCAACGACTTCTACCTCGGCGGCTACGGCATGGGCAAGGCCGAATACTCGCAACTCGTCGATTTGCGCAGGGACGACCTCAATTTCAAGCACGGCGGGTTTTGGATTGGCTACACGCCGTTGCAGGGCAAAGTCGTTCACCCGTATGCCTCCGTCAAATTGGGTTGGGGCAAGGCCAACTACACTGCCCTCGAAAGCCTGACGGGAACGGAACTCGACCGACAAAAAGACAACATCTTCGTGACGACACCGGAAGTCGGTCTTGAACTGAACGTGTTCAGTTTTTTCAGGATTGCTGCCACGGCCTCCTACCGCTGGGTGAACGGCGTGGAGACCCTGCCGACCTACACCAACGATGACCTCTCCAGTTTCGGCGCTACCCTCACGCTGCGTTTCGGCGGCTTCGGGGACGATGACTGGAACAACAACGACTGATTTACGATTTAGCGAATGACGATTTACGGTTGGGGGGCTGCTCCCAATCGTAAATTCTCCTAATAACTAAAAAATCCTGCATCAAGTTTGGTGAAAAACGCAATGGCTGCCTCGTGGCGGCGTGGGGGATTTTATCTCCGTTTTTTTTTACCAGACCAAAACAATTCGTTGAAAATCAAAAATTCATAAAAATGAAAAAGACAATCTGCATCGCATTACTGGCTTTTTTTGCTTCGCAAACCTTCGCCCAACGTTGGAACGGCGGCGACGAAACCCTCTTCAACCGCAACCACCGGGGCGGTTTTTTCGTGGCACCCATTGTCGAGTTCAGCGATTTTGAAAACGACATGACCACTGCCAACGGCGGCGGCCTGGCCTTCGTCGCAGGCGACTTGTTCTTCGGGGCCTACGGCCTCGGTGTCACGAATTACGACAACCTGATCAATGAAAATTTTGACAGATTGGAGATGGGGCACGGCGGTTTCTGGCTCGGCTACACCGTTCCGCAACACCGGGTCGTCCATGCTTTCACCAGCGTGAAGGCGGGCTGGGGCGCTGTGAACATTAATTTCGACGGCGAGCCTGACTACGAGGATGCCTTCTTCGCCGTCACGCCCGAGGCGGGCCTCGAAGTCAACGTTTTCCGGTGGCTGCGCGTCGCAGGCGCGGTCGGTTACCGTTTCATGAACGGTCTTGACGACTCGACCACCTTCAACAAAGACGACCTGCAAACCATGACCGGCTCACTGACCATCCGCATCGGCGGCTTCGGGCGCAGGCACGAACGGTACGACGACTGATTCGATTTCGGATTTCGGATTTGGGATTTCGGAACCTCTCGTTTTGAATCTCCGGTTCCGAAATCCGAAGCCTGAAATCAAAAATCAAAACACCCGATTTTTTATGAGGACAATCCTTGAAATCCTGCTCATGCTGGGTTTCCTGCTGGCGGCGCTTTGCCTCCGTGCGCAGGAACCCGTGCAAACCATCCGGGGCACCGTGCTGGACAAAGAAACCCAGGCCCCGCTCACCGGCGCAGAAATCGCCGTGCTGACGACCGACCCGCTCACCGGCGACATCTCCGATGCGGACGGAAATTTCAAAATCGAAAAAATCGCAGTCGGCAGGCACACACTGCAAGTAACCTACCTCGGCTACGAACCGCTCACCCTCCCGAACCTGCTGCTGACTTCCGGCAAGGAACTCGTGCTCAACCTCGAACTGGTGGAGAGTGCCGTGCAACTCGAAGTGGCCACCGTCATTGCGAAGCACGACAAAGCAGAGGCGCTGAACGAAATGGCCACCGTGAGCGCCCGTTCGTTCTCGGTGGAGGAAACCAGCCGCTACGCGGGCAGCTTCTACGACCCGGCCCGCATGGCCACCAACTACGCCGGAGTGGCCGTCGGTTCCTCCGACGACCTGAGCAACGAAATCGTGGTGCGGGGCAACTCGCCGAGCGGCATCCTCTGGCGGTTGGAGGGCGTGGAAATCCCGAACCCCAACCACTTCGGCTCCATCGGCGGCTCTGGCGGCGGCATCAGCATGTTGAGCAGCAGCACGCTGTCGAACTCCGATTTTTACACCGGCGCTTTCCCTTCGGAATTCGGCAACGCACTGGCCGGCGTGTTCGACCTGAACATGCGCAACGGCAACAACGAGCAACGGGAGTATGCCATCATGTTCGGCGCACTGGGGCTGGAGGGGGCTGTCGAAGGGCCGTTCCGCAAGGGCGGCAACGGTTCGTACCTCGTCAACTTCCGCTACGCAACGCTGGGCCTGCTCGCTGCCGCAGGCATCAATATTGCCGGGGACGTGACACCGAAATACTCAGACATTTCTTTTAAAATGAACATGCCAACGGCCAGGGCTGGCACCTTCGCCCTGTTCGGTTTGGCGGGGCAAAACAACGTCCAATTTTACCCGAAAAAAGACAGCACCACGTGGGAAGGCGAGTTCGGTGAGTGGGGTTTCAAAGAAACCGCCAGCACCGCCACGGTCGGACTCTCGCACCGCATTTTGCTCTCCAACGACAGCTACCTGCGCACGGTGGCGGTGGTTTCGAGGGAGACGGATTCGGGCAGCGACTACTGGCTCGACCCCGAAAGCAACTACGCCCGGCACGATGATGCCCGCTACGATGTTTCCAGCTACACCTACCGCATCAGCACGACCTACAACCGCAAGTTGGATGCCCGGAACACGCTGCGGGCAGGCTCGGTGTTGAGCTACTCGAAGTTCAATTTCACCTACGACGACGATGACAACTTCGAGGAAGACAAGGGCGATGAACTCATCCGGCTGTTCGACAACCACGGCGACGGGAGTTTTTTGCAGGCCTTCGGCCAATGGAAGCACCGCTTCGACGACCGCTGGACGCTGAACACGGGGCTGCACTACTCCATGTTTTTGTTGAACAACAAATTCGCCATCGAACCCCGTGCGGCGCTGGAATGGAAACTGAGCAGGAACCAGTCGCTGAGTGCGGCGGTCGGCCTGCACAGCAAGCGGGAGCACTTGGCGGCCTACGTGTTCGAGGGCACGCTCATCGACGGGGCCGAGCGCACGGCCAACCCTGACTTGGAACTGACGAAATCCATGCACGCCGTGCTTGGCTACGACCACCGCCTGAACGAACACCTGCGCCTGAAGGCCGAATTTTACTACCAGTACCTGTACGATGTGCCGGTGGAAACCTTGCCGGGCAGCACCAAATCGTTCCTCAACGACACGGACATCTGGGACATCATTTTCACCGAAAAATCGGGCAACGATGGCACGGGCCGCAACCTCGGTGTGGACCTGACGCTGGAGAAGTTTTTTACGAACAACTACTACTTCCTCGTCACAGGCTCGGTGTACCAGTCGAGGTACACGCCGGTGAACGGCATCGAGTACCCGACCCGCTACGACGGTCGGTACACGCTGCACACCCTTGCTGGCAAGGAGTTCAAGCTGGGCCGCAACAAGAAAAATATCCTGGGATTCAACGGCAAGGCACTCCTCGCCGGGGGCAGCCGCTACACACCCATCGACCTGGCTGCGTCCATCGAAGAGGGCGAGCAGGTGGAGTACGAAGACCGTCCGTTCGAGTCGAAGGCGGGCGACTACTGGCGCATCGACGTGGGCGTGAGCTACAAAATCAACAAGCAGCGCCTGACGCACACCGTCCTGCTCGACATTCAGAACGTGACGGGCCGCCTGAACGTGTACTCGCAGTACTACGACAACGAAACGAAACAACTCGAAACCTACACCCAGACAGGTTTTTTTCCGGTGTTCAACTACCGGGTGGAATTCTGAGAAGTTTTGAGTTGTGGGTTATTGAGTTTTGAGTCATTCCATCATTTTAAAATTTAAGGCCATGAAAAAAAATCTGATTTTCAGTGCGATTGCACTGGCTGTTTTTACCGCCACTTCCTGCGATTTCGATGACGAAGGCCCGTTTTGGGACTGCGAAAAAGGCGAAGGGCCGGAAGTGGAAAAACTGCTTGACCTGCCAGATTTCACAGGGGTCAAGCTGAATTGCGAAGCCAAAGTTTTCATCACGCAGGGCAGCGATTTCGAGGTGGTGGCCGTGGGCGAGGGCAACGTCATCGAAGAACTCGAATTGGACGTGGACAACGGCACTTGGGACATCGAATTCGATGACTGCGTGAAGGATTACGACCTCGAAATCTACATCACCATGCCGAAATCAAGTACCTCGGCGTGAGCGGCAGCGGCACCATCCGGGGCGACAATTTCTTCGATGTGGAGGACATCGTGCTGCGCGTGAGCGGCTCCGGCGAACTTTGCCTCGGCCTGTACGCCGAGGAAATCGACGGCAAAATCAGCGGCAGCGGCGAGATGGAACTGGAAGGCGAGTCTGAACTGCTCGACTTCGACATCAGCGGCTCCGGCGACTTGAAGTCGTTCAACCTCATCACCGAAAAAGCCGACATCAACATCAGCGGCAGCGGCGATGTTTCGGTCAATGTGCTGGAAGTGCTCGATGTGCGCATCAGCGGCAGTGGCAACGTGTACTACAAGGGCAACCCGGTAGTGAGCAGCCAGATTTCCGGGTCGGGGGACGTGATCGATGCGAATTGATCTGCCCAAATATTCCCGCAGGAAAAACATTTTCGCCTGAGTTAAATACAAAAACACAAGCGCCTATTTCGTGAGCCGCCCGGATTTTCGGACGGCTTTCTTTTTTCAGATTTGGCAACATTGATTAGAGAAAAATAAATACCTTTGGGGTCTCAAGGGAAACACAAGTTCCGCCCATCGTCAACTACCATCTCCAGAAAAAGAACTCCCAGTTCCATTTACCGAGAAAAAAACCGGCTGCCACCAGCCCTGCAATTGTTGTGTTTTAGCAGAAGTTGCAGCGTCGCATTAAAAATGGTCTGCAACCAATTGACTACCTTTGGCGTACAAACCTGGCTGCTTTGTTTCAAAAAATTTCGATACGTAATTTCAAGAATAATAATAGAATAGTCTCACTATGGCACATGTTTTAATTGTTGACGACGAAGTGCCCATCCGGCGCACGTTGAAAGAAATCCTTGAGTTTGAAAAATTCAAGGTGGACGAAGCCGCCGATTGCTATCGGCATTACCCGTTTTCAAGATGACCTGCGTAAGCTGCAACAAACCGTTCGATGTCCCTTCATTTCCCATCCTTCCCCAGTTTTCTCTTCGCCCACGAAAAAACCAGCGTGGACAAGTTCAGGTACGGCGGCTTCAGCAACAACTGCACGCCCGACAGCCCGGCCCAGCCTGCCATGGCCGCAAACGACAACTCGCCGAAGCGGGTGAAGCCACGGAAGTCGTGCATATTGAGGCGCAGCAGTTCGTACATCACAAAATCTGTCACGATGTAGGCGCTGTTCACCCAAAACAGCAGGAGCATCACCCGCAGCATTCGCCGGAGCACCAGCGTCTCGTACATCGCCGGGCCACCTTCCTGCTGCTTCCGCAAGGCCGATATTTTGAAACGGATGAACCGATAGGCCGCAAACTGGTAGGTGTAAAACGTGAAGATGTACAGCGCCATCTCCAGCCCGCCATAAAAAGGCGAGTAAAACCGGCGCTCCACCGGCACGCCCAACAGCAGCCAGGTGCCGAGGAAATAACAGAACTGCCCCACCGGAAGCACCAGGTGCTTCACATCCGGCCCCGTGAAACGGTAGCCGGGGAAGAGCCGCAGTTTCACCGAAAAAAACAGCAACGCACCGAATGCCAGCGTGAAGTACAGCGGCAGCGAGCACCATTCGGGGTGTTGGTTGTAAACGCCCCTCAGGATGAAGATGTGGTGCAGGGACGTGAGGGCATAGGTCACGAGCAGCAGGGCGAAAGCGTAGTCGGCCCGCTTGTTTTCATGCCTCCGAAAAACCAACACGCCCGCCACCCCGCCGTTGAGCATGACGACGGCCAGCAGGACGAGCAAGGACAAGGTGGCCAGTGTGCCGGTGAAAATGTTCATTGTCTCATGGTTTCACTGTTGCATGGCTCCATGGTCAGGCGGCAATGAAGCCATGAAACCATGAGACAATGAAACCGTCAGTTTGAATCGTAAACCTCCCGCAGCAACCGCTCCATTTCTTTGCGCAGGGACGAGGTGCTGATGGTGAAATTATTGTGCATGAAGCTGAAAATCAGCAGCTTACCTTTTTTCGTAATCAAATACCCGCTCAGGCAGTGGTTGTTGCGCAGCGTACCTGTTTTCGCAAAAACATAGGGCGAATCGCCATTTCGGTAGTTGGTTTTGATGGTGCCGTTCACACCGCCTGCCGGAAACAGATTGAACAGCCGCTCCCGTGGCACCGACTGGTACAGCTTGTGGAGCAGTTTCACCAGCGAGCGGGGCGTCAGGAGGTTGTACCTCGACAGGCCGGAGCCGTCCACCCAGCGGGGTTCGTCGGGCAGGTCGGTGAGGTAGTTTTTCATCGAAAATTCGATGGCCTGCTCCGTGCTCATCATGCCCGATTGCCGCCAGGCGCAGAGCAGCATCAGTTGCTCGGCGATGAAATTGTCGCTCTCCTGCATCATCAGCCGGTAGAGGCTGTCGGCATGGAGGCTGTACAACGTGGAGGCACCGGCGGGCGGCAGCAGGCCCGCTTCCAGCACATGCACGGAGCGTTTGAGTGTGTCGGCCAGCATTTCCGCCAGGAACTGCGGGGTGTAGCGGAATGGCACATGCCACTCGAAAGTCTTGCCAGTGGCCGCTAATGTATTGAAAGTGAACTGGTTATCAAACTCAGTCCTCCCCACGTAATCTTCCACGTGCAGCGAAGAATCATAGCTGAGGAAATTTTTCAAAAAAGCCGGGCACACCTCAATGCCCTTCACCGAATCCAACTGGCAGAAGCGGGCGGCGTTGCCGTACACTGGGAATGGCGATTTTTCGGCCTGGTAGTCGTAGGGGAAATCGCTCCACATCCAGCCGTCGCCGTAGCGTTGGTCTTTGAAGTTGGCGGGGCAAAAAAGCAGTTCGCCGGGGCTGTTTTTCAAAAAATCGAACACCTGCGGGTTCTGCTGCAAGTACGGGTTGAGGAACGAGGGGTCGCCCGTGCCCCAGAACACCAGCAGGTCGCCCTGTCGGCTGTACCGCAGTGCCGGGATGGAGTCGCCCAGGGTGCGCAGGCAGGTGTAGAGCGTGAGGATTTTCGTGTTGGAACCCGGCGTGAAATACTTGTCGGCGTTGTACTCGTAGAGCATTTTTTCCTCGGCAGGGTCGAACAGGGCGAAGCCGGTGAACGCCTTGCCGAACACCCCGGAATCGGCGACGTGGTAGTCGGGCACCTGCACGGCAGCGGTGGCTTCTTTTCCCGCTTTTTTCTTTTTGTTCCGCTGCGCAAAAGCGCTGTACGGCAACAGCAGCGCTGCCAGGAAGAGGAGGAGGGTGGTTTTTTTCGACAGACCTCTTGCGAAAGTCATGGTAAATTGATTTTTATGATTGAGGCTTGGGTTGTTTTGAAAAGCAAGTTGAATCTAAAAACACTGAAATCCATCCCGATAGCTATCGGGATAAAATCTCACCGTCTCACCTCTGTTACTTCCCTTCCCTCGAACGCTTGTAGAGTTTCGCCCCGGCAAAAAGCAGCAATGCGAAGCCAAAAATTCCCGCCAGTGCGTACCACACGTTGAAGCTGTTGCGATAAACGGCCAGCAGCACGATGGCCACGAGGAACAGGGTAGGCACTTCGTTGAGCAGCCGGAACTGGAAGGAAGTGAATGGTACTTCGCCCACCTCCAGCTTGCGGATGATGCCCTTGCAGGCGTAGTGATACCCAGTGAGCAGGGCCAGCAGCACAAGTTTGGCCTGCATCCACCCGTTCCCCCGAAGCCACTCCCAGCCGTGCTCCACCAGCATCACCGTGCCGCAGGCCCATGTGACGGCCACCGCCGGGCCGAGGATGATGCGATAAACCCGCCACTCCATCCCATTGAGTTGCCGGGCGAGGATGTCCCGGTCGGGTTGCGGCTTCGCCAACGCCTCCACGTGATACACGAACATGCGAACGAGATAGAACAAACCTGCAAACCAGGCTACAAAACCGACGATGTGAAGTGATTTGAACAATAGCAAAAACATGTTGCTGAAGGTTGATTTTGTTACCTTTGCCCTCCTTTTAA
Organism: Bacteroidota bacterium; assembly: GCA_016234735.1. Classification (GTDB taxonomy): domain Bacteria; phylum Bacteroidota; class Bacteroidia; order Chitinophagales; family Saprospiraceae; genus UBA6168. The sequence goes on along the minus strand of JACRAN010000306.1, from coordinate 16,995 downwards.
GAAAAGGCGGCGTGAATGTGACAAAATTAACGCAATCATCCACAAGTGATGGTTTGAAATTGTTTGACAGTTTGAATTTGTTAAAAGTCGTTTTCAAGCATGGCCAGCCAACCGATCGGACAAACTCGAACCATTTCAAACAATACCGAACAACATCGAACAATTCTAATTGATTATGAATCTGAAAGATTTGGTTGTAGTCACGGGGTTCCCCGGCATTCAGCGGATAGCGGCCAACCGCAACAACGGCATGTTGGTAGAAGATTTGGATACCGGCAAGGTGCGGTTTGCCCCGGTCCGCAAGCACCAGTTTTCACCGCTGGAAAGCATTTCTGTGTTCACCGACGGGGAGGATGATTCGGTGCAAATCAGGGTTGTTTTTCAAAGCATGCTCGACAAGATTGCCGATACGCCAGTGGCGGCTGCCGATGCCAAGACGGACGAACTTCGGGCGTATTTTGCCACCGTGCTCCCCAACCACGACCGGGAGCGGGTACACATCAGCGACATCAAAAAAATCGTGCGGTGGTTTCAGTTTCTCCACGACCGTGGCTACACCACGATGGAGGAAGTGGCGGGAGATGAGGAGGAGTGATTGGAAATTTGGAATTAGGGACTGGGAATTGGAGCACCAAAACAATTCCTAATTCCAAATGCACCAATTACCCGATAGCCCCGGCCATGAATGCCTGCGCAGCTTCCGTGTAGGCTTGGCTGTTCAGTTTTTCCTTCACGGCTTTGAAGGCGGCAATCGTGATGTCAATGTCTTCTTTCGTGTGTACGGCAGTGGGTATCAGGCGGAGGATGACCATGCCCTTCGGAATCACGGGATACACCACGATGGAGCAAAACACGCCGTAGTTTTCCCGCAAATCTTTCACCATCACCATCGCCTCCGTTTCGTCGCCCTGGATGTAAACGGGGGTGACGCAACTGTTCGTTTCTCCGATTTCAAACCCGGCGGCTTTCAGCTCGGATTGCAGGTAGTTCACGTTGTCCCAGAGCGCTTTGCGCAGTTCGGGCTTGCTCCGCAACAATTCTAAGCGTTTGAGTGCGCCGATGACGAGCGGCATGGGCAATGATTTGGCGAAAATCTGCGAGCGCATTGTGAAGCGCAGGTGCTGGAGCATGAATTTTTCCCCGGCAAAAAAAGCCCCGATGCTGGCCATCGACTTGGCGAAGGTGGAAAAGTACACGTCCACATCGTCCATGATGCCTTGCTCCTCGCAGGCACCCGCCCCGGTGGGGCCGAGCATGCCGAAGCCGTGCGCATCGTCCACCATCAGGCGGAACTGGTATTTTTCTTTCAAAGCACAGATTTCCCGCAGCTTGCCCTGGTCGCCCCGCATCCCGAAAACGCCCTCCGTGATAACGAGGATGCCGCCGCCGGTTTCTTCCACTAATTTAGTGGCACGGCCCAGGTTCTTGTCGAGGCTGGCCACGTTGTTGTGCTCGAAAGCGAAACGCTTGCCCTGGTGCAGCCGCACCCCGTCCACGATGCAGGCATGGGACTCGGCATCGTACACAATCACGTCGTGGCGGTTCACTAAACTGTCGATGGCCGAGATAATGCCCTGGTAGCCGAAGTTGACCAGCATGGCAGCTTCTTTTTTCACAAAAGCGGCCAGTTCTTCCTCCAACTGGTCGTGGTATTTGGTGGCACCGCTCATCATGCGGGCACCCATCGGGTAGGCAAGTCCCCAATCTTTGGCGGCCTGTGCATCGGCCTGCCGCACTTCGGGGTGGTTGGCCAGTCCGAGGTAGTTGTTGATGCTCCAACAGATGACATCCTTGCCCTGGAATTTCATGTGGTTGCCCAATTCCCCTTCGAGCCGGGGGAACATGAAATAACCGTCGGCCACGACACGCCACTTGCCCAATGGCCCGGGACTCCTGAATTTTTGAAATAAATCCATGTTACGCAGTTTTCAATTTTGACAAAAAAAAGCCGTGCCCGGCGGCCCAAAAACTCAGCGGTGTGCAAGCGGTCGGGCCAATTTGCCTTCCCGGAACTTGCAGGTCTGAATTTTTAAACGGCGTGGCACAGCTTCCTTAGCGAGGATGAATGTGCGGCAAAGGTAGAAAATGTTTGAGGAAATTAGCGTTTTGGAGACTTGGCGTGTTGGACGAAAATTCGTTGCCATAGCACCCAAAATGCCGATTAATTCTTTTTCAACTCGTCCAACCGCCGCTTTATTTCTTCTAATAACTGCTGTTGGAGGTCAATTTTTTGCGTGGAATCGGCCTGCTGCTCCTCGTTTTTGACGATGTTTTCTTTCGCTGTGGCAATCCTTTTTTCGGCCTCTTCGATGTCCTTGTGGTAGCCCTTGTTTTGGCGCTTGAGCTTGTCCATTTCGTTTTCAAACGACTTTAGCTTCCTCGATGCATCTTCCAGTTCGTTTTTGGTGCCTTCGACTTTCACCTCGTGGGCGAACTTCAGCAGCAGGTTTTCCGCCTCCTGGTACTGCGACCGGCGATCGGAGGCGAGGTACTCCTCACCGAGGTCGAACCACGTGAGCAACTCCACGTAGCCGTCCACGTTGACGGTCGTGCGGGAGTACACGTTGACAGGCGTGACCCCGTTGATGCCGACGATTTCGGCCCCGGTGGTCAGGTTTTCTTTGCCACCTTTGGCACCTTTGGTTTTGCCGCCGTAGCCTTTCATGTAGTCTTTCCAGACCCGTTCCACAAGTTTTTCATTAGTCACTTCCAGTTCGACGATGAGGGCGTTGTTGGTGCCGTCCGCCATCGATTCTTCGCTCTCGTACACCCGGCTTTTGGAGGGTTGGGCGGTTGGCTGGGGCATCGGCTCCATATCGACCACTTGGGCAGAGATGTTGTTGACAAACATTGCGAAGCAAAAAGCAAAAATGAAGGGGAGAGTTTTCATAAATCAAAATTTAAGGGTGATGTGATTTTTCAGTTTGAGGAGAACAGCCCGGCATCGTCACTGGTTGACCAGCGGCTTCAAAAAAGGCAGCAACCCTGCCGCTATCAGCGCCTGTCCGGTCTCGTTCCAGTGGCATTCATCGACAGCTTTCACGGCGATTTTTTGTTCCAAACCCGTCCGTTCGAGCAGCCTCGCCGGTTCCTCGTAAAACGGGAAACCGTTGGCCTCAAAAATACGCTTGAACTCGCTCATTTGCGGCTCGTAAATATCAGCAGAAAACCCAACCAGTTTCGTGCCTGCCGGAAGGCGTTTTTGGGCCATCGCCATGATTTGCCCCGTCACTTTCACGGATTCATCGAAGGGCCGGAAGTTGCGCTTGTCCGTGGCGATGTAGTATTCCCCGACCCGTTTTTCTTTTTTGAAAACTTTTTCCTCCACCCCTTCCCACCGCTCCTCCAGCCACCGGAAGAAAAAAACATGCTCCCTCAGCCATTGCCAACCGGACAGCGGTCGGCGGTAAAAAATGCTGCCGTCCGTGGCGAGGTAGGGCCGCCGCTGCCCGACTTTGTAGCCACAAACGATTTCGAGCGGGGCGTAATTGTCGATGAAATCGTTGCTGCACGTTTCCCAAACCACCACGTCGGGCCTGATCCTGTCCACCCAGGTATCCAAAACCATGTACTCCTGCAAGGTGCTGAAACCCGCGTGGCCGTAGGCAAATACCTCGATGCCGAGGCTGTCGGCCAGCAGGTTGTAGAACGTTTTTTTGTTGGAGGCTTCGATGCTGGCCGTGTAGCTGTCGCCGAGGAACAGCACCTTCGGCCTGGCCGAGGCAGTGTCTCCAAACGCTTTGAAGCCGTTGGCATCGTAGCGGATGCTGATGTCGTATTCCTGCTTGAACTGGTCCCGCATTTTGCCGGTGAAGGTGTAGCCGGGGGTCATTTTCCAGCCGAGGTAACCGTCTTTTTGGGCCGTGTTGTACGGCGGGGGCAGGTCGTTTATTTTATATTTTTTGCCAACGGTCAGGCGTACAAAAATCTCACCCACTCCCACGATGATGAGTCCGAAAAATAGCAGCGAGATGAGGGAAAACAGCAGTTTCCGCCCCAGCGGGAGCGGCTTTTTTATGGCAGGTGAAGGTTGTTCTGGCATGGTTGAAACAAATCCTATTTTTGCACCGACATGAAAAACGAACACTGGCGCAAATATCTGATTTTCACGCTGTTCTGCACCGCAATTTACTTCCCGCTGTTCCTGCACCTCGATTGGCAGCCCATCAATAATTGGGACGAATCGCTCTTCGCCATGCGGGCCGGGTACATGACGGAGGAGGGGAAATACCTGCGGGATTACAGCCTCTGGACGGAAGGCGGCCCGCTCCACCGCAGTACCAAACCGCCGTTCACCACGTGGCTCCAGGTGGCTTCCATGAAAATTTTGGGCATCAACGAACTGGCGCTGCGCCTGCCCATCGCCATCTGTGCGTTGCTGACCGTGCTGCTTTTCCTTTGGGTGGCGAGGAAAGAATTTGGCGACATCCGCATCGGGTACTGTGCCGGTTTCGTGCTGGTGACTTCCGTCGGCTTCGTGCGGGAACATGCCGCCCGCACCGGCGACCACGATGCCGCCCTGGCGTTCTACATGCTGGCGGGGGCCGTCGCTTTTTACAAGTACCTACAGGCTACCGAAACCCGTCAGCGCCACGGCTGGCTGGCGCTGCTGACCCTCTCGGTGATTGCTTCCCTGCTGACGAAGTACATTTTCGGGCTGTTCTTTTTCCCCGCCCTCCTGATTTTTGCCATTTATAAAAAACAGCTTTGGAGCATCCTGAAACGAGGCTCGACGTGGCTGGCGGCGCTGGTGGTGCTGCTGGCGGTTGGCGGTTGGCTCGTGCATATCGAGCGGCAGTTGCCGGGCTTTGTGGAGCGTGCGTTCCTCCATGAGATGACTAACCGCTACACGGAAGCCTACTTGGGGCATGAACACATTTTCACGCATTATTTCGACCGTTTTTGGAGGAGTTTTTTCATGCCCTGGCTGCTGCTGCTGCCAGTGCCGCTGTACCTTCTTTTTTCAAAACAGCACCCTCGCCTGCGGGATTTCACGCTGCTGATGTTCCTGTGTGCTGCCGTGCAGTTGTTGATTGTGTCGTCTTCGCAAACCAAAACCGACCACTACGACGTGGTGGCCTACCCGCCGATGGCCATGCTGGCGGGCATCGGGCTGCACCAGATTTTGGTGGCAATCGTACATTTCTGGAAAGGGAAAAACTACCGGCCAGTGGTTTTTACCGCCGCTTTTTTGGTGGGGCTGTTTTTAATCTTCCGGCCCTACGACAAGATTTTCAACCGCATCTACAAGCCAAAATCGAATGACCGTACCATGAAGTACGGCTACCTGCTCCGCAAAATCCAGAAGACCCGCCCGGCGTACAAGGATTTCACGCTGCTCGAACCCGGCTTCACCGGGCAGGCGATTTTTTATGCAGGGTTGTTGAACCGGAAAAAAGGCTACGACATTCAATTGAGCCAACACCCGGAGTGGGTAGCGGAGGGTGATACCATCATGGCCTGCGAAACTAAAATCATCGATTACCTGCTCGGCCACTACGAACTTCAGGCCATCGAAACCTACGAAAAATGCTTCCTCGCCATTGCCAAAAAGAAAAAGGTATTGGGAATTAGGAATTAGGTATTGGGAATTAGGTATTGGGTATTTTGGGCTGTGAATAAACAAATTCCTAATACCCAATACCTAATTCCCAATACCCAATACCCAATTCCCAATCACAAATCAATATTGGGCCGCACGTTCTCGCCGTGGGCGTAAAATTCCGTGATGATTTTGACGACCTCCTCCGGCTCGTCCACCACCCAAAACAGGTTCAGGTCGGCGGGGTTGATGTTGTGCTCCCGTTCGAGCATCGCTTCCTTGACCCAATCAATCAAGCCCTCCCAGAAACTCTTCCCGACAAGGATGACCGGCACCCGGTCGATGCGCTTGGTTTGCACCAGCGTCAGCACTTCAAATGCTTCGTCGAGGGTGCCGAAGCCGCCGGGCATCACCACAAAGCCCTGGGCGTATTTCACGAACATCACTTTGCGCACGAAAAAGTAGCGGTGCTCCAGGTTCTTGTCGTTGTCCACGTAGGAATTGTGGTTTTGCTCGAACGGCAGGTGGATGTTCAGCCCGACGGACACGCCGCCGCTCAACGAGGCTCCCTTGTTGCCCGCCTCCATGATGCCCGGGCCGCCGCCGGTGATGACCCCCCAGCCCGCTTCCGTCAGCAGGCGGGCAATATCGACCGCCGTTTTGTAGTACGGATTGTCAGATTTGGTGCGAGCCGAGCCGAAAATGGACACGCACGGCCCGATTTTGTTCAGCCGCTCGAAGCCGTCCACAAACTCCGAAACCACCTTGAACATCGTCCACGAGTTCTCACCTTTCAGGTGGTCCCATTTTTTCATCCGCTGCCTGCCTTTTGTCGGCAGGTTGTTTTGATGCTCGGTCATATTTTTCAGACTTTTAAATTGCTGCCGCAAAAATGCTGCTTCGCACCCAACAAAAACGTTTTCAGGGCAAAAAAGCCTGCCGGAATTGCTACCCGACAGGCTTTTTCATTGTTCCATTGCTTCATTGTCCCGCAAGCCATGAAACAATGAAACCATGAAGCAATGGAACCATCAAACCGTGTTACTCCAGTCGCTGAAACGGCCCGACGTAGTTCAGCACATCCTCCGCCGTGATTTCGTTGCCGCTGAGGATGATGAGGCGCTCCACCACGTTGCGAAGCTCCCGGATGTTGCCGGTCCAGTTGACATTTTGCAGAGCCACGAGCGCTTCCTTCGTGATTTTTTTTGGTGTAATGCCGTACTCGTTGCAAACCTGGTCGATGAAATGTTCGACCAGCATGGGTATGTCGCCCCGGCGGTCGTTGAGCGGCGGCACTTCAATGATGATGACGGCTATGCGATGATACAAGTCCTCCCGGAACCGTTTGGCTTCGATTTCTTTGCGCAAATCTTTGTTGGTGGCCGCCAGCACCCGCACGTCCACCCGGATTTCCTTCTCGCCACCGACCCTCGTGATTTTGTTTTCCTGCAAAGCCCGCAACACTTTGGCCTGGGCATCGAGGCTCATGTCGCCGATTTCATCGAGGAAGATGGTGCCGCCGTTGGCCTGCTCGAACTTGCCGAGACGCTGCTTGTGGGCAGAGGTAAACGAGCCTTTTTCGTGCCCAAACAGCTCACTTTCAATGAGTTCCGAGGGGATGGCTGCGCAGTTCACCTCCACGATGGGGCCTTTCGAGCGGTTGCTTTTTTCGTGTATCCAGCGGGCCACCAGCTCCTTGCCCGTGCCGTTGTGGCCGGTGATGAGCACCCTGGCGTCCGTTGGGGCAATTTTATCGATGGTCTCCTGGATTTTTTTCATCCGGTCCGATTCGCCTATCATCTCCTGGGTTTTGTAGGTCGAGACCCGCTGCTTGAGCACTTTGGTCTCGGTGATGAGGCTCGATTTGTCGAGGGCATTGCGCACCGTGATGAGCAGGCGGTTGAGGTCAGGTGGTTTGGAGATGAAGTCGAATGCCCCTTTTTTCACCGCTTCCACCGCCGTGTCGATGTTGGCGTGGCCGGAAATCATGACGACCGGCGTGTCGGGGGCCAGTATCTGGATGCGTTCGAGCGCTTCCATGCCGTCCATTTTCGGCATTTTGATGTCCATCAGGATGACATCGTACTGCGCTTTTTTCAACTGTGCGAGACACTCCAGGCCATCGGCAGCTTCGTCCACCTTGAACTTTTCAAACTCAAGGATTTCTTTCAATGTGCGCCGGATGGGCACTTCGTCGTCAACAATTAAAACATGTGCCATAGTGAGACTATTCTATTATTATTCTTGAAATTACGTATCGAAATTTTTTAAAACAAAGCAGCCAGGTTTCTACGCCAAAGGTAGTCATTTGGTTGCAACCCATTTTTACTGTGGCCCTGTAACTTCTTTCAAAACACAGCAGTTACAGGGCAGTTGGCAGCCAGTTTTTTTTCTCGGTAAATGAAATTGGGAGTTCTTTTCCTGAGGATGGTAGTTGACGATAGGTGGACTTGCGTCCCTTGAGCGTTCAAAGGTATTTATTTTTCTTTAATCAAAGCGGTTTCAAGAATCTGACGCAACATATAGCGAAAGCGCCATGTTGGTTGTAGGAGAACTGCAAACTACATTTTAAAGAAATCAGGCTGTATTGCAATCACCTGATTATCAATAGTTTCCCCCTCTTTTTTCCGTCAATTTCGATGAAATACATTCCTGCTGGCAGCCCGCTGATGTCCCATTCCAACCGGGCGTTAAATTTCGCCTGCCGGAGCGTTTGCCCGATGGGCGACACCAACTCCGCCGCCCGCTCGCCCGGCAAATCGGCGAGGATGGACACGGTTTCGGAGGCGGGATTCGGGAAAATTTTTACCTCGGGTTTTTCAAAAAAATCTTCCGTGCCGGTCGTGCAGCCGGGGGTGTTCTCCGCCCCGAACGTTGGCGAAGCGGCCACGAACGTACCCGTCCCGTTCGGGCAGCGGGCCAGCGAGATGTCGTCGGCCTGTGCGCCGAACGTCACCTGGTCAGCCACCGTGCCGCTGGGTTTCACCAAAAAAAGCGACTCGCCGCTGGCGGAGAGGTTGAAACTGGTATGCAGGCCCGCCTGGGTTTCGTCGTCGTCCACCCACACGGTGAGGTAGGCACCGGCGTTGAGGAAAACGCCAGCCGGGAACTGCCACTTTGTGAGTAGCTGTGCGTTGTCGCTGAGGTACCAGCCGCTCAGGTCGATGGTGGCGCTGGTGGTGTTGTAAATTTCCGCCCAGTCGTCGTACTCGCCGTCCTGGTCAGCGACGGTGGACTTGTTGGCGGCCATCAGTTCGTTGATGACGGCATCGCCGTAGGTGCTGATTTCATAAAACTCAAACTCCGCCCGCTGCGGCGAAAATAGGCCCGCAGCGCTGTTTTCCGCGTAAATGTAGTACTGCACACCGCCCACCTGCACGGTGATTTTTGCCCCAAAAACGCCGTCGTTGGCGGCACCGTCGCCATGCGCCCCGTCGTCGAACATGGGCACGAGGTCAAACATGTCCTTGCGGGTGCCCCGGTAGCCGAGCAGCACCGTGCCGCCGCCGCTGACCGAAGCCGTGAAGGTCACTTCCGTGCCCGGTTGCGGTTGGCCGGGCGATGCGGCGATGCCTGAAATGACCGGCGGCACCGCCTGAAATTCCGGCAGGTTTTGCAGGAAGGCGATGCGCCCATCCATGAGTGGCAGCAGGCCGTAGGCATCCTCGCCGTTGTAAAAGTCGATGACCGTGGAGTTCAGGTTTTGCAAAAATTCATCGTGGGTGTAAAAATGGTTGGCATCGGAAAGCACCTCGTCGCCGATGAGGTTTTGCAGCGCTTCGGTGCGCTGCCCGAACCAGCCGCTTCCAAACATTTCCGCCATCATCGTGCGGAGGTGCGCCGTGTACATCCGCTTCCAGGTGGCGTTGCCAAAAATGGTTTTCAGCAGGGGTTTTGTCGCGTCGTTTGCCCCCAGGAACGGGTCGAGGTTGGTGTAAAATGAGAGCGGCGGCTGCGGTCCCGCTGCCTGCGGCACGGTCGTCCAGGGGAAGCGGGCGAAGGACTCGTTCAAGTCGTCGGGGCAGGGTACGAAGCGGCCGTTGTCGGCTTTTCCGATGAAATAATTGCGGCTGCCTGCGCCGAGGTAGCTGTCGAGGTTGGCCAGCAGGCCGTTCAGGGCGCACATCCAGATGAAACGGTCGAGGTCAGCTTTGGTGCGGGCGGCGGGCGGATTGTTTTGCAAGACCTCGGTCAGGTCCCGCAGGTCTTCCCAGCCCGTGGGCGACTGCATTTCGTAGTGGTCGAAGTAGCAGATGATACCGCCGCCGAGGTATTCCAGCGCCGCCCCGTGCCCGACGTTGCAGCCGAACGGCGGATTGAGCGGAATATCGTCGAAGGGGTAAGTCGGGTTGCACTCGAAGCGGGCGTTGTCGGCATTGGAGAGGAAGCGGTCTTCAAAAAACCTGGCGTTGATGCTCTCCACGTTGTTGTAGAGGCCGAGGAAGTTCCCGTTGACGTACACGCTGGCGTAGTTGGCCTGCGGCGCTTCCATGTAATTCCGGGCGATTTCAAGCGACAGCACTTCCCGCAACCAGGAGGGATCTTTGGCCCCGTTGCCGAGTTTCAGCACATCATAGCCTTCGTAATCCTGGTTTTTCACGTAGTCCAACTTGATATTCAGCGGGTTCTTGGTGTTGGTGGGGCTGTAGGTGCTGCCGCCCCGGTAGCGGATGCCCACGCTGTCGAAAGCCACGCCGTTGATTTCCACGTTGGCCAGCAGTCGCTCGCCGTTGCCAGCGGCGTAGAAGTCGTCAAGGAGTTGGTCCCAGTTGCTCTGGGCGAAGGTGATTTCCATGACGGTGATTTGGTTCGGGTCGTAAAGCGGTTGGGCGTGGAGTTTTAACAGGCTGAAAATCAAGAAGATAGAAGTGGTGCAAGTTATTTTCATGGACAACGGTTTTGTTTGTTTTCGGCAAAATACGGCAGACATCCAAAATGAGAGATGAGAAGCGTGGGTTTGCAAGGAATTGGCAGTGGAACCTCAAATTGCTATTCTTGAACTTTTGGGGATTATAATCCCCAAAAGTCATGGTTTTTGGGGATTATAATCCCCAAAAGCAAGGTTTCATGTACTTTGGAAGCATTCGTGAGGGAGCGTTAGGCAAACAAAAAAAAGCCACGCTGGTGCATTCAGAAAACTTTCAATCGTTCCTCGGAGGCTGAAAATTCCGCATCGCATCGTAAACCACCTGCTGCACCCTGGGCCGGATGTTCAAATCGGAGAGGCCCGTGTGCGAGCGGTCAGGATACACGCGGTTGCTCAAAAAAATCACCTGGAGGTTGTATGCCGGGTCGGCCCAAAAAAACGTGCCCGTGTAGCCGGAGTGCCCGAAACTGGCCGGGCTGGCATCCTTCGCCACGTAGCTCTGCGCGGGGTCGTACTCGATGAGCGGCTTGTCGAAGCCAAGGCCCCGGCGGTTGCCCTCGCCGCAAAACTGGCAGCGGGTGAACTCCCGCACCGCCGCCTCGCTGATGAACCGCTCGCCGCCGTACTCGCCGCCGTTGAGGTACAGTTGCACCAGCTTGGCCAAATCATTGGCGGAGCCGAACAGCCCGGCGTGGCCGGAAACCCCGCCCAGCATGGCCGCCGTCTCGTCATGCACTGTGCCGTGTACTTGCGTTTTTCTAAAAAAAGTGTCCCGCTCCGTCGGCACGATGCTCCCGACCGGAAAACGGAGAAGCGGGTTGTAAGTCAGCGTGGTGGCACCCAGCGGCCCGTAAAAAGTTTCGTTCAGATACTTCTCCAACGGCTCGCCGGTCAGCTTCTCCACCACCTTCGGGTAGAGGATGAACGACAGGTCGGAATACACGTAGCCGGGTTTTTCATTGAGCGGCAAGTCACGTATTCCCTTGTAAATCTGCTTTTTATAATTTTTGAACAAAAACAAACTGTCCGCGATTCGGATGGGGTAGCGCTTGGAACAGTGGTTGCGAAAGCTGCGTTTTTTCCAGTGGCCGTGCCCGTCCTGCGCCTCCCGCCAGAAGACGATGCTCGGTTTCAGGCGACCGTTGTGGGCGAGGAACTGCCGATAGGTCACGTCCGCTTTGTCCGATTTTTTGAAAAATGGCAGGTACGTTTTCAGTGGCGCATCGAGGTCGAACCGGCCCTCGCCGTAGAGTTTCATCAGCGCAGGCAGCGTGGAGGTGACTTTGGTGACGGACGCAAAATCGTAGAGGTCGGTCGGGCTGACGGCTTGGAGGCTGTCGTAGGTGTGGTAGCCCCAGGTTTTGTGGAAAACCACCTGCCCGTCCTTCGCCACCAGCACCTGAGCGCCGGGGTATGCCTGTGCCCGGATGCCCGCTTCGACGATGGCGGTGATGCTGTCTTCGAGCAGTTGACCGTTGAGGCCGACGGTTTCGGGCGGGGCATAGCCGAGGCGGGTCTGCCCGGTGGAAATGCCGCTGCCGCGTTGGAAAAAAATGCCGAGGTCGGCGGCCAACGTGCCGTTTGCGGCGCAGCCGCCGAAGATGATTTGGGCGGCGACGGACTGGCTGGCATCGTCTGTGCCGGGCACGAAAAGAAGCGCCCCTGCCTGCCGAAGAACTTCCAAGTCATTGATAACCTGCGGATTGCCAAATAAAACGGCGACCACGCTGCTCCGCCCGGCGTACATTTTCACCTGCTGCCCGAACTGCTGAAAATCGGGATTGAGCGGGCTGAACCTGGCAGCGTCGAGGGCAACGATGAGCAGGTCTTTTTCGAGGGGCAATTTCTGGGGGCCGCCGTCCCGGACGTATTTCGCCAGCGTCTCTTCAAACACGTTTTTTTCGGGGAGGCCAAAAGTCAGCCACGAAATGCGCTGCCCGTCCAAATTTTTCACCGGGAGCAAGGCATTTTCATTGCGGAGCAAAACGATGGACGACTTCGCCGCTGCCCATGCCTCGGCTCCGAGATTTGTGTTTGAATACACCCGGACATCGGGCGCAGGCTGACCGGAAAGTTTGGCGGCCACCGCACAAAAAATCAATATCCAGTGGATAGCATGTCGTTTCATCGTTACAAAAGTCCTAATTTTGGCAGCCGTTGCCAACTTTTGCAGGCAGCCCTGCGTCTTAAAAAAGAAATTTAGCATCGGGCATTCCCCCAACGCCCGTTTTCCGTCCTTCAGGTTTGAACTTTGAAAATTATGAAATTGAAAATATTCGGCACCACCATCCTGGCCCTGTTGTTTTTCGGAACCCTCTCCGCCCAACGGGTGGTGCAGGACTCCAACCTCGTGCAGTTCTCCGGCATGGTGCTTGACGGCACCACCTCGGAACTGATTCCGGTGCCGTACACCAACATTGCGGTGAAGGGCAAATATCGCGGCACGTACTCCGATTTCAGCGGCTTTTTTTCCATCGTGGTGGAGAAGGGGGATGTGATTGAATTCACGGCAGTGGGCTACAAAACGGTACAGTTCGTCATTCCGACCCACCTCAAGGACAGCCGCTACTCCCTCGTGCAACTCATGTCGCAGGATGCCATCAACCTGCCCGAAACGGTGGTGTTCCCCTGGCCCAGCAAGGAGCATTTCAAGCTCGAATTCCTCGCCATGGACGTCACTTCCGAGATGGAGGAACGGGCACTGCGCAACGTGGCCAACGAAACCCTGGAGCGGATGCGAAGCACGGTGCCCTCCGTCGGTGCCGAACACGCCAACTACTACCTGCGCCAGCAGGCCCGCAGCTACTACTACATCGGCCAGACCCCCCCGATGAACATCTTCAACCCGATTGCGTGGAAGCAGTTTTTCGATGCCTGGAAAAACGGGGATTTCAAGAAAAAAGAGAAAAAGTAGCCGCAGGGCGGAAATTGGAAATTGAGTAATTTTGAAATTTCCTGATTCAGGTATCCAATCAGACGTTTCCCCTTCATCATCTCCGCCGCATACGTGCCGTCCGCGTGTTCCAATTATTGTCGCTCAAAACACACTCACGTACCCGAAATGCACCTTCGGGTTCCTGAAATCGAAGGGCACCCCTTCGCTTTTCCCCACCGCCAGGCTGATGCCGAACACGCCAGCCGTCGTCTCGAACGTCAGGCCACCGCCGAAGCCGAATAGCCGGTCGAAGCGGTCGGTCTGCCCGATGCGGCGGTCTTCCGCGTAGCCGTAGTCGCCGAAGGTGTAGAAGTAGGAATTCTGGCCGAGGAGCAGCCGGTATTCCAGTGAAAAAACACTGAAAAACGTGGCGAACACGCTCTCCTCGTCGAAGCCCCGCAGCAGGCGGTTGCCGCCGATTCGGTACTGCTCGTTCCCGTAAATTTTCTCCTCCGAAATGATGGCCCCGCTGCGGGCGGCCAACTTCACGGCGCTGCGCTGCATCAGCGGGAAGTAGCGCTCCACCTTCCCGTCCAGCACGAACCGGAACGTGCGGCCCGGCAGGGTGTCGTAAAAATTTTCCGCCACGTTCAGAATCGCCTGGTTGCGCTGTATCTGGCGGGTACCGGCGCTGCCTTTCAGCAGCACCGACCAGCCCTTGCGGGGGTTGAAGCGGTAGTCGAGCGCCTGCCAGCTCGCCTCCAGTCCGAAAGCCGAATTTTTCACGTCCAACTGCGCCGGGAAGCGCCCCTGCCGGATGGCGACGGTGTCCACCGACAGCAGGTTGGAGGCGGTCGTGTTCCAAAATGCCTTGAGGTAGTTGCCGCCTTCGAAGAGGTACTGCACCCCGAATTCGCCGATAATGTCGGTGTAGGTGCTGTCCCGTTTGTACTGGTTGAACTTCAAATCCACGCCGAAGGGCAGTTGCAGCATGTACGGGTAGGCGAAGGCCACCTCCAGCCGTTGCGTCTGCGGGCGCAGCCGCTCGAACGCAGCGTAGATGCGCTCGCCGAGGCCAAATTGGTTCTGAAATTCCGCATTGAACGTGCCGGTGATGAGCAGTTTTTGCTCGGCCCTGCCATTGTCGGGCAGTAGGCCGAGCAGGAAATCGAAGCGGCTGGCCTTCTTTTTTTCGAGGAAAAGCCGCACACTGGCCCGGTCGTCGAGGAAGCTGACGAGGGCATTGCTTTTTTCTTTCAGAAACGGCAACTCTCTCAGCCGGTCCCTGATTTTCAGCACTTTACGTCGGCTGTACAGTTCTCCTTGCCGGATGCCGAGGTAGTTGGAAAGGTAGTTTTTTGAAATCTTCACATCGCCCTCCACATTCAGGCTGTCGAAAAAAACGAGGCGGCCTTTGTCGAGAAAAATTTTGGCGGACATCGGGGATTTGAGATTTCGGATTTCGGATTTCGGATTTCGGGCTGCCGGGCTGCCGGGCTGCCAACTGCCAACCGTCGAACTGTCGAACTGCAAACTGTCCAGCCGGACGGCGGCAAATGGGAATCCATTGTTCTCGGCCTGTTCGAGCAGGCGCTCCTGCATTTTCAGGATGTCGGTGAAACGGAGCGGCTTGCCGTCGAACAGCCGCTGCCGGAAGCCGCTCCGGTCGAGGAAGTCGGCGTCCACGTTGCCGTTGGCGAGGCTGGCCCACTCGTAGGCCGGGCCGATGTGCAGCCAGGCGGTGAAGGCGCTGTCCTGCCGGGCGGTGCTGTCGATGGAGGCTTCGAGGTGGGCAAGGGCGTGCAGTTGTGAGCGGATGTTTTTCAACTCGTTGAAAATGAGCGTGGTATCCTTGAATGAGGTTTGAAACTGGACGAGTTTTTTGAGGAAAACCGAGTCGTGGTCGAGGGGTTTGAGTTGGAGGTGGAAGCTGGTTTGGGCGCTGGTTTTTATCGAAAAAAATAACAGGCAGCCCGCCAGCAATGCCGCCAAAAGCAGGTTCGCTTGCCTTATTTTTTTCGATGTAGCCATGCCGATTGAAACGCAGGATTTTGACTTTGGGTATAAAAGAAAAGGCGCAAAGTGACGTTTTCGGAAGCCACTTTGCGCCTTAATTTTATTGGCGAATGCAGATTAATCTTCAAAAATCTTTGTTAAATCAATTTTGAAACCTTTCAGCACCAGCGACTGTACGGTGCCGGTTTCTTCCGCGTACTGCACCAGCTTGAAGCGCTGCTCAACGAAGGAATAAATCTCGATGGACTTGTTGCGGGGTTCTATCAGCCAATATTCACGGACGCCATATTTTTCATAAATATCCTTCTTGTCGCCCTTGTCGTAAATGGCCGTTCCTTTTGAGAGGATTTCCACCACCAAATCAGGTGCCCCGATGACAACCTCCTCCTTTTCATCGAGGATGTGGTACCTGTCTTTTTTGACAAAAAGCACGTCAGGATGGTAGGCGTTGCCGTCGTCGAGAACCACATCAAGCGGAGCGGTCAAGACTTTCCCAAGTGATTTTTTTTGGACGAACAGCCTAAGTTGAAAGTAGATGTTGCCAGAAATATTCTGGTGCCGGATGGTGGGGGATTGTTTTCTCACGAGTTCGCCATTTATAAGCTCATACCAGGAAGTATCGTTGTCATCGAACTCCATTTGTTTGAATTCCTGGTAGGTCAAGCCTTTGGTTACAGTTTCCATCTTCGATTTTTTTCAAAAATACATAAATAATATCAAAAAAGCCACCTCTGTGGTAATCACAAATGCCGCTCCGCATGGTAGCTCGACCGAACCAGCGGCCCGCTCTCCACAAAAGCAAATCCTCGTTTCAAGCCTGCCTCCTTGTACTCGGCAAACTGGTCGGGGTGGACGAATTCTGCCACTTCCAGGTGCATTTTGGTGGGCTGGAGGTACTGCCCGATGGTCAGCACATCGCAGCCATGTTCCCGCAGGTCGTCCATGATTTGGAACATCTCCTCCGGGGTCTCGCCCAGGCCAACCATCACGCCCGATTTGGTGCGTTTGCCGTACTCCTTCGTGCGTTTGATTTGCTCCATGCTGCGGCTGTACTTCGCCTGCGGGCGCACCTTGCGGTAGAGCCGCTCGACGGTTTCCATGTTGTGGCTGACGACTTCCTGCCCGCCGGAAATCATGCGTTCGAGCGCTTCCCAGTTGGCTTTGGTGTCGGGGATGAGCGTTTCGATGGTGGTGGCCGGCGACATTTCCTTCACGGCCCGCACCGTCTGGTACCAGATTTCGGCACCCCGGTCGGCCAGTTCGTCGCGGTTGACGGAAGTGATGACGGCGTGTTTCACCTGCATCAGGTGGATGGCCTCGGCCACCCGGCGCGGCTCGTCGGTGTCGTACTCTGGTGGGCGGCCCGTTTTCACCGCACAAAACGAACAGGAGCGTGTGCAGGTATTGCCCAAAATCATGAACGTGGCCGTGCCTTCGCCCCAGCACTCGCCCATGTTGGGGCAGTTGCCGCTCTGGCAGATGGTGTGCAGGTTGTAGGTATCGACGAGTTGGCGGACGTGCTTGTATTTTTCGCCGATGGGCAATTTCACCCTCAGCCAGTCGGGCTTTCGGCGGCGGGGTTCGGCAGGTTCTGCGATGGGAAGCTCTATCATTTCGGATTGCGGATTTCGGATTGTGGATTTCGGATTGTGGACTCGATTCCGAAATCCGCAATCGTAAATCCGCAATCAAATC
>JACRAN010000299.1 GCA_016234735.1 Bacteroidota bacterium | reverse complement strand
TTTCGAGGAAGGCCGGAAGCATTTCAGCGGAACCGGACGGGGCGTTGATGCCGAGCCTGGAGTCCGTCACGCTGTCCCTGCCAACGATGCGCCGGGGCTTGTTTTTTTGGTAAAATGCCTTCCGGTGGATGCCTTCGGGCGGGTGGTTTTTCTGAAGGGAAGTAAAAATCCCGTAGTCCTCGAACTGCCCCTTCACGTTCGTTTCCCAGCGCTGGAAGCCCTTCTCGTCCCGCAGGTACAGCCACACGCACGGGGCCGTCAGTTCCAGTTCGATGCCGGTCAGCAGGTCGTCTTTTTGCGGGGGCGGGAATTTCAGGCGCTCCAATTGCCCGTCGGGGCAGGGGTGCCGGTAGTACGCAACGGGCACCCGTTTTTCTTCCGGCTGGTCCTCCCCGTCCTCCGGTCCGGCCTCGGCGGAGGCAGCAGGGGCGGGCATTTCACCGACGAAATCTTCCCGGAACCACACGGTTTCCGCTTTTTTTATCCCGATGTTTTTTTGGGCAAACAAGGCTAAGTAAAAACGCAGCACCTCCTCCAACCCGGAGCCGTAGATGGCGAAGTGGCACACATCCCGCTTGGGGAAAATCTGGCTGTGAAGTTCAACTTGGAGGCTGAAAAATTCGGCCTCCCAGGCTTCCAGGCGGATGCCGAAATCCGTCTGGAACACGCCCTGCTCCATGCTGGCCAGCGCAATTTCCACTTCCAAATCCTGGATTTTCCCGTTGACCGACTCCGCCTTCGCCTGGCTTTCGAGCAGCGCAGCGTATCGTTTGGCTTGCAACGCTTCCCGCCAAAACGCTGCTTCCTGCCGTTTTTTTTCGCTTTCCAGCAAGTCCAACTCGCTCTGGAACCGCAGGAACAGCGGGCTTTCGAGCAGCAGCATGATTTTCCGGCGCTGGTGCGAGGTTTTTTCCGCCAGCGTGAGCTTGTCCCACTGCTCCATCAGCAGGTCGAAGCCGAGCGGGTCGGCATCGGTTTCGATGCGGAGGTGGCCCTCGGCCAATGTCACCTGCACACTGAGTCGCTCGTCGAACTCGTACCGGTTGAGTTCCTGCGCCAGCGGCACCGTCAGTTTTTCTCGGATGGCCCGTTGGAGGTAGCGGGCACCGAAGCGGGCATCGTAGCCCACCTGCGCCAGGTGGTCGAGCACCTCCGGGGAAACCGAGAGGCCGATGTGACGGAAGCGGATGCCTTCCCGTTTTTTCAGTAAATCAAGCTCCCGCTCCACCACATGGCGCATGGTCTGTTGCGTGAGCGGCGAAAACGCCACGACAGCGTCGATGCGGTTGAACAATTCCGGCCTGAAATACCGCTCGATGGCGGAAGTGAAATGCGCCGTCACGTCCTCAACATTCAGTTCTTTTTTCCACGAAATGCGGTTCGCCGAAAGGTTGGCCGCCCCGATGTTGGAAGTCATGATGATGATGGCGCTGCAAAAATTCACCATCCGGCCCCGGCTGTCGGTCAGCCGGCCCTCGCTCAGGATTTGCAGCAGCAGTTCGTAAAATTTCGGGTCGGCCTTTTCTATTTCATCGAACAGCAACACGCAGAACGGCTCCCGCCGCACGGCGGAAGTGAGCAGTCCTTCGGCGTAGTAGCCTTCGCCGGTCAGGCGCATCACCGACCAGGGGTTGCTGAACTCGCTCATGTCGAAGCGCAGCATCCGCTCCCGGCTGCCGAAGAGGAACGCCGCCAGTTCTTTGGCCAATTCGGTTTTGCCCACGCCAGTCGGCCCGGCGAACAGGAACGAGGCGATGGGTTTGCCCGTGCGGGTCAGGGCGGTTTTCACCGCCGCCAGCATGTCCACCACCGCACCGACGGCCCGCTCCTGCCCGAACACGTTGGTATTGAAGCGGTTGCGGATTGCCTCCACGTCCATCGGAAGCGCCGGGTCGAGCATGAACGGCGGCAGGCCAGACTCCTCGCAGTAGTTTTCCAGCACGGTCTGGCGGGAGACGGCGGACGATGGACGGGAGACGGCGGACGGTTTTTTGGTTTTTGGGGAAACGGGCGGGTCGGAGAGGCCGAACAGGATGCTTTCGAGGAAACGGATGGGCTTGCCGGGCATGCCGGAGTACGGCGAAAAACGGCGGTGCAGGCGGATGATTTCCCGCACGGCTTCGGGTTCCAGCGTCACTTTCCGTTGCCCGGCGAGGTCGGTGGTTTTTTGTAAAATGATGCGCTCCAACTCGCCCTTCGGCTCCTCCAGTTGCACCGTTTGAAAAAACGCCAGGTAGCCGGGGCTGCGCAGTTCGATGCGGGCACGCTCCTCCGGCGTACACTCGCCGATGAGGGTGATTTCGCCCCGGCTGAGGGCAGGCCGCAGGTACTCGCCGAGGCTCACGGCATTGCCCTCGTACTGCCCGACCTCGAACAGTTCGGCCAGGTTGCGCACGAACAGCATGTCGCCCTTGAGCGTCAGTTCCTTGATGAGATGGCTGAGGTTGTCCTGCCAGCCGGAGTCGGTGGTCAGTTCCTTGATGAGCACGGAGGCGGTGGTTTCCCAGATTTCCGGTTCGATGCCGAGCGTTTTTTTCTGGCGGGCCAACTCCTGCACGAGCGCCGTTTTGCCGGTGCCGGAAGCCCCCACCAGCAGCACGTTGCGGCTGAACCGGCTTTTCAAAATCCGCTCCACGAGCGCCAGTTCTTCCTCCTGGCCGTAGGAACGGGGCTGGTCGGCGGTCATTTTTTCGGCGACCTTGGGCAGCAGTTCCTGTTGTTTATCTTTTTGTAAATCAACGAGTTCCGAAGGCGACCAGGTTTTCAGCCGGATGTCCGACTGCACGATTTCCGCCCCGTCGAACCAGTTGGCAGCTAAAATCTGGTGGACGCTCTGGAGCCGTTTTTTAGAGGAAAATTCCACCCGCACCACTTCCGTCAGGTTTTTCACCAACTCCTCCTCCGTCGGGGCCATCGCCTCCATGCCGAGGGCGGGCAGGATGCCCCACACGCCGTCGCCCCTGTTTTGAAAAAAACAGTCGAACGACAACTCGAAGGCCGGGTAGCTGATGCCGTCTGTTGCCTTCGGGAACGGGACGTTGATTTTTTTGGACGAAAACTCCCCCGCGCGCAACTGGTCGAGCAGGCCCATGAATTTCCCCCGGTCGAGTTGTTTTTTTTGGAAACGCCCGGCAAATTTCTTCGCCAGTTCCGCCACGTCCGGCCCAAGTTGCAGGGCATTGGCATCGGACAGCGGGAAAGCCAGTTCCTCGCCGGTGGAGAGGCGCAACTTGACGGCAGTGAAAGGCAATGTGAGCGTTTGTGGCATCCGGTCCGCAGGTTTTGCGGCTAAAGTAGGGGATTATTTGTTTTTGGTGGGAATGGCCTTGGTTTATCAGTTGGATTAACCCTTTGAGCAAACTATTGATGATTGAGGATTACATGATTGTTGATTAAAAAGTACATCAGGCGAATTCAAAAAATCGCAGGCGAGTTGTTTTTTTTATACCCCGTATTTATCTACCTTTGGATTCATCCATTCAAAGGCAGTTTTTATTACTTGATAGCCTGTGAAAGGCTTGAGTGCCAAATTCCCTGATTGAGTTTTAAGTGGGTTTTTCAAGGAGGATAATTCCATTCCGCACCAACGCTGCTCTTTTTTTAAAAGGCTGCAATTTCAACACTTTACATGTTACACCCATAGTGAAATGGCTTTGGGGCAATGGGGCTACCTGGATATTTAAATTCCATTGGACTTTACGCCAGCCATTACTCCCTGCCTGCTTTACGTAATTTTAAAACTTCCTCATCATGGCGAATTCAAAGAAAACTACGTCCAAAAAGAGCAGCGCCACGCCAAAAAAGAGCGCCGCTCCCACGCGAACCCAGAGCGCTCCCGTGCCTGATAAGCGGCCCAATCTGCACGTCGCTGCCTTCAATCCTGACAACCGGATTCTGAAAGCGGTGGTCAAATCGTCCTTCCGAAGCAGAACCCAGCTACGGGATGCCCTGCTGAGTTCCAATTATAAAAAGTCAGAACTGGCGCCTGCTTTCCGGGCGGTGTACAGCGAGAAAGCAAGCCATGCCGTCAGGCTGGCAGAAACCTACGCCACCACCCTCAGCGACCCGATGGAGCACCGGGAGTTTTTTCAAAACGTAGCTGTCATGGGAACCGGAGAGCGGCTGGCAGTCATACAGGGCTACCGCAATGCTGGGCAGGCGCGGGGCATCGTTCACGCCGTCAGCCAACTGCCGCGCTTGCAGGGGCGAACCCTCATGCGGGATTTCGTCATCAGGGAAAACGGCGAAAAAGACGAGGAAAGCATCAAGGAGACGCTTTACTGGCTCCGGGATGCCGGTGCAGCCATGCGGCAAATGGAAGGCAGAACGCCGGCCCGCCCCGACGGTGAGACCGACGAGCCGGTAGTCGAATTTTTCGAGGACGTGGCCGATGCCCTTTCCGAAGCTGTGACTTCCGTGGTTGATGCTATCGTGAGCGCTGTGGAAACCATGGCTGATGCGCTTGCCGACGTGGTGAACTGGGCAGTGGAAGAGGTCGCCGACCTCGTGCGGGCTTTGGTAGAAGCAGGTAAAACCGTTTTTGAACTTTTGGAAGCAGCCGTTGTGACGGGCTATCAGTTGGTGAAAAAAATCATCCAGGGCCTGGAAGCCATCGGACGCGCCATGTTCGAGGTACTCGAAGCCGCTTTCAATCTGGCTTTTGACGCGCTGGTCACCGTGCTCAAAGCCATTGACCAACTCGGAAGAGTACTTGGAGAGTTCCTCTCCTGGATGGCCACGCAAGCTTACAGCATTGTCAGGAAAGGTGTCGAAGCACTCCTCGAAATCGGAAAATCCATCGGCAACATTCTCGAACAAGCACTCGTGTTTGGCTTCACGCTCATCCGCAACACCGTACAGGCGCTACTCGAAATCGGGAAGACTATCGTGGAAATTTGCGAAGCTGCCATCCTCCGCCCGGCCAGCCTTTTTGATGAAATAGTGCGTGCCTTCACCGATTTGGGAAATACGCTGGCAGAATTGTTTGACGAAGTGATTGATGCCGGTGCCGACTTTGTCATGGAAATCGCCCGCTCCGCCGCCCGCATCGGCACCACCCTGGCAGAGTTCACGGAATACATTGTGACCGCCGCCATTGACACGGTGGTCAAAATTGTGGACGGGCTGATTCAAGCCGGGAAAATCTTAGTTGACATGATTATTTCCATTGCGCAGCAAAGCATCGAAGCGATCCGGAAAATTGTCGAAGCTGTTTTCACACTGGGGGAAACGCTCCTCGGACTGCTGAAAGATGTATTCACACTGGCCATGGATTTGCTGAAAGAAGTTATCAAAGCAGCTTTTGAACTGGGAAAAACCGTCGTGGAATTCACCCGAAGCATGGTTGAGTTTACTTATAAAACTGCTGCCCGCCTCATCGAAGCAGCACTCGAAGTGGGCGCCACCGTCGTCGAGATGCTGGAAACGGTGGTGAGCGAAACCTACTTTGTTTTCCGCAAAATCGTGAACGGCATTCTTCAAGCCTTGGGCCCGGTGGGAGACATCCTCAACTGGCTGCTCGAACGGGGCGAAGACCTCGCCTCCGCCCTCTGGCGGGAAGCGGTGCTGGCGATCCGTTTTGTAAAAAAATCGGTCACGGAGGTGCTCGACTGGGCTGCCCAGCAAACCAACGCAATCTTCGATAAGATTTTGCTCACCATCGAAGACATCGGCAGCACCCTCATTGAGGTCTTCGAGTGGGCGGAGGCCATGGGCGAGCTTATCCTGGTTCAGTTGGCCGAAGCTACCGTGCGCGTCGGCAACTCGGTGGACTACCTGCTGAATTACATTGAAAAAGATTTCCTGCCTGGTCTGGCAAAAGTAGTGGAGGGCGTGCTGAATGCAGGCTATGCCGTCTTCAAGCTGGTAAGCTGGATGGCAAAACGCTCGGTGGAGATTGTCACCGAAGTAGTCAGGGGAGCGCTGGAAGTTGGCGTCACCCTCGCGACGCTCATCACCGAAACCGTCAAACACCCGACGCAGGCTTTGGAAAACCTCATGCAGGCATCCCGGGATTTGGAACAAACGATGGCGGACATTTTTCAAGCTGTCATTATTGACACGGCGGAGCAGTTTTTGGACGAAGTGGTGGAAGCGCTGGTGGCTATCGGCGAAGCAGTTATTGATATTCTCGCAGGCGTACTGGAAATTGCAGGCGGCGTCGTTGGTACCGTCATCGCCATTTTGTTTGAATTGCTTGGCAGCTACCGCCCGCTCAACGACGATGAAAGAGGCGATGCCCGGATTGTGTTCGGCAACTCCATCAACCTGAACGAGGTGTCCCTTGCTACAGAAGGTCCCCTAAATAGCATCGTTTTCGGCGTCCAGGACTTTTGCTCCGCCCTTTTTAATGGCGACTTCAGCGAACTCACCGCCGAGCGGGATTCGAGGGCTTTCACCACCGGCAACCTCATCAATTTCGACCTGGGTGATGTCTTCGACAGGGCCACCCTGATACACGAACTGACCCACGTCTGGCAAAACCAAAACATCGGGCCCGTCTATCTTGCTCACGCTATTGCCAGCCAGGCAGGGCCAGGCTACAATTACGGCTACCAGGAAGACCCCATTTCTCTCGGCAGAGGTGACGGAGTGCAAACCACCTTCAATGCCAATATTTCGGGTGGCCCCCTCTCGCCGGACATCTTCATCATCCAGCAGAACGGGACATCAATAGCCTCCGACGATGGAACTGGTGCATGGGCAGGACCAGGTATAACTGCCGGAACGATTGATTATGTTACCGGAAATGTCTCCATCACATTTGCCACGCCGCCTGCCAATGGCGACAGGCTGACTATTGTAACTTCCGTTGAACTGATTTTAGACTATGCAGGAAATACCGATACTTTTGACGCCGGTCAAATGATTGGCGAAGGTGGGAAAGACGACCTCGCTGCTGCTGGGGGCGATTTCAGCTCATTCAACCCGGAGCAGCAAGGCCAGATTACCATGCACTACTTTGCAAGAAGGGTTTTATTAAATAGAAACGCATCCGATTATGCACCCTGGCAACCTTACATTGACGTCGTCCAGGCAGGAATGCCTGTACGGATCGTGGCATAGCCGCAACTTGCTCATCGCAGCGCCAAAGGACTCCGCCGGAGCCTTTGGCGCGCTGCTCGAAGCCTACCGGGAAAACCAGGTGGGGGTTGATTTTTTTACCTACGGCGAACACCTCCCCTCCGAAACTGAGTTGGCGGAGGCGGCCAGTGGTATGGACGCGGTGCTTTTTATTGTGCCCGGCAACCGGGCGCCCCGCACGGTCGTGAGCGGCCCTTTTCTCTTGTTGAAAAATGGGCGGAAGATTCCGCTTGGCGTGCTTCCTGCAAAAAATAAGGAATCGTTGGGAAAATTTGCGGCAGCCGCCGCCCATGCACAACTGCGCCGGAAAGATTCACCGTCGGTGGCGCTGCTTTCCCAGCGCCACCCTCACTACACCAGAGTCTCCAACCGCATCGAAACCATTTTGCAAACGAGCGACGCAACTTACCCTGTGTTCAAATGGACCAGCGACATTGTGCTTCGGGAAGACATGCTCGCAGGAATTAACGGCGGTTTGGGGCTTGCACTTTATTTGGGGCACGGGCGTCCTATCGGCTGGGTCGGCTACTACGGCATGAGGGCGCACCATTTCGACGAGTACCTTTCCCACCCGCTGGGAGGCTTGATTTCGCTGTGCTGCCACACGGCGAGCAGGCGCCGGACGGGGCTTTCCTTTTCAGAATCTATTGTGTTAAAAGGCGCTGCGGCTTCCGCACTCGGCGCGGTGACCTCCACTCAATACGCCGACAATACCCGCTGGGCGGTTCAATTGGTGGACACTTTGCTGACGGGCGTTACCACCATCGGGGAATTGATTGTAAAAGGCTTGCCAATGAAACCCGCCGCCGTGAATCCCTACCGATTGATTGGAGACCCGCTCGCCCCCATTCATGCGCCTGCGGAAGGTATCGAGCTTGCAAAAACCATAAACATTTATTCATGACCGGCCTCCATCCAACTGACATCCTGCAAGACTTGAGGGCAAAACTGCACGACATCAAGCCGGACCTGCCCAAAGATTTCCCCCCTGACGACCATTTCAGGGAGGTCTGGCGATTAGATTCCCTGGACTTAGTGGAATTCGTGGCCCGCATCGAGCAACAATACCGGGTCGTTATTCCCGACGAAGACCTGGAACTATTCACCAGCCTGAACAGGGTTATCCAATATTTGCAGGAAAAAATGCAAGGTTAATCATCTGATGAATCCAAGAATCGTGGTCACCGGCATGGGCGCCATCACCCCGCTGGGGTGCGGGCTGCCGCAAATCTGGGACAGGCTGCTGAAAGGCGAGTCCTCCGCTGCGGCATGGGACGACCTGGCGGAACAAGGGTTCCCGTTCACGGTGGCGAGCCGGATTCCCGAATTTCAAACCAAAACTTTTGAGAGGGGCAAAGAAATGGCAGTGCTGGCGGCGCAACAGGCACTGCGGCACGCAGGCATCGAACCCCCCAAAGACAGCACTGGCGTTTTCATTGGCAGCACCATCGGCGAGAGTCTTGCTTTTGAAAAATGCGCCGAGGGCGAGGATTTGGCAATCGGCGAATACACCTGCGCCATTTTTTCAAAAGCCATTGCTGAAAAATTGGAGCTTTCCGGTCCATGCCGGGCTTACGGGACGGCTTGCGCTGCTGGCAACTACGCCATTGGCGCAGCCGCAGAACAATTGAAAAAAGGAAAGGTGGACATCGCCATCGCAGGCGGCGTTGACCCGTTTTCCCGCATCGCCATGGTGGGTTTCATGCGGTCGAGGGCGATGGCCAGCCAGGGCGTCTGCCGCCCTTTTGACAAAAACCGGACGGGCATGTTGCTGGGCGAAGGCGCAGCTTTTCTCGTGCTCGAACGGGAAGACGACGCCCTGGCCAGGAATGCCACGCCACTTGCAGTAATCGGCGCATTGGGCTTGACTTGCGACGCTTATCACCCCACGGCGCCCCACCCCGATGGCCAGGGAATGGAGCTTGCCATGCGAAAAGCGCTCGCCAAAGAAGGTATCGGAACCGGAGACGTGGACTGGATCTGCGCGCACGGCAGCGGCACCCGCGCCTCCGATGCGGCGGAGGCTTTGGCCATCAATAATCTATTTGGAAAAAATTCGGTGACGGTCAGCGGGTTCAAAGGCGCTTTCGGCCATACCCTGGGCGCGGCCACCGCCATCGAGGCGGCGATGTGCGTACTTTCCCTGCAACACCGGCTGATACCGCCAACCGCCAACTTCGAGGAGCAGGACCCGGCTGCGCCTTTGCGTATCGCAAACATGTCCCTGAAATCCAACGGCGGCTGGATTTTGAACTGCGGCTACGCTTTCGGCGGCTTAAACTCAGCTTTATTAATCGGCCCATGGAATTGACCTGCATCCAACATTTTTGGCGCGGCCAGGTGGATACTGCCACGCTCGATTCTTCGGAAGAAATATGTGGCCGCTTTGCCAAGCTCGTGCTGGAATCTCAATCATTGGCCAGCCCGCCCGGCCGGAGAGGGCTTTACGTGGCGACTTCCAATGCCGGCGCGCCTCCGTCTGTCCGTTTTTGGGCGGGCGTCGTCGAGCATGGTCCGGCGTTTGCGCTGCCGAAAAATTTCCCCTGGACGCTCGCCAACGCTCCTTGCAGCTATTTTGCAAGAACACTGAACATTCAGGGCCCGAACTACACGCTGGTGGGAAAAGGCAATGCCACGATGGCGGCGATTGAACATGCAATGGACGATTTGACGGAAGATGAGGTAACGGAAGCACTGATAATCGGCATTGACTTCGGATTTTCCAAAGGCTTTCCTTCCCGGTTTGCTGGTTTTTTATTAACCCGAAAGCCATCGGAATTTCCACTTTTAATCAGAGAGTTAACATCAATTGATTCTTACGAAGAACTCCAGCCGTCAGACTTTTTGATAAATTTTTTAACGAAAGCTCATTAAGTGGCTTGCAGGTGCGAGGGCGACTTGGCGCTGTGAGAAATGACATTTTTTGGGACTTTAGAAAGAAAAACAAGGATTATTGACCTGTTTCCCCGAAAAACCCCGAACTTCCCGGCGGATTGATGCAGCACATTCGTTTTGATGTCAATCCGAAAAATGGGAAGCGCAATACGTGAATATATATGTTAGAGCCAATGCTAAAAGACGAAAGTGCAGACATTATACTTGACAAGAATACACTGACAAACTAAAAAATAAAATCCAATGAAAACTAAAAAAGTTTTTGTATTGCTTCTTGTGATATTCTGCGTAAGCGGAGTTGAAAACATCAATGCTCAATCAGTCAATGACACTATTATTTTTAATGCTCTTGGAAATTTTAATTTTAGTTGGACCTATTCTGGCTACACTCCGCTGATTGACCGGCTTGGGCGACCATATGTTTATCTCGCTACAAAAGAACTCGGATTGGTGACATTCGATGTTTCCAATACATTGAATCCTGTTCCGGTTGATACGCAAACTGTTGCTTCACTAGGAAACCTGAAAGTAACGGGTGTCGCACAGGACAGTAATTATCTTCTTGTTTCACTTGGTGATTTCATGGGCACAACCAATGCAGGTCTTGCAATTTTTGATGTTTCAAATCCTGTTGCACCCGTATTGCTTGACCGTTGGGATTCTATTGCTTTTAATAATGGCACAGCAACAGTGATATGGCAGGGAAATTACGCTTACCTCGGTGCGATGAAAAAAGGAGTGGTGATACTTGATATTTCCAATAAACTGAACATTCAATTTGTTTCACAGATTATTCCCGAGACATCATTTGGAAATCAAAGTTATGGATATAGCTCACGTGGACTTTTTATAAGCGGGGATACATTACTTGTAACAGATGATAATGGAGGGCTTCGCATGATTGATGTTACGAACAAACAGAACCCGATTGAGATTGGAAAATATATAAGCAGCGCCATGTCGTCTGTTGCGTATCCGTTTTACAACCATGTTTACCGAATAGGAAATTACGCTTATTGCGCAGTAGATTATTGCGGAATTGAAGTGGTGGATGTTTCCAACCCTTCCGCAATGACACAGGCATCATGGTTAAATCCGTGGAACTGCACCAAGTTGCCGCCTCCTTTCGGTTCGTGGAATGGAAGCGATGGCCATACCAATGAAATCGCTTCTTCTTCCCAAAATGTGTTGATGTTTTCAGGTGGGGATTCGCAGGTACTTGCGGTTGATCCGTCCAATCCTGCACAGCCGCGCATCATGGGTGCATGGGGACCGCCAAATGACAGCGTTGGAACCTGGGGAGTGGATGTTTACGGAAATCTTGTAGCACTTGCGAATGTTCGCACATTTGGTTTTCCTTTTGTCTCAATGGCAGGAGGATTGCAACTGTTGAATTGGGATATTGTACTCGGTGTTGAAGATAATTACGGGAAAGTTATCCGGTTGAATTTATTCCCAAATCCTGCTTCTGAGAAATTCACAATTGAACTTCCTGCTCATGGAAATAATAATTACACAGTTGAAGTAATCGACATTTTCGGAAGGATTGTTTTAAAATCTGAAATTAAAAATAAAAAATCCGAAATTTATATTGATAAATTACAGCGCGGAATTTATTTTATTCGCCTGGCACAAGACAGCAAAATTATCTCGACAGACAAATTAATAGTTGCCAAATAACAATGAGGTCAACAAAAAAGCACTGACACTAACAGCAGATTTGCAATAGCAGGGCGAACGTCCTACCCTGACCGTTTTGTGGGTAAAGGAAGCTCAGTTCTCCACATTAAGTTTGTGCGGTAAAGCCACGCCATCGTAAATCTGCAAACCGTTAGCGCAGCGTAACTTGCAGTTTAATGATTCCTCAAATCCACCCCCCACGTCAGTTTATTCCGCATCGTATCAAGGAAGCTGTCGTCGTGTAGCTGCACGACGTGGATGGAAAAATCGCCCCGGCGCACGGCGATTTTGTTCTCGGAGGTGATGATTTCGTAGCGGGAATCGAGGGTGCAGAGGAAGTTTTCCGCCCGGCCCTCCACCTCGAAGGAAATGGTGGCGGAGTCGGCGATAACCAACGGGCGCACGTTGAGGTTGTGCGGTGCCACGGGGGTCAGCACAAAGTTGTTGGAGTCAGGGAACACAATCGGCCCGCCGCAACTGAGCGAGTAGCCGGTTGAGCCGGTCGGCGTGGCCACCACGAGTCCGTCGGCCCAGTAGGTGTTGAGGTAAGCGCCGTTCACGAAGGCGTGAATGTTAATCATGGAGGTAGTGTCCCGTTTCAGGATGGTAAAATCGTTCAGCGCAAACGGCGTGTCGCCAAACAACGGCGGGTTGCTCTCCAAACGCAGCGTACGCCGCTCCCCGATGGCGTATTCGCCCTTCGAGAGCGCCACGATGGCAGGTCGGATTTGATCCTTGCTCACCGTCGCCAAAAATCCCAGCCGCCCCAGGTTGATGCCGAGAATCGGTACGCCCGTTTCCCGCACCAGCGTCGCTGCCGCCAGAATCGTCCCGTCGCCGCCGAGCGTGATGACGAAGTCGAACTTCCGAACCCGGAAATCGAGGTGGCTTTCAAACTTCCCGATGTTGGTTTTGAACTGCACCTTCCCTTCCAGTTCCTGTAGGTACGGAGCATTCACGTAGGCTGCAATGCCCTGCTCCGCCAGCGCATCGAAGAGTTGCCGCACGTAGGGCAAATCGCCTTCCTTGAGGTATTGACTGTAAACGACTACTTGCATGTGCGAAGATTACGGGTGCGCGGAGAGGATTGGAACACGGATTGAACGGATTGAACGGATTGGAACGGATTTTTTTTGTTGGCACCTCCGTCATTCCCGAAAGGAGTCTGCTCTGAACGTTTTTGTCATTCCCGGAGGGAATCTGCATACGTAATGCAAGTACACTTGACTTTGAAGATTCCCTTCGGGAATGATAAAAAAAATCCGTTCCAATCTGTTCAATCCGTTCAATCCGTGTTCCAATCCTCCCCGCGCACAGGTCACTTAAAAACTCACCGTCCAATGTAAAAAGAAACCATACTCATTCAAATGATTTCGACTGATTTCAAAGTTAAACACCTTGTCGTAGTACAACACCAAATCGAGGCCGAGCGACGTGCCCCACAGCAGTTCGTTGGCGAGGGAGTTGCCCTCGTGGTAGAACGGGTTGTTCACGTAGCCCAGTTCGTTGTGCAGAACGAGGAAAAACTTCACCGGCATCTCCCGGAAAGATTCCAGTTGCATGTACGGTCCCCAGTTTATTTTCCGGTCGAAAAGCCGGTAGCGCAACACGCTTTTCTGATAGCCAAAATCCAGGCCGTCGATGACGTAGTACTCGTAGCCCCGAATGAAATCAGGCTCGTAGCCGAGCGCCGTGCTGTTGTAGTAGGGTTGCTGGTGGCGGCGCAGACCGGTTTTTCCTTTCAGCATCAAACCCGTGCTCCAGCGCTCGTTCAGCGTAAAATACTGCTGGAACGAAGCGCTCACGTTCAGCGCATCGAGGCCGTCCCGGAGGAGGATGCCGGGCTTGGAGACCGACGTTTCAAAGAAAAAACCCTCCATCGGGTAGGGCCGGATGTCCCGTTTGTCGAGGACAAAATTGTACGTCGCTGACAGATAGCGTTGTTTCAAACCGTCGAGGAAAAAATCGGGGTTCAGTTCCTGTGGCACACTTTCGTCGAGGGTGTTTTGGTGGAACGAGACATTCAGTTGGTGAAAAAAATCGAGCCGCCGCCGGTACAGCAGACCCGCCCCCGCCCGCAGCCGCCGGAGCAACTGGCGGTCGTCGTTGCGGGAAAACAGCAGTTCGTTGTCCACCGTGTTGAAGCCGATTTCCTTCTCCCGCGTGTGCAGGAAGTTGAGGTTCAGCCCCAGCGTCCGCTGCCGGTTGAAGTACGGCAGCGTGTAAATCAGCTCGTATTTTTTCGTGAAACCCTGCTGCACCACCGCTTTCAGGCGGTCTTTCCTGCCGGTAAAATTCGTGTGGTAAAACCGGACGCCCCAGTTCAGGCGGCGCAGCGAGTGGTCGTAGGTGTCCCACCAGACGTTGAAGTTCCGGTCGGCCAGCTCTACGATGGGGAACGGGAAAATGTACCAACTCTCCTGCAACAGGATGGCCAGTCCCACCTCGTTGGTCTCCCCCACCCAATCCTGGAAAATGATATGGGCCGAGGTAAACAAGCCGGTGTTCAGGATGTTGTATTCGTTTTGCTGCAAACGGGCGGTCAGTGTCGCCACCGAAATGGTGTCGTCGATGCCGAAATCCAGTTCCCGCAGGATGGTTTCCTCCTTAGTCCGGCGGTTGCCTTCGATGTGGATGCTGCGGATGGTGACGTGTTCGAGGGTTTGAGGATTTGAGAGTTTGAGGGTTTGAGGATTTGAGAGTTTGAGGGTTTGAGGAGGTTGGGCAGAAAGGCCAATTTCAGAAACCATTGCCGCCAGGCAAAAAAACCAGTTGCGGAGCAACCTGAAAAAATGTAGGCTGATGGGTCGTTGGTGCAAGTTCATCGCAGGCGAAGGTACGATGTTATCGTATTTGCAACGAACGGCCCGGCTTCCCGTATTTTACTTTTTAATTTTCAAATCCGAAAACGGTGGACAGTGCGAACGAACTCGTCAATCGTAAATCGTCATTCGTAAATGATTCAAGACCCGCTCATACGGATTCTGCTGCTGCCCTTCTCGCTGTTGTACGGATTGGGGGTGAGCCTGCGTGATTTCTTTTACCGCCAAAAGCTGCTCATCAGCGTGAAGTTCGACCTGCCGGTGATTTCGGTGGGCAACCTGACGGTGGGCGGTGCCGGCAAGACCCCGCACATCGAATACATCATCCGGCTGCTGAACCCCTACCTCGAAGTGGCCACGTTGAGCCGGGGCTACCGCCGCAAAACGCTGGGGCATCAAATCGTGCAGTACTGGAGCAAGGCCGACCAGGTGGGCGACGAGCCACTGATGTTCAAGCGCAAATTCCCCGACGTGTTCGCCGTGGTTAACGAAAACCGGGCGCTGGGCATCCCCGAACTGCTCCAGCACGCCCCGAAAACGCAGGTGGTTTTGCTCGACGATGCCTTCCAGCACCGCTCCGTGATGCCCGGCCTGAACATCCTGCTGACGGAGTTCCGGCGGCCCTTCACCCGTGATTTCCTCCTGCCCAGCGGACGGCTGCGGGAGTGGCGCAGCGCCTACCGCCGAGCCGATGTCATCGTCGTCAGCAAGTGCCCCGACGACCTCCACGACGACGAGCGGCAGAAGCTGCTGGCCGAAATCAAGCCGTTCCCGCACCAGCAGGTTTTCTTTTCCAGCTACCGCTACCTGCGCCCCCACTACGTCTTCAACCCCAACTATCAGCTTGATTTACAGGCAGATATGTCCGTGCTGCTGGTCTGCGCCATCGCCAACACGGACTACCTGCGGGACTGGCTGGATACCCGTGTCGGCACCGTGCGGGTGCGGGAGTACGAAGACCACCACTATTTTACCGAAGATGATTTGGAGGATTTTGAGCGGCATTTCAACGCCTTGCCCGGCGGCAAAAAAATCATTTTGACCACGGAAAAAGATGCCATGCGCCTCGAATTGCTCAAAGAAAAACTGACCGAAAAACGCCTGCCGGTGATGGTGCTGCCCGTCGAGGTTTGGTTTCACGGCCAGGACGGCCAGCGGTTTGACAAGCTGGTGAAGGAGTTTTTGCTCAACTTCAAAGTGTGAGCACCGGGACTTTGTTTAAAAAACAGCCCTGTTAGAGTTTCGAAACTCTAACAGGGCTGTTTTTTAAACAAAGTCCCGGTGCTAAATAGGCAAATCCTTTGGTATGGGCGGCTTTTTATAGATTTCACCAACCGGCAACACAAACTCAGGCAGGACAGGTTCAGCGGAACACAGGTCGCCACCTTGGCAGCGGGCCGTCTCCTTTCCACGAGAATGCACGTAAACAATTTCTTGCTTTGGGTAAATCAACCAAACAACCTGAACGCCAGCCTTCCAATAATCCATCATTTTATCCTCCAAATCATTGAGCATTTCGTTGCCGGAAATGACCTCCACCACGAATTGTGGTATTTGCTCCTCGCCATGAGCCGCCAATGCTTGTTGTTTTTTGGTAAAATAGGACAAGCCTGGTCGGCGATGTGCCTCTCCAGATAGGAAAAATGTATCCGCCTCCGGCTCAAAATAACCTGCAATTTTTTCAGCAAACACCAATTGGTTGAAGAAGCCCCGAAGGTTGGCGAGGAGGTACAGTTGTTTTTGGGTCATCGTGTGTTTCGTTTTGATGACTTGCCCGCGTACCCATTCGTATTTGCAGCCATCCTCTCGTGGCAGGTAGCGCTTTTGAAAATTTTCCCATGAGACATACTTTGACTTGCCGCCATTGTTGTGAACAGCAGTTGGGTCCGCTAATTTCAGAACCGCAGTTGCGGCCATGTTGATTTAGTTTTTTAAAAAAGAAAACTTTTTTGGAAACAGGGTGGCAATCCAAAAGCTCGTTGAAGTAAGTTTTTTGAATCAAAAACCGCCGTTTTCCCGTTCCAGCCAGCTACCATCGTAGCTTTGCCCCGACATCTGAAATCCGAAATCCGAAATCGAAAAATGTTCTACCAAAATATTCTCGAAACCATCGGCAACACGCCACTCGTCAGGCTGAACAAGGTGGTGGCCGATGTGCCGGCGCTCGTGTTGGGCAAAATCGAAACCTTCAACCCCGGCCACAGCATCAAGGACCGCATGGCAGTCAAAATGCTGGACGTGGCCATTGCCGAAGGCAAAATCAAGCCCGGCGGCACCATCATCGAGTGTACGAGCGGCAACACGGGCATGGGCCTCGCCATCGCCGCCTGCGTGAAGGGCTACCGCTGCATTTTCACCACCAGCGACAAACAATCGAAGGAAAAATTCGACCTGCTGCGGGCACTGGGTGCCGAGGTCATCGTCTGCCCGACCAACGTGGAGGCCATCGACCCCCGCAGTTATTACGAAGTAGCTCGCCGCCTGAGCCAGGAAATCCCAAACTCGTACTGGTTCAACCAGTACGACAACCCCGCCAACCGGCTGGCGCACTACGAGACCACCGGCCCCGAAATCTGGGCGCAGACGGAGGGCAAAGTGACGCACATCGTCGTGGGGGCAGGCACCGGCGGCACCATCACGGGCGTCGGGCGGTTTTTGAAAGAAAAAAATCCGGACATCCAGATTTGGGGCATCGATACCTACGGCTCGGCCCTGAAAAAATTCCACGAGACCGGCCTTTTGGACGTGAAGGAAATCTACCCGTACATCACCGAGGGCATTGGGGAGGACATCATCCCGCTGAACTACGACTTCAAAGTCATCGACCACATGGAAAAAGTGACGGACAAGGACGGGGCCATCATGGCCCGCCGTCTCGCACGGGAGGAGGGCATCCTGCTCGGCTACTCCGCCGGGAGCGCCGTGGCCGGGCTGCTGCAACTGAAAGACCGCCTCACGAAAAACGACGTGGTGGTGGTGATTTTCCACGACCACGGCAGCCGCTACGTCGGCAAAATCTACAACGACGACTGGATGCGGGAGCGGGGCTTCCTCGATACCGAGTTGAAAATCAAGGACTTAATCGCCCAGAAGCAGAACAAGCGCTTCTTCGATGTCGGCCCGGCGGACACGGTGCGCCATGCGTTCAACCTGATGAAGGAAAACGACATTTCACAAATGCCGGTGATGGACAACGGCCAGATGGTCGGTTCGGTGACGGAGACGGAGGTGCTGAAATTTTTGCTCGAAAACCCGATGCTCCATGCGGAGAAAACGGTGGCGAAAGTGATGGGCAAGCCGTTCCCGCTGGTGGACGAGGACATGCCGTTCCGGCAACTCGGCAAGTACCTGACGAAGGAAATACAGGCCGTGGTGGCCAAAGACAAGGCCGGCAGCCTGCACGTAGTGACGCAGTACGATGTGATCCAGGCGGTGTGAGGGTTACCCGCCGCCTCTTGGCATGTTCATTGGGAATCGTTAAGTTTGCAATTCACAAAATCACCAAACCATGAATGCGCTGGAATTAAAAGGCGGAATGATAGAAATGATAGCCCGTGTGGACGACAAAGCGGTACTGCGCCACTTGTACGAAGTCGTCTCGGAAATTCTCTCCCATACCTGGTCGGAAGACTACGAACTTACACCTGAACAGGAAGCCCAACTCAACGCCGACATTGAAGCGAGCCTTCATCCTGAGAACCTGGTTGACCACGAGGCTGCCATTCAAAAAATGTCGAGATGGCTAAAACAGTAAAGTGGAACAAACAAGCACTTCAAACTTTCCACGACACCGCCACCTACCTCGAAGAAAATTTTTCCCGACAGGCTGCGCTCAATTTTGTCAACGATATTTTCGAGAAAGTCGAAGCAGTGCGGAAATACCCGACCATTGGCAGAAAAGCGCCGAAAAGAAAAACCGTCCGCTTCATTTTAGTAGGTAAACACCGCCGCCTGTACTACCGTTTGGAAGGAAAATACCTTGTCATTTCCAGCATTTTCGATACCCGTCAACATCCTGACAAGGACGTTCATCAGTAGTTTGGGCATCGCCAGAATGCTTTCATCCATTCAAAACAGAAAATAATTTTCTGCCGCTCCCTCTCGCCAACCGAAAACCTCATTTTCGTGTACAAACATTTTCCGCCTACAACTCACTGATTTTCAAGGCATTGTAAAAATATTTTTCCCACCAATTTCATCATTTCCACCGTTTTTCCGCCTGAACCGCCCGTTTATTTGTACTTGAAGCCACCTGCTTTCGGGACTTAAACTTGTATCGGGTTTTGAAAAAAGCCTGGTTTCAAAAAAATCTTTTCATCAAAAAAAATTTTAAGTCATGAAAGCAAATCATTTTTCCATCCAACGCAGCCGCATCGTCTTTGCGGCAACCTTACTGTTGTTTTCGGCCGGTTTCCTTTTCGTTTCCTGCGAAAAAGAAAATATCATCGTTCAACCTCCCGATGTGGTCACGACCGTTGACCATCCGGATGAGGTACAAGACCTCGTTGCCTGGTACAACCCGCTGAGGGGGGCGTTTTTGGTGGACCCCAATTACTTAGAAGGGGTACTTTCAAGCCTCCAGGCCGTACCGGTCACCAACGGCAGCTACGTGATGAACGGCATCAACCTACTGGGCGAACCCGTCACCGTCCATTTCACCATCGAGCCGGTGAAAGTCCCGGAAATTTACTTGCAGGCGACCGCCACGGAAGCAGCCCTCACGACGGAACAGCCCCTCACACCCGACCTCATCCACACTTTCACGGAAAAAGGCACGAGCTACCGGGTGTACAAGAATGCCGAGTGCGGCAAAGTGAAAAAGGGTTTTGAGGGCGCATGTGAGGCAGCCCCGGACGGCACTTCGAGAAAAAGGGTGTGGTACGAGATACGCACTTGCGAGCGGGGCAATGGTTTTTGCACCGAAGCGCTCGGCATCCAGGGTCGGCAGGTGACCTACTTCAACGCCAATTGCCAGGGGCCTGTCAAGGGCGAGGAACCGCTGCCCGGCTACATGTGCTGGCAATGAGGCCATCCTGAAACCTGATGACGGCGGTTCCCATGCTTTGGGAGCCGCCATTTTTTTCGTGGTGTGGAAATGTTTTTTACGACTTCAACCCGTTCAGAAAATCCACTGCCCCCATCCGCTTGCGCCCCTGCAACTGCATCTCCAGCAGGTGGACGAAGCCGTTCGACGTGGCCACTTTCAGCGTTTTTTTGCCGTCGGTGACGAAGTGGCCGGGGGCAAAACCGTGAGCGGCCACTTCTTTTTTTGTTCCAAAAACCTTCAATTCCACGCCCTGCACCTTCCCCCAACCCGCTGATTGCCAGGGAGTTCCGTCGGGGAGGGTGAGTGGCTGCCGTACCACTGCCCAGGCACCGGGGAACGGGCTGAGGCCCCGCACGAAGTTGTGGGCTTCGGCGGTCGTTTTCCCAAAATCAATCTCGCAGGTTTCGTGGAAGATCTTCGGCGCATGACAAGCCAGCGAACTGTCCTGTTTTTTCAGCGCATAGCTTCCGGCCTCGATGGCCTGCACCGTTTTCAACACCAGCCCGGCACCGAGGTGCATCATCCGGTCGTGTACCTGCCCGGCGGTTTCGTCCTCGCCGATGGGCATTTTTTCCTGAAAAAGCAGGTCGCCCGTGTCTATTTCGTGGCGGAGGAAAAACGTCGTGGCACCCGTCTCCCGCTCCCCATTGATAACGGCCCAGTTGATGGGCGCAGCGCCCCGGTACTTCGGCAGCAGCGAGCCGTGCAGGTTGAACGTGCCGATTTTGGGCATCGCCCACACCGCCTCCGGCAACATGCGGAACGCCACAACCACCTGTAAATCAGCCTGGTAGCTCCGCAATTGTTCCAAAAAATCCGGTGCCCTCAGTTTCTCCGGTTGCAGCACGGGCAGGCCCCGGCCCACGGCAAACTTTTTCACCGCCGATTCCAGCAACTGCTTGCCACCCCGCCCGCCGAGCTTGTCGGTGGCAGTGACGACGGCCACCACGTCGTAGCCGTTGTCCAATAAAATTTCGAGCGAGGGCACAGCGAAATCGGGCGTGCCCATGAAAATGATGCGCATGTTTCGAGTTCTGAGTTTTGGGTTTTGAGTCAGCGAGTTGGGGGTCGGAGCAAAGTTTGGTAAAAATCTCTGCGTCTCTGCGCCTCTGCGATGAAAATCAAAGTTTTACCCAAAAAAGACACAAACCACGCCTTGTTTTGGAACAAAATTACCCACCGGTTATTCATTTCGTTGGTGAAATAACTTTCTTTGTTGCGATGAAAAAAGCGCTGATTTCGAGCCTGTTTTCGCTGGTTTCGTTGTGGGCCTCCGGCCAATGCGACCCGCACTTCGACCCACCCCTGAGCAACCGCCCGGCCAGCTACGTCATGGACGTGCAGTACGACCTGGCCGCCAAGTCCATCACCGCCCGGCAGACGCTCACCTGGGTGAACCACTCGCCCGACACCGTGCGGGAACTGCGGTTTTACATGTACCTAAACGCTTTCAAAAACATGAACAGCACCTTCCTGTACGGGAGCGGCGGCAACATCTTCGACCAGAACATCGGCACCCGGCCCGCCGACACCTGGGGCTGGATCCGGGTGGACAGCATCGGGCAGCAGGGCGACGTAAACCTCACGCAATCAATCCGTTACATCCAACCTGATGACGGGAATACCGGCGACCAGAGCGTACTTTCCGTGCCGCTGCGCAAGCCGGTGCTGCCGGGCGAAATGGCCGTTTTTCACCTAAAATTTTCAGCGAAGCTGCCCAAACTCATCGCACGGGCAGGCTACAGCAAGGACGACTACGCCCTGTGGGTCCACTGGTTTCCGCAGGTGGGCGTGTACGAGGCCGACCTCGAAGGCAAGTGGGGCTGGAACTGCCACCAGTTTTTCCGCCTGACCGAATTCTACTCGGATTTTGGTAGCTACGACGTGACCATCACCGCCCCGAAACGCCTCGTGATGGGCGCATCCGGCTGCCTGACGGATGAGACGGAGCGGCCCGGTGGCCTCGTCAGCCGACGCTACGTGGCGGAAGAC
>JACRAN010000029.1 GCA_016234735.1 Bacteroidota bacterium | reverse complement strand
TGATCATTTTGCCGGTTTTGTCCCCACACTTTCCCGGGGATATTTTCGGCGGGTTTTTTGGGCTTGCATAGGATATGATTTTTGGGGCGATTGGGCTTAACTTAATGGTGTTGGCGCATTGAACTGGTACTGGAGCAGCGACGAGCGCAGGTCTTGCGAGTGGGCGGTGGCGGCCATTTCGACCATGAAAAAAAGCAGGAACAGGTAGCGCATGTTGTGTGTTTTTGACGGTGAAAGTAAACCAATAATCTGATTCTGGATGCCGTTGATTCTACTTCTTCACCTGCCCACTGAATTTGCATTTCTCCCCCAAGCCCGGTACATTTGTTCCATCGTATTCCACCACTAAAACCCGTACACCCATGACATTGATTACACGCAGTCTGCTGACCGCCTCTTTCCTCCTATTCGTTCTCCACCTTTCCAGCCAGACCATCCACCACGTCAACGCCAGCGTACCTGGCGGCAACCAGGACGGCACCACCTGGACAGATGCCTTCCCCGACTTGCAAGCAGCGATGGTCGCTTCGCAATACGGCGACGAAATCTGGGTAGCGCAGGGCACTTATTTCCCGACTTCTGGAATCAGCCGATATGCCTCGTTTGAAATCCCCAACGGCAGGAAATTATATGGCGGTTTTTTTGGAACGGAATTGGCCGTCAACGAGCGGGATTGGAGCCTCAATGAAACTATATTGAGTGGGGATATTGGGGCAAACAACAACAATGCTGACAATTCCTTTACGGTAGTATATATAGCGAATGTTGATTCCACCACGATGTTGGATGGGTTTACTATCAGGGGCGGCAATGCAAACAGCAATGTGATTTCCGAGCCATATACTGGCAGGACCAAGGCAGGAGGTGGCATGTACATCACGGGCACCTTACAAGCTATAAAAACAGAACCAATTGTTCGCCATTGCAAAATAATAGACAATAACACTGGTGGTGCTGGCGGAGGCTTAAAACTATTGAACCTGCAAGGATATATGGTCAACCCATATTTTGAGTCATGTCAATTTGACGGAAACTCTGCAAGTTTTGGTGGAGCAGTGAATATAGAAGGTGGCAATAACGGCAAAGATATCGTGTTCAAAAATTGTGCGTTTAACCTGAATTTTGCATTTAACGGCGCTGCTTTCCAATACTACAATACATTTGGCTTGCATGACGTATTCCTTGATTCATGCACCTTTCTTGGCAATTTTGCGTTTGATTCGGGTGCAGGTATTTACTACGAAAACTCTAATAGTAATAACGGGGCCATAACCATAAGCAACTGCCAATTTATTGAAAACAGTGGGGATGGGGATGGTGCAGCAATACTAAGCCTTAATTTTGTTCCTGGGGGAAAGATGACAATTAACAAATCGCTTTTTTCAACGAATTTGTCAGGTTCAGGTGGTGCCTTGTTTTTTAGTGACCAAGCCGAGGTGGCTGTTAACAATTGTGTGTTTTTTGACAATACATCAGCAGATGGTCCTGGATGTTTTTCATTTTATAATTCTGCTGCAACAATTGCCAATTGTATTTTTGAAAAATCCAAATCATTGGATGGGGGAGCTGTGTTTGATTTTTCATCAGTACTAGGTGTTGTTGAAGAATTTTATATTTCAAATTGTTCCTTTATTGAAAATGAAAGTCCTTATGGGCTTTTAACTACTGGTGGAGATAATTCTAAAATCAACTTTGAGAACTCAATATTCATAAACAATGAGTTGAACACTGAAGGCAAGGCTATAACTGCCTATTACAACAACCCCTCGTACTTTATTATTTCCAACTGCCTCATCGACGTCCCCGACTGCACCTCCATCTCCAACTCCCCCATCACCTGCGGCCCCAACATGCTCTACAACCTCGACCCCATGTTCCTCGACATCGCCGCCGGGGACTTCCGCCTCCACCCCTGCTCCCCCGCCCGCAACGCAGGCAGCAACGCCATCGTGGACTCGCTCGGCATCCTGACGGACCTCGCAGGCAACCCCCGCATCCAGGACGGGGCCGTGGACATGGGCGCTTACGAAGCGCCCGCCCTCGGTGTGGAGTCCTTGCTTGTCGCCCAGGCTTCCTGCGGCGGCATGGCAAGCGGCGCTGTCCAGTTTCAACTCATGAACGACTGCGCCCCCTGCACCTACGCCTGGGCCAACGGCGCATCCTCCGGCACCGGTACGACCGACTTGCTTCCCGGCACCTACACCTTCACCATCACCGATGCCCTCGGCAAAACGGTGGAAGCGCAGGTGGAAATCCCCGAAGTGCCCGCCGTGACAGCCACGACCGCCGCCCTGCCCTACAATTGCGCCACGGGCAGCAGCGGCTCGGCGAGCGTGACAATCACCGGCGGCACTGCCCCTTTTGAATACCTCTGGAACGACGGCACAACGGACGATACGCTGGAGAACCTGCTGCCCAGTCCCACAGGGGCAAGCACCTACACCGTCACCCTCACCGATGCCAACGGCTGCACCCTCGTGGACAGTGTCAGCATTGGCATCACCGGCAGCCTGCCCCTCGCCATCGACATCGGCATCATCCACTGCCACGACAGCGCCGACGGCACCGCCACCGTCACGCCCGTCGGCGGCACCGCCCCCTTCGCCTGGCTCTGGCAAACAGGCGGTACGACGGCCACCCTCGACAGCCTCGTCGGTGGCAGCTACTCCGCCACCGTCACCGATGCCCTCGGCTGCACCGGCGACATCGACTTCACCATCAACGCCCCCACACCCGTCGAAACCACCGTCACCGCCACGCAGCCCGCTTGCTTTGGTCAGACCGGCACCGCCACAGCCAGCGCCACCGGCGGCACACCCGATTACCACTACCTCTGGGACAACGGGGCTGCAACTGCCACCACCACCTTGCCCCCTGGCTGGCACACCGTCACCGCCACCGACGACAACGGCTGCACCGGCACGGACAGTGTGCTCATCACCGCCCCGCCCCTGCTCACGGCGGGCATTGCGGTGGAGCCGCCCATCTTCTGCTTCGGTGAAACGAACGGCACACTGGCCGCCCTGCCCGCCGGTGGCACCCCGCCGTACAGCTACGACTGGGGAGGTGGCCAGGCCGACAGCCTGCTCACCGGCGTGGCGGCAGGCAGCCACGCCCTCACCGTCACGGACGCCAACGGCTGCACAAAAATCGTTGTCGTTTTAATCAACGAACAACCAGCAATCACCGTCACGGACACCGTCACCCCTGCCAGCAGCCCCACCGCCCCGGACGGCAGCATCCACCTCACCGGCGTAGCGGGCGGCACGGGCAGCGGCTACCAGTTCCTTTGGGGCACCGGGGCCACTTCGCAAAACCTCGACAATGTGCCCACTGGCACCTACTCCCTCACCGTCACCGACGGCGGCGGCTGTACGGCGGTGTTCAGTTTCTTCGTGGACTTCAACTCGGTGGCAGGGGAGGTGCAGGGCAACCCGTTCGGGGCGGCCATCGTGCCGAACCCGTCGGGGGCAGCAGGGGCAAGGGTGGTGTTTGACACCCCTCAAAACGGGCTAAGGATGCGGGTGGTTGATGCGCAGGGGCGGCTGATTTTTGCGGAGGAAGGCCACAGCGGTACGATGGCCCCAAGCCATCGTACCGCTGCGCTGCTACCGAAAGGATTGGCACCGGGGTCCTATTGGATAGTTTTTGATGATGGGGACAAGCGGGCTGCTCTGCAATGGACGGTCGTTCAGGAATGAGGGACGAGGGATGAGGGATGAGGGATGAGGGATGAGGGATGAGGGATGAGGGATGAGGGATGAAAAAGAAAAATCCGTTCAAATCCGCCCCATCCGTTTCATCCGTTTTCCAATCACGCCTCACCTAAAAAGAAAAGCCCGGCGAACCTCGCCGGGCTTTTTCATCAGTCAAAAAAGGAAGGCGTTTACCGCCCCAGCACGTACCGGATGCCCACACCGCCGTACCGTCCGCCGAAGCCACTGAAGTAGC
>JACRAN010000297.1 GCA_016234735.1 Bacteroidota bacterium | reverse complement strand
TTCATGGTCATCCTTTTCAGTTGACGGAAGGGGTTTTTAACAAAAAAGGCAGCAACGAGCGCTCGTTGCTGCCTTTTTTGTTAAAGTCAAATGAATCAATTCCTCGAAGCGCCCACATAGCGAAGCACGAGGTAGGCCAACATGACCAACGAGGAAAGTGCGGCAGAAACGTAAGTCATGGCCGCCCATTTGAGGGCATCTTTGGCACCGTCGTATTCAGCACCGCTTGCCACGCCACTCTCGTCGAGCCACACCAGCGCCCGGCGGCTGGCATCGAATTCCACCGGCAGGGTGATGAGCGAAAACAGCGTAGTCACGGCAAATACGATGATGGTGAGGAGCATCAGTTGCGGGAAGGAATTCAGTAGGACGAAGGCCAAAATGAGCAACCACTGCTGCGCCGAGGCCGCCACGTTCACCACCGGCACCAGCGTGGAGCGCAGTTGCAGCCAGGCGTAGGCGTTGGCGTGCTGCACGGCGTGGCCGCACTCGTGCGCAGCTACGGCAGCCGCCGAGATGCTCCGGCCCTGATACACGTCGGGG
This sequence comes from Bacteroidota bacterium, assembly GCA_016234735.1. GTDB lineage: Bacteria > Bacteroidota > Bacteroidia > Chitinophagales > Saprospiraceae > UBA6168. The sequence goes on along the minus strand of JACRAN010000297.1, from coordinate 11,844 downwards.
CTGAGGTTGACGGTTTTTGTGAGCGGGTTGTAGTGGTCGGAGAGGAAGCCCTGGCCCATCGTGATTTTCACGTCGGTGATGCCGTAGTAGCGCAGCATGTTGGCGGCTACTTCGGCACCGCTCAGGTTGGCCCGCAGCCCGAACTGGCTGTAATGCTGGAACTTGCCCTTCAACTTGTTGCTGACGAGGAAACCGATGAGGGAAAGGCCACCGGCAATCACCCAATAAAATAGGTCCATTTTCTCAGAATTTTAGTGAATTTACAATTTTGTAAAACCGGAAACTAAAACAGCACAACAAACATCAGGGTTTTATTTTTCGACAAAAAACTGCCCGACGGGTTCCCAACGCTGCTTTTTTGGCACTGGTTTTTTAAAGACGGGCTGCGGCCCAAACCGTCACTTCCCGCTCATTCCACCATGATTTCGTCCACAAAAACCCAGCAGGGTTCCCCGGCGCTGGGGTGCCATTTCGGGTTTTTCAGTACGCTCAACACCTCCACTTTCACGTACCGGGCCTGCACGGATTTGAAACTTTCGCTGAAAATTTTGGTGGACGGCTTGGCAATCGCCGATGCCACCGGATACTTGGCTTCCTTCGCTTTTTTGAAATTTTTTCCATCCGCCGAGGTCGAAATCCTCATGCCCTTCGGGAAAAAAATCCAGCCGCCCGTGTCTTCGATGCCGCCCACCGTCACCCCCGACACATCGGTCACTTTGCCGAAGTCGAGCGTGGCGACGCAGTCCCCGCCCTGCCAGCCCAGCCACTTGCCGTTGCGGAAATTCTCGCCGCCTTTCTGAAAATCAATCAGCGTTTTTTCGCCCTCGCCCTTGTAGCGGGGGTTGGGCTGCCTGGCGAGGGAGAGGGCGACGGCCTGGTAACGCACCTTCACAAAACTCTTAGAAACCACGATGCTCGTCGTCCAGCCGGGCATGAACGCCCTGGCCTTCACTTCGCCCGAAGCGTCGAGCACGAGCGTTTTTTCGTACACGATGCTCGTGCTGTCCGGCTCCCTGCCGTCGGTGGTGTAGCGGATTTTTGCCTTCGCAAAACCCGACTCCAACACCACGTGAAGGGTATCGCTGAATAATTCTTTCGAGGTTTTGAAAACGGGCGGTTTCAGCGTCACCTCCCCGAACATCGAGTCGTTTTCGATGCCCCTGTCGATGAACACGCCGGGTTTGAACGAGGCGAATTTGGCGATGCCTTCGTTGGTGACGCTCGTTTGCCAGAGGTAAACGGAGCGCAGGTTCGGCAGGGTTTTGAGTTGCTCCAGCCCGGCATCGGTCACTTGCGTTTGGTAGAGGTTGAGGTATTCGAGGAATTGGAGTTGGGTCAAATGGGCCAATCCTTTGTCCGTCACCGCCGTTTGTTCGAGGTGGAGGCGGTTCAGGTGGGGCAGGTCTTTCACGGTGGCCAGCATCGCATCGTCCACATTCGAGCCGCTGAGGTTGAGTTGCACGACGTTTTCACCCACGCTTTTGAGTTTTTTCAGGCTCTCGGCGGTCAGGTTTTTTTTACCGGAAAACAACACCTGCAAAAACGGGCTGTCCGTCGCCAGTGGGTACACTTCGATGCCTTCGCTCCGCAATTTCTTCAATTTGCTGTCGCTCACCGGGCTGAGGTGGAGCGCCGCCAGCGGGCCTGCCGATTCTTGCGCTTTGGCCCTCAGCGCGTTGCGCAGTGCCTCCGGCATGGCGTTTTCGGCCACCGTTTTTTCAAACGGCGCACCTGCCTTCACCCACCAGTCCAGCAGTTGTTTTTCGTGGTCGGTGAGTTGTTTTTTGCCCTTCGGCGGCATGTGGTACTTGTCTTCGAGCGGGAGGTGGATGTTTTTCAACAGGGGGCTTTCGGCGGGTTTGTCCGGCAGGAGGACAGGGCCGTTTTCGCCGCCTTTCAGCAGGTCTTCTTTGGTCAAAACGACGAGTTCGCCCTTGCGTTTGGTGGGGTTGTGGCAGCCGCCGCACTTGTCTTTCAGCACCGGCAGCACCAGGTCGGCAAACACCAGAGCACTGTCGATATTGGCGATGGGGGCGGCTTTGGCACTGTCGCTTTTTTCATCCGCAAACAGAAAATCGCTGCCGTGCGTGAGCGAGCCGCCGAAGTGGCCGGTGGCCACCAGCGTCAGCACCGTAGCCCCGAAAAGCGGCAGGTAAAATTTGGAGGCGTTGTTTTTTTTATGAAAAAAATACAACGCTACGGCCAGTGCTGCGGTCGAAAAACCCAGCCACTTGTGCCAGCCGAGCAACGTCTCGTCGTAGCTACCGCCGAGCGAAAGCAGGTAGCCAAACCCGGCCGCCAGCACGGCACTGGCCATACCCCAAAACAGCGCAAAACCAACTGCCGGACGCAACGCCGGAGCTGTGCGGCGTACCGCCAGTTCCATCAAAAAAGCCAGCAGGAGGAACCCGATGGGCAGGTGAAGTACGAGGATGTGGAGGCGTCCGAGAAATTGCAGCATGGTGGTGATTCGCTTTTCGCTTGTTTGCCCAAAAATAGAAACTTGCCGGAATTTTTGAGGCTTGCACGCCTTCCGCCTCGACCAGAAAAGGCTGCGCATGGTATTTGGCATTAAAATTTCAGGGAAATCTGCGTAAAATCGTTTTACCTTTGTGTTAAAATTCCCCCTGGCGCATGAGAACTTTTTACGCATGGCTGCTTCTTATCGTGTCCACGTGCCAGTGGATTGGCGGACATGTTTGCTTCGAGGTGAAGTATTTCGTCCAAACGGAGCGGGGGATGAGCGGGAAGGAAGAGTCCATCGCAGCAACGGTCAGGGAAGAAAATGGCGTTGATGCTGCGGTCAGGGTCCTCCCGGAAGACGAGCCACTCGTCCCAAGAGGGGGCAGCTACGGCGACTTCTTCGCCTTTTCCCAGGAAGATAGCTGCGGAACCACTTATTTTACCATCCAATATGCCGCCAGGACAGTCACCTACGAACAAGTAGCAGGTCGTTCGCAGCCGTCAAAAGACGATGCCGACAAGACTTCGCTTTTCAAAAGCTTGTTTTCGGATTTTACAGTACCCGAATCGGGTTTCAAGGAATTTTCAACTGAAAATTTATCCGCTGCCAATTTCCAACTGATTGATTTCCAATACTTTTTCTCTCCTGTTGTCCTCTCGCCACCGCCCGACTTTGCCTGAGCCTGACTTTTCCCTCACATCATTTTGGTCTCAAAGTTCTCCCTCCGGTAGTGCATTGGCTTCGCATATTTAAGTGCGATTGTGTGCCGGATTTTTCAAGAATCATGCAGGGCGGCTGCGGCAAACTACCTAAAATAGGCTTGTTGCTCCGTATTGCGCAACGTTTTTTCAAACATGAAATCCAGAATTACTCTCGCATTTACTTTTCTGCTTCTTTCATTTTTCAGCATGGAAAACGCCCTGGCTCAGGGCTGTGTTGCCATACGCAACATGGGCTGCTCCGGTACTACCATTGGCGGCAACACCTCTGGCTTTTTGCAAAAAGGGGAGTTCCAATTACTTAGCAATTACCGTTATTTCAAATCTTTTCGCCATTTCAGAGGCTCTCAAGAAGAGGCGGAGAGGGTGGAAAACAATACAGAGGTTATCAACAAAGTACACTCACTCGATTTGGGGCTTGCTTTCGGCATCACCAATCGCCTATCAATCTCTCTAACGTTGCCAATCAATCACTACGACCGTTCCTCGCTTTACGAGCATTACGGCAATCCAAAAGATGACCCCGCTGACAACCCGCTTGGCTGGTCACATACTCGCTTTCACACTGGCTCGAAGGGTATCGGCGACTTGCGACTGACCGGCACGTATTGGCTGTTCGACCCGGAGAAGGGTGGCAAGGGCAATCTCGCAATCGGATTGGGTTTCAAAGCACCAACTGGCGATGCAGAAGTGAAGGATGATTTTCACAAACTGACCTCAACAGGTCAGGACACCATCATAAATAAGTACGTGGACCAATCCATCCAACTGGGCGATGGCGGATGGGGCATTTCACTGGAAGCACAGGGTTACTATTCGTTTCTAAACCGGGCAAGCGCCTATTTCAGCGGCTTTTATATGTTCACGCCACAAGAACACAATGGCATTGCGCGGGGAACCATCTCCACCGAATATCCGAAAAGCATCACGAATTACTTCGCTGTTCCCGACCAGTTTGCAGCAAGAGCTGGCTTTGGCTATGCATTGTTGCCTGCGTCCGGCGTAACAGTAAACCTGGGTGGCCGGGTGGAAGGGGTAGCTTCCGAAGACCTCATCGGCGGAAAGGAAGGCTACCGTCGCCCCGGTTATGTGATTTCCATAGAGCCAGGTCTTACCTGGGCATATCAAAATTTCAACTTCGCCCTGAACGTGCCGATTGCCGTTTACCGCAACCGCACGAAAAGTGTCAGCGACAAAGCCAACGACTCGCACGGCGATGCCGCTTTTGCTGACTATCTCATCAGTGTTTCGGCTGCTTACCGTTTCGGTGGAGCGCACGAATGATGAAATCTTAAGCGTAGCTTATTTGCTTTTAACAGACCAAAAAAAGACAGCCCGTCCTGATTAAAACATCAGGGCGGGCTGCTTTTGTTGACAAAACGGGCTATTTCAACCTCCAAACCCCTCGCTGTTGAACAACTCCAATAGCTGGCTGTCCTTGCCAGTGTTCAGGTTGTCTTTCACTTCAATAATCAACTCGTTCAAGTAGGGTGTCGGGTCGGAAATCGGGCTTTGGTAGTACAGGAAGTAGATGCTGTTGGAGAGGCTTTGGATTTCCGCCTGAATATCGGTGAACATCTGTTCCAGGCTTGCCGAATCGTCGGCCTTGAAGTAGCGGTCGGGGTCGTTGGCCAATGCTTTCAGCGACGCTTCGTCGAGGTCGGGGCTGGCGAGGGCGGCCACGTAGGCCCGACGGGTGCCGAGCGCACTCTGCGCCTGCGCCAGCGTGATGGCCTGCGAGGCGTTGTGCCGCCCGTCGGTGAAAATCACCATGCTGCCGTCCACGATGCCGTCAATGGCGTAGTTGTCCTCCCAGAGTCCCGCCACGTCGATGACCGCCCCGTAAAGGTTGGTCGAGTTGACCAGGCCGGTTTCGGGCAGTGCATCGATGGCGTTGAGCAGCGCCTGCTTGTTGGTGGTGAACGGCTGCACCTCGTGCGTTTCGGCGTCGAAGGAGTAAATGGCGATTTGTTGCTCCGGCAGCTTCATCTCCACGAGCGACCTGGCGGCAGCCTTGATTTGCGGCACCAGCCCTTCCACGCTGCGGGTGATGTCGAGCAGCAGCACCGTTTTCAACTCGAACGGGATGGAACTGCGCCCCACTCGGAGGTCGGCCTCGGAGTCGATTTTTCCGTCGTTTTCCGTCACGAAAAAATCGCCTTCGAGCAGCGAGGCCACACCTTTCCCGTAGTAGTCGGTGACCTGGAACAGCACCTGCACGGTGCGTTGGTCAGGCACTACGCCCACTTCAAAACTTTTCAGGCGGTAAAATTTGGAGAGGTCGGAGGGCACGGCATCGTCGTCTTTTTTGCAACCGGCTACGGCAGCGAGGAGAACGACCAGGGAGATTTTGGCAAAGGCGGAGAATAATTTCATGGCATTTATTTTTTGAAATAACGTCCCGTGAACCGTTTCTGATATTCAAACGGGATGAAAATGCAGGAGTTTGTTCAGAACGGTGAAAACAGGAGGCTGCGGCCAAAATTTCTTCACAGCTTCACCCTGATTTTAAGGAATACTTAATCGTCAGCCCTCCAGATACCGCTCCACCTCCTCCGCCATAAGCACCATCAACCGGCGGGTGACAGCACCCGGCTGGCCGTTGCCGATGACCACGTCGTCCACCTGCACGACAGGCATGATGGGGCGGGTGCTGCTGGTGATGAATGCCTCCTTCGCTGTTTTCAACTCCTCCACGGTCGGGCTGCGCTCCTCCACTTTGAAATGGTGGCGGGCAATGTCGAGCGTTTGCTTGCGGGTGACACCGTTCAGGATGCCCTCGCCTGCCGTAACGATGACATCGTCGTTGGTGACGATGAAAAAATTGGCCCTCGTGGTCTCGTAAATATGGCCGCCGGAGTGGAACAACACATCCTCCGCACCTTGCGCCCGCTGCTGCGGCAGCAGGTAGATGCCCACGATGTAGTTGATGCTTTTGGCGCTGGGGAACGTGCGGTGGTAGTCGTACAGCATGAGCTTCACGCCCCGTTCGAACTTGCTGGCCGGGTGCATCGGGGGCGGCATTTCGATGATGACAAGGTTCGATTTGGAGGGGGAGTAGCCGTCCTCGGCGTAGCCGCCGGTGAGTATCAGTTTGATGGCCGCCTCCAGTTCGCCGTTGGTACGGATGAGTTGCAGGATTTGCTGCCGGAGTTCCTCCCTCGTCACCGGCAGGTCGAGTTGCAGCCACTTCGCCGACTGCTCCACCCGGTCGAGGTAGTCTTCAAAAAAAACGGGCCGGCCTTTTTTTACCACAAAATAGTCGAACAGGCCGTAGCCCCGCTGGATGGCCAGGTCGGTGACACCGAGCGCCGCCTGCTCTTTTGGCACCAGTTCGCCGTTGACCATGTAGTATTTTATCATGACAAAATTGGTTGGGTGATTTACTCTAACTGTTTGATTTTCAGGGAAATACTTTTGATGCCCGGCAATGGGTCCTGCCGCATGAACTGCTCCACCACGATGCTGTGCCGACCCGTTTCCCTGAACCTTGCCTTGCCTTGCAGCGGGATTTCGACGGTGCAAAAACTGCCGCTGCACTCGCCGTTCCAGATGCCGGTTTGGGCGGCCAGTTCGAGGCTGACGGGCTGCTTTTTCTCCTCGCCGGAAGGGAACCGGGTGCTGATTTGGACGTAGCAATTTTGAAAACCGAAGTCCCCGGCATGGGTCACGTCAAGCAAAATTGCGTAGGTTTTGGTCGTGTCCGCCACCTCGAATTCAAACTCCAACAGGTTCCCGTATGTCCACGACTGGCCGGGGATGTCGATTTTTTTTTCAAAAAAATAGTCTTGGCCACAATTGGTGAGCAGCAGGCAGTTGGCAGTGAGCAGCAGGCAGCAGGCAACGGTTTTCAAAGATTTTGAAGGCATGGTTTCCAATGAAAAATGAAGATGCGAAGGTAGCAGGTCTGGCGGAAAAATCACGCCTGTATTTCGCCCACCTGCTTGTCCATCACCCAAAACCACAGCGGTGGCACCAGTGCCATCAGGATGGAGGCGGGGTAGCCGTGCGGCAGTTGCGGGCTTTCGTCGAAGTGGCGCAGCACCTGGTACTTGCGGGTCGATTTGAAGTGGTGATCGGAGTGGCGGGTGAGTTCGTACAGGAAAATGCGGCCCAGTTCGTGGTTGGAATTCCAGGAATGCCAGGGCATCACTTTTTCGTAAAATCCAGATGCCAGTCGCCTGCGGCGCAGGCCGTAGTGCTCGATGTAGTTCACCGTTTCGAGGAGCAGGAAGCCCAACACGGCCACCATCACAGCGAACCCAACCCCCGCCCAACCGAACTGCCACCCCACCAGCCAGAGGTAGGTCAGGTGCGCCAATTGAAACCAAATCATTTCGTTCCAAACAGAAAAAAGCGGCTTGCCCTCCTTGCGCAGCCGGTCGTGTTCCAGCCGCCAGGCATTGAGGTACGTGCCCCAGACGGAGCGCAGCCAGAAGCGGTACAGGCCCTCGCCGGGCCGGGCAGAGGAGGGATCCTGGTCGGTGGCCACCCAGAGGTGGTGGCCCCGGTTGTGCTCGATGTTGAACTGGGTGTAGAGTGCCGTCGTGAGCAGCATTTTCGCCATCAGTTGCTCGTAGCGTTTGGGGCGGTGGCCCAGTTCGTGCGCCACGTTGATGCCGATGGTGCCCACGACGATGCCCGTGCTGAGGGTCAACCCCACGACCTCCCAGCCTCGCAGCCCGCCGTCCGTCACCGCCGAAAAATACAGCCACAGCAGACTGAACAGCAGCGGCACGTTCAGGTACAGCAGCAGGTCGAACAGCGGGGACACGGCCTTTTTGGCTTCTTCCGCTTCGCTAAAATTCCGGTCTGTGCCTTCGGCAAACTGCTCCGCCAACGGAATCAAAACGAACGTCACCACCACCGTCGAAAACGACCACCCTCCCTGACACAGCACGGCCACGTAGGCCGACAGCGGGGCCACGTAAGCGATGAGGTATTTTAAATCACGAAGCATGATCCGTAGTTTTATTTGATGCAAATACCTGAAAATCAACGCCCTGTCAAATTCCAAATACCCAATTCCCAATACCAAACTCATCCCCACGCCGCCCTGAAAAACGCCTCTAATTTCGCCTCGTCCAACTTCCCGTTCGTGCGGACGCCACTGCACAGGTCGAGGCCGTAGGGCTGCACCGCATCGATGGCGGCCCGCACGTTGGAGGCGTTCAGGCCACCGGCCAGGAAAACCGGCACCCTCGATTGCTCCACGATTTTCCGGCTGAACGACCAGTCGTGGGTGCGGCCCGTGCCGCCAAGTTCCTTCACTTGCAGGTTCGGGTTGCCACTGTCGAGCAGCAGCGCATCCACTTCCTGCGAAATCCGTACCGCCTCCTCCACCGATTTTTCGTCCAGCACGTGGATGACCTGCACGATTTTCACGCCCGGCACCTGCCGCCGGAGGTCGTGGTACGCCTCGTCCCGCAGCGCATCCACGATTTGGATGGTGTTGGTGAACACCCGCCGGTGGTGGGCGGCGATGTCATCCGGTGCCGTTTCGCAGGTGAGCAAAAAAGTGGCGATGGGCGGCGGCACTGCTTGCGCAATTTCGGCGATGCACTCGTCGGCGATTGGGCCGGGGCCGCTCGGCATCTTACCCACCAGCCCTACCGCCGATGCGCCATGCCGGATGGCCATTTTCGCCTCGGCAATGGAGGCGATGCAGCAGATTTTGATGCGCGGGTTCATGCAATGAAAGTAGCGGATTATTCCGTTTTTACAAATTTCAGGTTCCGCTGCCGTTGTCCTAACGTGTTGATAGTCAATGCGTAAGCTCCCTGAGTTAAATTTGAAACGTCCAACTCCACGTAGTGCTGACCTGCCTGCAAATCGAATTTTTCCTGCCGTAATTCCACACCGTTGGCGGCGGAAATCGTCAAACGGACCGACCCGTTTTCGATGGTGGTGAAATGAACACCCAGCGAGTTTCCAACGGGATTTGGCAGGATGTCGAACACGGCGGAGGAATCCTCCGTCCCACCCGTCGGCCATTTGACCACCTGAAAAGTTTCAAAAACAGGTTCGGCGGCTTGCCAGGCGAGGTCGCCCTGCTGGCTGGCACGGATGGTCACGGTGCCTTCGATTCCGGTGAGCGTCACGAAGTTGCCGTTGACAGTCGCCGGGCCGTCGGTGACGGTGAACGCCACCGGCAGCCCCGAACTGGCCGTTGCCGAAACCACAAATGGCAACCCGATGGTGAATTTGTCGCCAATCGGGTGAAAATCAATGGTTTGTGCCAATATTGACGATTGGTTGGGCAGACCGGGCGTCGGCGGCTGCGCCTTCCAAAACTGAGGCAGGGTGTTGTCGGCCTTCCAGTCGATGAGTTGGAGGGAGTGGCCTGTGCCGTCAGTCCCGATGGCTATCGGGAGGGGCCAGGGCAGTTCGTCGTCGTAGCGCACCGAGTCGATGGTTTCGAGGTTGGCGTTTTTGAGCAAAACCACGTCGCCGCTGTTGCCGAGCCGGAAGCCGTGCCCGCCCGCCCCGAAATCACCCAACTGATTGGTTGTCAGTGGGTAAAGTGACGAAAATTCAGCGCTATTTTCCACCAGCACCATGTACCCATCGGGCGGCAGCACCGTCGCAGCAGGAAGCACGAAGTACCCGCCGCCGGCGTCTTCCACCACCCAGCCGGAGATGTCCACAGCGTGGTGGTTCGGGTTGAAAAGCTCCACCCAGTCGCCGCCACCGGGCGAGTTGTAGTTGATTTCGTTGACGACGACGGTATCCCTGGTCGTCGAGCCTTTTTCAAAAAAAGCGGTCAGCGCCTCGTCGGCGGTGAAGCTGACCTTGGCCGACGGCTCGCTGCCGAGGCTTGTTCTTGACCAGCCCGAAAAAACGAAACCTGGCGCTGCGTCGGCCTGCACGGGAATTTCGATGCCGGTAAAATACACCCCGCTCCAGGGCAGTTTGTCGGGACCGAAGTACAGGGTACTGAACGAAACCCCGCCGCTGCCGGGCGGTTCCGCCCGCAAAGTGACGTTGGCCGTACCGGTGATTTCATCAAAAAAATCCACGAAATGCTGCCGCACGAAAGCGGGCCGCTCCTCGCCGAAGTGCCTGAGAATCTGCACGTTGGCAGCCCAGGGGTTCCAGCCTGCCGACCACCGGTCGAAGTGCCGCTGCACCTCCGGGGCGTAGGTTGCCTCGAACGCATCGATGCGCGCCTTGACCCGGTCGGGTGAAAAAAGCACGTTCAAAAAATCGGCTGCCCGGTTGATGAAATCCCGCCGGAAAACCGGGTTTTCCATCGCCTTGCGAAGCGGCAGGGTCGTCCACGAGGGGTTGGGCCACACGGTGGCGGTGGCATCGAGCGCCCGTGCGAGCGAGTTGGCGGAGGCATCGCCGGTGTTGAACAGCAGCGTGTCCGCCTCGATTTTGAGCAGGCCAAAACTAAAGTCGAAATCAAAACTGAGGAACCGCCAGCGGGCATCGTTCGAGCGCTGCCGCCAGCGGCGGAAGTTGTTGCCGGGCCAGTCGCTGTTGTCGATGAGGATGTTGAAAGCGTTGTAGTCGAGGAAGTGGGGCAGGTCGAGTTGCTGGCCAAGCTGCTGGTAATTTTGGTCGGAGCCGAAGTAGTTGGCATTGAGAAACTGCATGAACGAGTTCCAGCGGTCGAAGTCCCCGGCGCTGGCGTCGGTGCCGTTGTCGAGCAGGTCAATTTCGTTTTCCGACAGGCCGAAATGCTGCCCGATGTAGTCTGCCTGCATGTGTTCCTGTAGGTTGTGGATGCCCCAGTACTGGCCGTTGAAGTACGCCACCCCAGGCCGGAAGGCTTGCAGGTGGAGTCGGGGCGGCGCAATGATGTCGCCCACATCGGTCAGGTCGGCGGCGAGGCTGGCCACGAACGCATCGCGGAACATGGTGATGTTCCAGTCCTGTCCGGCATTGCGCAGCAGCAATGATTTGTATTCTTCAAAAGGCAGGTCAGGGAAAACCGGATGCTGGAAAAAACCGTCGCCGTTGCTCGCTACCGCCCTGATTTTCAGTGACTTCTGCGGCAGTTGCGCACTGCCCGTGCCGTGGATTTTCGCAGTGGCCTCCTGACTGAAACCGGGCATCCCGTCCGTTTCAAAAAACCCGACATGCACGGGGCGTTCCCAGTCCTCGGTGTAGTTGGGGTAAATTCCCGTTGCCCCGTCGAAAAAATCGGCATCCCGAAACGACAAGGCCACCACCGGGAAAGTGTGCCCGGCCTCGAAGAGGTAGGTGTGCGTGGTGACCGCGCTGGGCAGCAGGCCGTTGGCGAAGGCCCTGGCCCGGAGCGTGGTCGTTTGGCTTACCGGCAGCGGAGCCATGTACAGCGTTGAATTTCCGGCAGGTTCGCTGCCGTCGAGGGTGTAGCGGATCTGGGCGCCGGGCGTGGTGGTGGAGAGCGTAATTTCGAAGACGTTGCTGAAAAAACCGCCCGGTACGGAGGCTGTCGGGGCTTCGGCGAAGTTGCCGCCGGAAGCGCCGGCGTTGGAAGCGCCCGGAGAGGGGGCGGTGAAAAATTGGAAATCAGCCCCACCGTCAGGCAGCCGCCCGAAAGAGACATCCGCCGACTGCGGGCCGAAAGTCAGCCCGTCGAGGAGGGTGCCGCTGGCGGAGAACAGGCCAATGTCTTCGCCACCGGCACTCAGTTTTGGAGATACGTGCAGCACTCCCTGCGCCGTCTCC
>JACRAN010000300.1 GCA_016234735.1 Bacteroidota bacterium | reverse complement strand
ATCCGGCCGTTTTTCGCTGCCGGAAAGCCTCGTACAGCGTGACCCCACACGCTACCGAGACGTTCAGGCTTTCGGCCATGCCTACCTGCGGGATTAAAAAACTGCCGTCCATTTTTGACAGTGCCGCCTTGGACAGGCCCCGGTGCTCGTTGCCGAAAAGCAGGGCCGTCGGTTGGGTGAGGTCGAGTTGGTGGAAGTCTGCCGAGCCTTCGCCGGGCATGGCTCCGAGAATGCGGCCGTACTTGCCCCGCACCCGCTCGAAGCAGGAATCGAGGTCGGTAAAATAAAGCACCTCCACCCATTTGGCGGTGCCCATCGAGGTGCGTTTCCCAATTTTGATGAAGCCAGTCTGGAGGTGTGCGTCGGTGTTGAGCACGTAGATTTCCCGAAGGCCAACCGAATCGCCGGAGCGCAAAACCGCTCCGATATTGTGCGTGTCGGTCACATTTTCGAGGATGACGGTGAGGTCGGGTTGCCGCTGGGCGGCGACAAGTTTGAATTTTTCAAGTCGTCTTTTTTGCATCAAAAACCATCGGGCAGCGCTGCTTCAATCCGCAGGCTGCAAGTGAAAATCCTGGAATTTCAGGATGTGGACGAAGGTATTTTCCAACTGGTCGTAGTAGTCCAAATCTTCCTTGTGCTGTGCCGGGTTCAGCACGATTCGGTTGAACTCAAACCGGCCGTGCAGCACGTCGAAGGGCTGGGTATCGATTTTCTTGGGGAAATCCTTCCCGTACTTCCCCAGCATTTTACCAAAGTACAGCATCACATCGTAGCCGAGGTACGCCTCCTCGGTCGGTACGGAGGCATTTGCCTGGAAAAATTGCTGCTTGAACTGGCTCACCCGCTCGTCGTTCGGGTCCACGTAGGAAGCACTGCTCACGTGCAGTTTCAATTTTTCAAAATACTCGAAATCGATTTGCTCGAAGTCCAGCCACATCGGCATCCCGTACACGACGACATCGTCGCCGTTCGACAACTGAATCATCAACTGGCGGAGCAGGGAGTAGATGAACGTCTCGTTCGACCAGGATGGCACCACGAAAACCGTTGTTTTCCCATCCTTGATGAACGGGGCCAGGTTGATTTTTTGAAAATTCCCCGCATTCTCCGGCACGAGCAATTCCGCAAATTTCCTGGTGGTTTTGCCGCCTTCGATGAGTGTGTTGGCATCCTGGAAAAATTTCAGGCGGGCTTTTTCTTCCGGTTTGTCGAGCGCCACCAGCACCACGTTTTCGGGGCTGTACTGCTTGCGCACGTGCCGGGTGATGGCTTCGCAATGGCTTTTCAGCGACGGATTCACCTGGATGTAGTACGGATTGCCCTCGGTGAGGCCCATCTGGGCCGTGAACGGCACCACCATCGGCACCTTGTTTTTCTTCGCAAAAGCCGACATCACCTCCACGTTTTCCCGTTTGTAGGGGCCGATGACCAAATCCGAACCGGGCAGGTCATTGCCTTTGAGCAGGCTGTTCACTTTGGCTGTCGAGCCTTCGTCGGAATCCAGCACGGTCACGTTCAGCTTCACGCCGTCTTCCTCCAGGTCGTCGTAGGCCAGCTTCGCCCCGGCGTAGAAATTGATGGCCCAAAGCGAATTGTTATCCACCCCGGTGGCATTGCTGTTCGCAAAAAACGGCAGCAGCAGCGACACATCGCTCGTGCCGACAGGGTTGGTCGGCTTGTCGCCCCCGGTAGGCTTGGTGCCCGTCGTGCCTGTGCTTTGGGTTGTTATCGGAGGGTACTTGTCCTCCGAAAGCACCGTCCACTTCACGGTATCGACCTTTTCGTTCACCTCCCGCACGGTGCGCCAGGTGCCGGTTTCAGGGTCGTACACCTTGCCCCCAGAGATGTCGCCGATTTCGTCATCCTTGTAAACCTTGTCCTTAGACCTGTCCCTCGCAGGCTTCAACCACCCACAGGACGAAACCAGGATACCCAACAGCATGACCAGAAAAAACGAATAAAACAAGCTCAGTGTCCGCAGCTTTTTTCTCATGTCGTTATATTTTGCGTTTTAGATTTTTGGTGTGTTGGCGTGTTGGGTAGGTACTACCTAAAACGCTAAAACGCCAACATGCCAAACACTCACTCCCACTCAATCGTAGCCGGAGGCTTCGTACTGATGTCGTACACCACCCGGTTGATGCCCTTCACGTTGTTGACGATTTCGCTCGAAACCGCCGCCAGGAACTCGTGCGGCAACCGGCTCCACTCCGCCGTCATGCCGTCCGTGGAGTTCACGGAACGCAGCACCACGGTGCGTTCGTAGGTGCGCTCGTCGCCCATCACGCCGACCGACTGGATGGGCAGCAGCACTGCCCCCGCCTGCCAAACCTCGTCGTAAAGGCCGAATTTCCTCAAATTTTTGATAAAAACCGCATCTGCCTCCTGCAAAAGTGCCACTTTCTCAGGCGTGATGTCGCCGAGGATGCGCACACCGAGGCCCGGCCCCGGGAACGGGTGCCGCCCCAGAATATCCGTCGGGATGCCCAACTCCTTGCCCACCCGGCGCACTTCGTCCTTGAACAACGAGCGCAGCGGCTCCACGATTTTCAGCTTCAAAATGTCGGGCAAACCGCCCACGTTGTGGTGCGACTTGATGGTCACCGACGGGCCATGCACCGACACCGACTCAATCACGTCGGGGTAAATGGTGCCCTGGCCCAACCACTCGATTTCGGATTTGGGATTTCGGATTGCGGATTCGGGTGGCAAATCCGCAATCCGAAATCCGCAATCCGAAATCCTCTTGGCTTCCTCCTCGAACACTTCGATGAAGACCCGCCCGATGATTTTGCGTTTTTTCTCCGGGTCGGTGGCACCGGCCAACTCGTCGTAGAAGCGTTTTTTTGCATTGATGCCCACCACGTTGATGCCCATTTGTTGGTAGGAAACCAGCACGTCCTCGTATTCGTTTTTGCGGAGCAGACCATTGTCCACGAAAAAACAAATGAGGTGGTCGCCGATGGCCCGGTGAAGCAGTTCCGCCGCCACCGTGGAGTCCACGCCGCCGGAGAGGCCCATCAGCACCCGTTCGTTGCCGATGGTCTGGCGCAGTTCCGCCACTTTTTCTTCGATGAAATGAGCGGGCGTCCAATCGGTATGGCAGCCGCAGATGTTCACTACGAAATTGCGCAGCACGGTCATGCCGTCGAGGGTGTGCGTCACTTCCGGGTGAAACTGGATGCAGTACACCGGCGCTGCGAACGCCCCCGTCTTCGCCCGGAAGGCTGCCACTTCCACGCTCGCCGTGCTGGCCAGCAACTCGAACTGCGGCGGTATTTTCACAATCGTATCGGCGTGCGACATCCAGACCTGCGAGTCGGTGGGCACCCCATCAAGGAAGGCACCGTTTGCATGGATACTGCTCAAAGCTGCCTTGCCGTACTCTCTTTTTTCCGAACGTTTCACCTCGCCGCCGTAGTAGTCGGCGATGAGTTGCGCCCCGTAGCAGATGCCCAGCACGGGCCGCTTGCCCACCAGCGCATCGAGGTCGAGGCGCAGCGCAGTCTCCTCCCGCACCGAAAACGGGCTGCCGGAGAGGATGATGCCCTTCACCGTTTCGTCGATGGGGGGAACCTTGTTGAAGGGGACGATTTCACAGTAGGTGTTCAACTCCCGCACCCGGCGGGCGATCAGCTGCGTGTATTGCGAGCCGAAATCGAGGATGAGAATTTTCTCCGTCATGCGGGCAAAGATAGCGCAAAAGCCGGGAAAACAAGGGGCGGCGGGGAAATGAAAATGGCCGTCCCTGGCTTTTGGCAGCCGGGGACGGCCTGGATTTGGTGTCGAAAATGCAAACTTCGACGAGCGGGCAACTTAAAGATATGCCTTCTTGAAAAGTAGTGGTAGCCCGACATATCAGGTCAGGCTATCCCAAAAATTTTCAAAATCTCATTGTGCATTCACCAACCTGCTGCCCAAAGGCAACGTTGGGCGGTAATTCTCGTGCAAGAGGGCTTCCATTTCCTCGATTTGCTCGTGCGAAGCCTCGATGTTCGTGGACCAGACCATCCAGTTGACGATTTCAGAACAAGGCGGCGTAGTCAGGGAACCGTCGTACCACCAGAAGTGCGCCTTCAGGAAGTCGTTGTAACCTGCGGGCATCAGCACATTAGGATTGTAGGTGTCGGTGGTGACGTAGCTGCCCTGCGTGTGAGGCCAGGTATCGGCGATGTGCTCGAAGAAGGGATTTTCGTCACCTTCCTCCACGAATACGCCAACGACGGCCAGCCTGCCGGTGTTCGGATTGCGGTGGACGAAGTGGATTTCGACGGGATAATGCTCCCCATTGACTGTGTGCTCGGAGGCTGAGTGCAGGTGAAATTGCAGCAGGTAATACTTCTGCCCGTTCAGCGAGATGTAGCTACCGTCGGTTGCGATGGCGGGTTGGTCAATGTTGTACTGGATGGTGTGGCCGTTGTTCACGATGTTCGTGGCGGTGTTTTTCCAATAAAACCGGAGCGATTTCGATAACTGGCGGGTCGGCGGTGGGACGATGTTGACGGGTGATTGTTTGTGGCCGTCACAATCCCAGGTGTCGCAGAGTTCGCCCCAATGGTCGGGGCCGTCCTCGCCTTCGTATTCCCAGTGAATGTCCAAGCCGCTACAGTCCGTGCGCAAGGTAATCTCGCCGGTGATGTCGTTTTGCTCGTAAGGCTCAGGTGCATTTGTAACGGGTACTACGGATTCTATTGCCTCGTCTTTGCCGTTGCAGGCAAACAAAAAGGCAATCAATGTGGCGAACAGCACGCTCGCCGGAAAAGGGAAGAATAGGTTCTTCTTGTTCATAAGTGAAAGGATTTAAAAATGAATGGATGAAACAGTTTCGGAATTTTCTTGTGGTGAATCAGGGCATACGGACGGGCAGTTACCTTCGGGTACGCAACTACCCTCCGGGGGTATGTGGCTCCTGAAAAAGTGTTCGTAAAACAATGGCCAGCTTGATTTTCACCTGCTTTTTCCAGCAAATGCGGTAGCTAACGCTCACCGTTTCAGCATCAATTTCTCCGAAAACACCTTGCCGCCCATTTCCAGCATCGCCACGTACATGCCCGCAGGGAAGCTGTGCAGGTCAACCGGCACCAGCACCTCGCTGCCGCCTTCGAGGAGGACGGCTTGGCGGTGTACCTTGTTGCCGAGCCAGTCAAAGACCTCCAGCAAGCATTCGCCTTCCGGGGCTTCGGGGAAATAGAGCGAAGTGATGCCCTCCGGGGCTGGGTTTGGGAAAAAAGTCAGGGCTTTGGAGGCAAAACCGACATTGACGATGACGATGGGCGAATGCTCGAACCCACCGTCAAAGTCCGTCTGGCGCAGGCGGTAGTAGTTCATGCCGGGGAGGGGGTTGGCATCCGTGTATTCGTAGCGCTCCGTATTGGTGGTCGTGCCTGCCCCTGCGACGAAGCCCAGGTCTTTCCAGTGGCGGGCATCGGGGCTGCGCTGCACCTGGTAGCCGAGGTTGTTCAATTCGCTGGCGGTTTGCCATTGCAAGGCGACTTTGCCCTGCGCCACCGCTGCTTTAAAATCCACGAGTTCTACGGGCAGCACGGATAGGCAGACTATCGAAACGCTACCGACAGTTTGAGTGCCCGCGCCATCACCACCACTTGTATTCATTTGGCTGGTCCCACTGTTAAGTGACGATGCGGCAGAGCCAGCACCCGCACCTCCTCCTGTGTGGCCGCCGCCGCCGCCGCTGCCGCCGCCGCCTGTAAACCCGCCACCACCACCCATTCCTTCATCACCATTACCTACGCCTGTGGACAGACCTGTTTTATTCACAATGCCGCCGTATTGCCCGCTCGGAAAAGGAGCACCGTTGGAATTCACGCCGCCGCCGCCGCCTGCAAATCCATTATTTGCCCCTCCGTTTCCACTTCCACCTGTGCCGGCTGAACCTCCTATGCCAGAAAGGCCACCTCCGTCTGCGCCACCACCTGCTGCTGCTATGATAAGGATGGTTCCGTTGGCGCAGTCGCTTGGATTGCCGCAATTGACGGCCCCTGCACCGCCACCGCCACCACCGCTGCCAGCAGTGCCACCTACACCTCCGGATATAGCCCGCAGCGTTGCACCATTTGCCAGCACAAATTCGCCAATCATGGTAGCGCCACTGCCTCCCGCAAGAGCGCAACAGTCAGTTTCATTGCCACCGTCGCCGCCTCTTGCCGTTATCTGGATATTGACAGACATTCCGACATCGTTGGTGATGGTGGAAGTGGTAGCGCCGGTGATGCTTAGGATGTTTTGCCCGGTGCAGGTGGTGAAAGTTTGGGCGTAGCCAGCCTGTGCCAGCATCATCAGGCAAACGGCGGCAAGCGCCCGAAAGGAGTGGGTAAAAGTTTTTTTCATGTGAACATCAATTTTAAAAGTGAAAAAATAGGTTTAGAAAAAGACCACCGGGCGGTTCACTTTTAAATTTATGTGAATGCCCGGCGGCCCCTGTTTTTGGTGTTTTGGGGAGGTGGGCAAGTGAGGGTGCAACTTGAAGTTGCGCCCTCACTCAACCCTGCTTCTTTTCCTTTTCGGGGAGTTGCAGCACGGCCAGGGTGACGATGGCCATGAAAAGGATAATCAGGTCGTTCATGGTGTTTGCACTTGAGTTTCAGGCTATTCGGGATGTGGCAAAGATGCGGCAGGCGAGGTGTGGTAAAACGGACAACTTGGGGGGGTAAAACTGCCATTTTGGATGAAAAACGAGGCGAAAGGGTTCAATCACTCACTTCCGCAGGTCGGAAGGCTTCGAACCAAAGCGTTTTTCAAAAAGGCTGGAAAAGTAGCGGACATCGTGGAAGCCCACCATAAAAGCAGCTTCCTTCACGGCGGTAATGCGGCCGTCGAGGAGCAGGTCCCTCGCACGTTGCAGGCGCATTTCCTGGAGGTAGTGGTTGGGCGACAGCCCGGTGAGTTGCTGGAGGCGGCGGCTGAACTGCCGCTCGCTGAGGTTCAGTTTCCCGGCGGCAAAGTCCACGTTGAGGAGGTCGTCGTTGAGGTGTTTGGTATAAATGCCTTCCACTTCTTGGAGCCATGTGGTATCCACAGCGGCAATGATGGGTTTGTTCGGTGCAGCGGCTTCTTCTCCCGTTTCGATTTTGTTTTGGGAATGGAACTCCATCCGCTCCCGGTAGTTGTGCAGCAGGTTCTCGATGCGGGCCTTCAGTTCTTCCTCCTGGAACGGCTTGGTCAGGTAGTCGTCCACCCCGATGCGCAGCGCTTCGAGCTTGGAACGGATGTTCACCTTGGCCGTGAGCATGATGACGGGCAGGTGCCGCCAGCGGTCGTCGGACTTGAGTTTTTCGAGCAACTGGAAGCCGTCCATGACGGGCATCATCAGGTCGGAAATGATGATGAATGTTTAATGTTGAATGTTGAATTGGGCGGCTTCCGAATTCATGAAATCCAATGCCTGTTGCCCGTTTTCTGCGGTGAAAACCTGGTAGTCGGAGAGGAGGAATTGCAGGTACTCCCGCAGGTCGGGGTTGTCTTCCACGACGAGGATGGATGGAGAATTGAGAATTGAAAATGGAGAAATCGAAGATTCACGCAAGTAATTGAGAATGGGGGCTTCATTTTCAATACCTGGCTGAGTGCCCTCGTGATGTTCATTCTCCATTTTCCATTTTCCATTTTCAATTTTCAATTCTCCATTTTCCATTTGCGAAGCAAGCTTCTTCGGAAACCTGAAATAAAAAACGCTCCCCTTGCCCCAAACACTTTCCGCCCAAACGTCGCCGCCGAGCAGCAATGCCAGTTCCTTGACCAATGACAGGCCAATGCCCGTGCCGCCCTCCATTTTGGCATCGGGTTGTTTGGATTGGTAAAAACGGTCAAAAATGTACGGCAGGTCGTCGGGGTGGATGCCTGGTCCGGTGTCGGTCACGCTCAGTTTCAGTTCATCTCCCAGTTCTTCCACAGCCAGCGTCACCATGCCGCCGGGCGGAGTGAACTTCATGGCGTTGGAGAGGTAGTTGTGAATGATTTTCTCGAACTTGCTTTTGTCCAACAGGATTTGGAGTGATTTGTCCGCCTGGTATTTCAGTTCAAAATTCAGTTTGTCGCTGGAAGCGAAGGAATGGAACTGCGCCAGTTGCTCATTCAGGTAAGGAAAGAAATGGACAGGTTCTTCGACCACTTCCATTTTGTTGTCCTCCAGTTTGGAGAGGTCGAGGATTTCGTTGATGAGCCTTTGGAGTTGCTGGGCGTTGCGCTGAACGAACTGAAGGAGTTTTTTTTCATCGCCATCTTCTTGGTGCCTTTTCAAGAGCGAATTGACGGGGCCGAGCATCAGCGTGAGCGGGGTGCGCAGTTCATGGCTCACGTTGGCGAAGAAGCGGGACTTGAGTTTTTCCAGAGATTTGAGTTCCTTCGACTGTTGGCTGATGATTTCATTTTGGTGTGCCAGCAGGCGGCTGGTTTTTCTTTGCCGGAGGAAACCGACAAACCCTGCACCAGCCAACAGGGTAATTATCACAGCAAAGATGATGACAATGGTTCGTTGGTACCGAGTTGTTTTCAGCAGGATTTCCTTTTCTTGCAAGAGCCTTTCTTTTTCGCCTGTCCGGTACTGGGTTTCCATCCGGCTCAAGAATTCTGCATTTCTTTGGGTGTAGTTCAGGCTGACTGCGGCATACGCTTTTTCCAACGATTGAAGTGCCAATTCAGGTTGCCCGGTTGCCTTTGCCAGTGCATAATAACCTTCATAAATCCCCAACAAATTGGGGCCGGTCATGCCGGCGCCCTTCTGTATGGCATACGATTTATCCAATGCTGTTTTGGCTTTTTCGTACTGTTTTGTTCCAAGGTACTGCTCAAACAGCCTGAAATTGATGTCCACGGTGCTCAAAGAGTGGCTGGCTTCGGCAAAATGCAGCGTTGAGAGCCGCAAACGTTCAGCATCGTCAAACCGTTTTTCCCGGAGCAGGTCATCGCAAAGCACGTTTTGAATGCGTGTTCGCTGCCCCAGGTCTTCAAATCGCTCGAGGTAATCCAGCGCCTGCAGGATGTAATCGAAATGCAGGTTGAACTGCCCGGCATCGCCGTAATTGAGCCCCAACGCCAACAGTTCATTGATGATAAGAGTGGTATCATTAAAAGCTCTTGCCAGTGAGAGTGCTTGTTCATGGTCAGGTATGGCTTTCAGCGAAGCGCCAAAAAAAACATCCCGGTTGATGACGCCCATCAATGAAAATGCACGGATTTGCAGATAAATATTGCCATCTTTCTTTGCAAGTTCCAGTGCCTCTCCTATCTGCTCCCTTGCGAGTTCGGTACGGCGGTTGCGATGGTTGGCATTGGCTGAAATATAGTAGGCGCCGGCATGTTTGGCAGGTAAATTCTCTGAAAGTTTAAGGGCTTTGGCCGCTATGGAATCGGCAGTGCGGTAATTGTAAGAATGGAGTTGATTGAAAGCCAGCTCGACGATGAGGTCAATTTGCCTGGAAAGTTCGGCATCAGGGATCTTCTCCAGAAGCAATGCCAGTATCCGGTTGCTGCAATCCAAGTATCCCAGCCGTCGGAAGTCTTTGGCTTTTCCCAACCAATATTTTTCGCTTTGAGTCCCTTTTCTCAGGCTTCTTAAAGCATCGTTTTCGGGGCAATCAATGGTAGGTCGCAGATCCAGCGATGCTGGTGGGAGGTTAACGGCTTTTGAATAGCAATCCTGCAGTTTTTTGACATCGTACGGGCTTGCAATGGGAGTGACCGCATTCCAAAAATTAACGGCAGTGTCTTGCGCCTGGGCGGAAAAGAAAAGTAGAAAAGTTGTAGGTAGAAGGCTTGCTATGTTCCTGAGTCGGGTCAAGATGTTCTGTATCTGTGGTCGGGTAGAAATGATGACGGCTTTCTGGAATGGCAATACAAAGTAAGGGGTTTTTACAGAATTACAGTAGTGTGAGGAATTTGCCAACTTTTCAAAGTTGGCAAATTTAGACTCACTTCACCGCCAACCGCTGTCGCCAGCGTTCGCTACTTGTGGTAAGCTCTACGAAATAGATACCCGACGGAACATTGGACAAGTCCAAATTGAACTGCTGCACCTCGCCTTCCAGTGAGAGGAAGTATCGCTCCATTTGGATTCCCGTCAGGCCAAACAGGGTGAGAGTGGCTTCGCCAACGTAGTTTGTTTCAGGTACCAGCGTAAAAGTGCCCGTAGCCGGGTTGGGGAAGAGGCTGATGCCACTGACCTCCCTTCCAACCACCACGCTGACCACCTGTGAATAATCGAACTGACCATCGAAATCCACCTGCTGCAGGCGGTAGTAGTTTGTGCCAGGCATGAGATGTCCATCTATGTAGGTGTAAGATTGCTCCGCTTGGGTAGTACCATGACCTGTGACGAAGGCGAGGTTGTTCCACCTTTCTCCGTCGGCAGAGCGCTGCACCTCGAAGCCCAGGTTGTTTTGTTCGCTGGCGGTTTGCCAATCGAGGCGCACGGTGCGATTATTCTCTTTGGCGGTAAAGGCGATGAGTTCGACAGGGAGTGGCGATTCAGTAATGGTAATTATCCCATTGAGATACGTGGCAACGATGGTGGCAGGTGTTTCATTAATAGCCGCAAAACTCCCAGCAAATGAGCCACCAATGATAAACGTAAAAGTCTGTCCAACTGTCGGGATATAGCTTCCAAAATTCAGGTTTAAGGTGCCGCCTGCTGTGAATGTGCCGATGACAGTGATCCGGTCAAAATCAGTGCAAGCGGTGGTGCCGTTCACTTCCATTGACATCGTCCCCTCATTGATGAAATCACTGTTAAAAGTGGCGCAGCCCGTCGAGTTTCCGGGAGCTATGGTCCCTACGACAGAATTTGTAAAGATGTAGCATTGGAAATCACCGGTGCCTTTGTACGTTCCATCCTGGGTAAAAGAAATCGTCGTGCCTTCTATCGAGCCATTGTTGGTGAGGATGCCATTGTTGTCCAAATTGGCTAGAGCAGCGATGACGAAAATGCAGCCAGAGCCTATGGTTAACTCGCCGCCTGATGAGTTGGTAAACGTTCCCCAATAAACATAAAATAAGCTACTGCCAGTATGGTTCATTATGCCGGAATTGGATGAATTTACAGAGGTGATGGCTACCGAACCTCCATTATTGTTGATAGTACCTGCATTTGACAAACCCTCTACTCCATCTTGTATGTTAATTCCCCCGCTGTTCGTTATGGTTTTACCTGATTGATTGATTAGCCCAATGGCAGTGATTGAGTAAATCAATATCGAGCCAGCAGTAGAAACGGTAATAGTCCCATTGTTGTCAATCCCATTACCTCCAATATTATAGATTTCCAAGCCTGCATTGACAGTCAACGAACCAGTCAGCGAAATGCCATTTCCAGTAGCGCCAGCAATAACCAGGCTGCCGTTTATCGTCAATGAACCCCCGATGGTGAGTGATTTGGCCACTGCGGAAAAACCTCCGGGTATTGTGGCTGTGCCAGTTGTTATGTTAACATCATCAGCAGCAACGGGTACACCGGTGGGAGTCCAATTGCTGCCAACGTTCCAGTCGCCGGTGCCGCCCACCCAATTTTTTGTTGCCCCATAAATGTTTAAGACGAAAAGTAGGAATGCAATTGAACAGTAGAATCTCTTCATGTTTCATTGAATTTGTGCCTTTCCGTTTAAAATTTCACGGGTGTAAGGCATTTTAAAAATATGGTTGGGATTTTCTGCCGTGGGTAAAAAAGGGGGGGGGTTACTCGTTTGGTGGGGTTTGCAACTTCGCCTCTCTGCGCAACAATCTCTGATATGCGGCACCAGTTCTTTCACTCAGAGCAAAAACACGCCTCAAAAATCTCTGTAGCAACAGGTTTTATACCCGTTGCGGGCATGCACCTCCACAAATGTACCCCAATCCCATAGAATCCAAATCAAAAAAATCTGAAACTCACGCCTCGTTCCTCATTCCTCGTCCCTCACTCCGAAACAATGAACCCCTGAACCCCGAAACCATAAAAATCCCCGCCGCTGCTTTACATTTGCCCACCAACAAAAAACCGTCAGCGATCCGATGCCAACTACCAGCCTCACCATACCCGCCCTCGTGCAGCCCGTCGAACAGAACGGACAGTCCGTGTTCCACATCCGGCCCCTGTTCTTCGACAGCCCATTGGCCACGCACCGGCGCTATGCCGATGCCGTCGCACAATTCAAAGGGCAGGTAAAACGGCGGTATGCAGGTTACATATTCTCCCGCAAGACTGCCGACCAACTCCTGTGGTTCAAGTTTGGACAGGAGGTAAAATTCACGCATTACAACTACGACTTCAGCATCGGCAGCCACTACATCAAGGGGCGCTTCGGCGTGGCCAGCTTCGAGTGGCAGGGCCTCACACTCGCCTGCCTGCCCTCCCTCGGCAACTTCATGTTCATCGTCGGGAAAAACGAGCGGGGCAAAGCGGACGTGAAAGCTGCCACCGCCAAGGTCGTGAAGGAACTGCTCCGCAAGTTCAAGCAAACCGAAGGCAGCGACTTCGACTCCACCGCATTTTATTCGCACAAAAAGGAATTCCTCACCACCGTCCGGATGGAGGTGACGGTGAAAGAAGCGAACTTCAACTTTGAGGAAACCGACGTCCGGGACTTTTTGACGGCCTTCCGGCAAAATGCGCAGTTCGACGGCGGAGAAGAAATAGAAAAAGTAGCCATCGACCTCTGTGCCCGTTACCCCGACGAGCTTCGCCGTGCCTGGCACCAGGAGCCGCTCACCGCCCAACTCCACGACCTCATCTTCAAACGGAGCAACACACCTGTTGTGCTCGTCGGGCCGGAGGGCGTGGGCAAGCACACCGTCATCGAGGAAGTCATCCGGCGCTACATGGCGGGCCTCGAAGAAACCGAAGAGGATTGGAAGCGCCACTGTGTCTGGCACGTCAACCCCAATCGCATCATCGCCGGCATGAGCATCGTCGGGCATTGGGAAAAGCGCTTCGAGGCCATTTTAAAATACGTGCAGCAGCCCTACCAGCGGGAGCAGTACCCCGACAAGCTGCTGGTGGACAATCCTGTGGCCCTGCTGCGCATTGGCAAAGCTGCCCACAGCGACCTCTGCCTCGCCACCGTCCTCAAGCCCTACCTCGAAAAGCGCAAAGTGCAGCTCGTGCTGCTCGCCTCGCCGGAGGAGTGGAAAGTCGTGCAGGAAACCGACCGGGCGTTCAGCGACCTCTTCCAGGTGCTACGGGTGCCGGAACCGGACGTGCCCACCGCTATCAAAATCGTGCTGCAAAACCGCCGCCTCATGGAGTTGCAGAGCGAATGCGCCATCACCGTGCCTGCCATCAGCCAGTTGTTCACCATCCAACGCAACTACCTGAAAAACAAAGCGTTGCCTGGCAGCGTGATGAAGCTGCTCACGCAACTCACCACCAAATACAGCCGTCAAAGCATCGATGCCCACCAGGTTCGGGAGGAGTTCAAGTCGTTCAGCGGATTGCAGGAGCAGATTTTTGACGAGCAAACCCAGTTGGAAAAAGACGAGATACGGGACATGCTGGAACGGGAACTCGTCGGCCAACCCGCTGCCGTCGAGGCACTGGCCGGGGCCGTCCACCTGGTGAAGGCCAAGCTCACCGACCGCAACCGTCCGTTAGCGTCATTCCTTTTCATCGGCCCTACCGGAGTCGGCAAAACGCACGCCGCCAAGTTGCTCTGCAAAACCATCCTCGGCGACGAGGGCAAGCTGCTGCGCTTCGACATGAACGAGTACATCGACAGCGGTGCCCTACATCGGCTCATCGGCGACTACGCCAACCCGGAGGGCCAACTCACGGGCAAGGTGCGCTACCAGCCGTTCGGGGTCGTCCTCCTCGACGAAATCGAGAAGGCCCACCCGTCCATCCACGACCTGCTGCTCCAGATGCTCGACGATGCCCGCCTCACCGACAGCCTCGGCCGCACCGTCGATTTTTCCAACATCATCATCGTGATGACTTCTAACCTCGGTTCCAGGGAAGCCGCCTCGATGATTGGCTACGCCACCGAAAGCAAGGACGAAAGTGCCGTCTATCGCAAAGCCGTCGAGCGGGAGTTCCGCCCCGAATTGGTCAACCGCATCGAACAGATTGTCGTCTTCAATCCCCTGACGTTCAGCGAGATACAAAAAATTGCGCAGCTACAAATCCGGGAACTGTTGCAGCGGGACGGCTTCGTGCGGCGCACCACCATCGTCAACGTCTCCCCCGAAGCGCTTGACTGGGTAGCCCGCCGGGGCTTCGATGCCCGCATGGGCGGGCGGGCACTCAAGCGCCAAATCGAGCGGGACCTCACCCTCCTCTCCGCCGAGCAACTCATCCGCTCTATCGACGACACGCCCGTGATGCTGGACATTTTGTTTGAGAACGACCGGCTCGTTCCGCACATCACGCCCATCACCTTCGTAAAACCGCTGACCCAAACCTGGCTGCCTGCTTTGCCGGACGAGCAACATGCCGGGCGTTTTTTCACCAAACTGCTGCAACGGGTGGAGAAAATCGAGAAGGAAGTCGCTGCTTTCGAGCGTCGGCAGGAGCGGCAGGGGCGCCTGTACAACGTAGCCGGGCAGGATGCCGACTGGAAGCACTACGATTTTAAAAACAAAGTGGCCGGGTTGAAGGAAAGCCTGCAATTCAAGCACCTGCGCCTGCGGGAACGCCGCCCACAGATGGCCCCTGCGCTGCCCTTCCGCCTCAAACGGGTGTACCTGAACCAGTTCGACGACCTCGGCAAGGCCAGGAAGGAGGCTCTGCGTGACAAACATTTCCAGGAGGAAGCCCTCCATGCCTTGCGGGAAGAGTATCGCCACCTCAGCGCCGAGTTCGACAGCTTCCAGACGGATTACCTTGTCAGTTTCTTCGACGTCACCTTCCTCGAACACATGCTCGAAGGTTTCCTTCGTCAAAAAAGCGACAAAGTCACCCTCCGCTTCGAGTCCTGCGTCACCAATGCCGGGGTTTCGGAGATTGAATTTTTGGTCAACCTGTACAGCCGACTGCTCGCCTCGATGGACGTTTCGCACACCGTCGCCAATGACCTGCAAGCCATCGCCGCAGAGGAGCACAGCCTCTGGCAACTGCTGGCAGGGGAGGAGGGGCTGCACCTTTTTTACACCACCAACGGCATCCCCGTGCCCATCCGCCTCCGCTTGGAGCAGGAAGGTGAAACCCACCATCATCGTCCGCAGCAAGTCCTCCGCATCTACGACGGCAGGGACACCCTCGCCGACCTCCGCACCGGCTACACCAACACCGTCACCATGACTCCCGACGAACAAAAGCTCTTGGTTTTCGGAGGGATGGCGCGAGGAGGATTGGAACACGGATGACACGGATGCAGCGGATTTAAACGGATTTGGTTTTATAAAAAAGAAAAAAAATCCGTTGTTATCCGTTCAATCCGTGTTCCAATCCTCCTCGCGGGCCGCACCCAACTTATTTTACAAAAAACCTTTCCGAACACCAGTGGTTATTTAGACAACCTCTACTTTTGCCCACTTTTGAAAATTATGGCTACCATTAAATTTACGTTTGAAGATAAATCCATCCCCCCGGTCACGGTCAACCATGTGCCCGTGGACACCTCCATCCTGGAAGTCGCTGAGGAAAACGAGGTGCATCTGAACCACAACTGCGGCGGCGTCTGCGCTTGCAGCACCTGCCATGTGTACATCAAATCCGGCGAAGATTTCCTCGAAGAAATCTCGGAAAAAGAAGAGGATTTTGTGGACCGTGCCATCAACCCCCGCCTCGAATCACGCCTCGGCTGCCAGTGCATCATCCTCGAAGCCGGCGCCATCGTCGAGGTGGAAATCCCCGACCAAAAACGCATCATCGGACACGAACATTGAGAGGTACGAGGTATGAGGGATGAGGTATGAAGCATACATCCCTCATACCTCATCCCTCATACCTAAAAAACCTAATCATGCCTTTCGAAGATTTTGAGAACCACCCCATCCATTGGAACGACCACGAAGATGTCGCTATGAAACTACACGAACGTTTCGGCGACAGTTTCGACGAAGGGAGAATTTACCGCATCCGCTTCACCGAACTCATCGAATGGGTGCTGCAAATCCCTAACTTCGCCGGGAAACGGGAAGCCTGCACCGAAGCCCACCTCGAACAAATCCAGGCCAAATGGGTGTACGAGTGGCGGGACAATAACAAGTAACTTTGATTTACGATTGACGAATTACGATTGACGATTGCAGCAGTCTGAATCGTAAATCGTCAATCCAAAATCTTTAATCCAAAGATGTACCCACCCAACAACGACGAACGTTTCCAACATGCCGGGAACATCCTCAGCCGGTTCAAGGGCATCCACACTTTCATTTTTGATGTGGACGGGGTGCTCACGAACGGCGAGTTGCTCATCACCGAAAAAGGCGAGTTGCTCCGCAAAATGAACATCCGGGACGGCTACGCCCTGCGATTGGCGGTAGAGGAAGGCTACCGGGTTTTCATCCTCACGGGCGGCAAGTCCGAGGGTGTCATCGACCGGCTGCGGGCGCTGGGCATCCGGGACATCGTGTACGGTACCCAAAACAAGCTCCGTGCCTACCAGGAATTCCTCGATGCCTACGCCCTCAACGAAGAGGGCATCCTCTACATGGGCGACGACATGCCGGACTTTGAGGTTATGAGAAGGGTCGGCCTGTCTGCCTGCCCGAAGGATGCCGCCGCCGAAATCATCGAAATTTCCCACTATATTTCCCCGCTCCGGGGCGGCGAAGGCTGCGCCAGGGACGTGATTGAGAAGGTACTGAAACTCAATGGCGTGTGGAAATAAAGGAGACAGGAAAACGATGAGTGGGGTTAATTTTCAATTTTCCAATAAAAAATCATTCTTCCATCGCTTCCAGCACCATGTCGTTTTTCAGGCTGCGGAAGTCAACGGGGGTGAGGGCGGAGACACCCTGCTCCGGCATGTACACGCCGTAGATGGTATCCACGGCGGCCATCGTCTGCTTGTTGTGGGTGACGATGATGAACTGGCTGTCCCGAGAAAAATCCTTGATGATGCGGTTGAACTTTTCGATGTTGGCATCGTCGAGCGGGGCGTCCACCTCGTCGAAAATGCAGAACGGGGCGGGCTTCAGGAGGTAGAGCGAGAAGAGCAGGGCCGTGGCGGTCAGCGTTTTTTCACCGCCGGAAAGTTGGTTGATGGTCTGGGGGCGCTTGCCCTTGGGTTTGGCCACGATTTCGATGCCGCTTTCGAGCGGGTTTTCGGGGTCCATGAGGATGAGGTCGGCGGCATCGTCGTTGGTGAACAGGCTGCGGAACGCATCAATGAAGTACAGCCGCACCTTGCCGAAAGCCTCCAGAAACTGAGTGGTGGCGGTCTCCTCGATTTCCCGAATGGTTTCCATCAGGTCGGCTTTGGCCTTCAAAATATCGTCCCGCTGCTCAATGATGGTGTCGTGGCGCTCCTTCATTTCGTCGTAAGCCTCCACCGCCATCGGGTTGATTTCACCGTAGTTGTCCAAGCGGCCCTTCATCCGCTCCACCTTCATCTGCAATTCCTCCTCCGATATGCCCTCCGGCAATTTTCCACTGAATTCGGCAAGCTGCTCAGGGTCGTTGATGCTCAGGCCAAACTCGATTCGGAGCCGCTCCGCAATGTTGGACAACTGGTACTTCGTGTCGCTGAATTTATCCTTGAGGTTGTTGATTTTGATTTGCGAGTCCTGCGATTTGCGGGCGAGTTGGCGCAGCTTGTCCTCAATTTCGTGGACACCTCCCCGTGCCTGAAAAAACGCCTGCTCCGCTTCCGAGAGGCTGCTTTCTTTCTCCTTGCGAAGCCCGTAATCCGCCTGCAACTGCTTCACCAAGCGCTCGATGTCGTCGTTGATTTGCGCCACCTCGCTGCCCGACTGGTCGAGCGAGTGTTGGCTGCTGGCCAGCGTGGCTTTCGACTCGTCGAGCTGTTTTTCCCGGAAGGAAAGCTCCCGTTGCAGCGAGGACACCCTGTTTTGCTGCCGGATGAACTCGATGTTGACGTTGTTGAAATCGGTGCTCGCCTGGCTCAACTGCTCGGCCACCTGCCTGAACGACACGTCGGTGTTGCTGATTTGCTTGCGGGCCACGTCCGCATTCCCGATTTTTTCCTCTAATTGTTTTTCAATCGCTTCGTTGGCAGCTTCCAGCGATTTCATTCGCTCAAACGTCTGTGATTTCTTCGCATCCACGTCCCGGATGTACGACTCGAAACTCTCCAACCGGGCGGCCAGCGATGCCCGCTCCTGCGACAGTTTGTTCAGCAGCGACTGTTCGTGCTGGATTTGTTGCCGTGACTGTTGCCCCTTCAACGCTTCGATGCCCGACTTCAACTGGTACATTTCGGTCGAGAGTTGGGTTTCCTCCTCCTGCGCCCGGTTGATGGCGTTGTCTAAGATTTCGAGGTTCTTTTTCCGCCCGATTTTTTTGCCCTCGAACAGCCCGATGCTGCCCCCGCTCAGGCTGAAACGGCGCTGGATGAAGCGGCCACTTTTGGCAATCAGCGCCAGGTTTTCGGCGGGCAGTCGCTTCGCAACTTCCTCTTTTTCAAGCACTACCACGTTTTCCAGCAGGTAGTTGACGAGGCTGCGGTAGGCCGGGTCGCACTGCACGAGGTCGAAGGCGGGCTTCATCTCGGCGGGCAGCATCGTGATGCTCGGCGTGAAGTTTTTGAAGGCATCCAGCACGAAAAAATTGGCCTTGCCCTTCTGCGCCGATTGCAGCAGTTGCACGGCCTGTTGGGCATCTTCCATCGTTTCCACCACATAGAAATTGAGGTAGGGTTCGAGGTAGTTTTCGATGGCCACCCGGTAGTCCACTTCCACGTAAATCAGGTCGGAGAGCAGCGGGGCCTGCTTCGTCCAGTTTTTGGCGTTGCTCAGGAAGCGGATGCTTTCGGGGAAGCCTTCGAGGCTCTCCACCATGCTCTTCGTCAGTTTGTACTCGTTGCGTTTGGCATCGAGTTCCCGGTGTATTTTTTGGATGCGGTTTTTCAGTTCGTCGAGTTGGGCCTCGCCTGCGGCAATTTGTTCCCGGCGTTGCTCCTCCGCTTTTTCGAGGGCTTCGAGAGCCGCCCGGCGCTCGGTTTCCTCCTGCTCCAGTTCCACGATTTTCGCTTGCAGCGACTGCGTTTCTGCCCGGCGGTTTTTCACTTCCTCCTCGCGGTGGGCAATGTCGTGGCGCAGCGTTTCCACCTGGTTGGCGTTCACGGCCTTCGACTTTTCGAGTTCGTACAACTCCCGCTCCACCTGCTGCTGGCCCTGCATGATGGCATCGAGGCCCGCCTTCAGTTCGCCGTGGCTCTGGCGGATGTCGTTGAGTTTTTGCTCCGCAACTTGCAGTTGTTGTTCCAGTTTTTCTTCCAGCCGCCGGTCTTCGGTCAGCGTTTCCCGGTAGCCTGCAATCTCCTCGTCCAGCGTCGCAATGCGTGATTTTGCGACCAGAATCTGCTCCTGCGACCTGGTTTTGTTCTGCTCCACGAACGTGATGCGCTGTTCCAGCACCTTGCGCTCGTTCTCCATGTCCCTGATTTTCCCGACGAGTTGGTTCATCTCCCGCTGGCGCTCGCTCAGGGCTTGCTCCTGGTCGAGGTTGGCCTTGCGCTGTGCTTCCAGTCCCGCCTCCAACTGCCGCTGCTCCACCTCCAGTTGCCGCCAGGTGTCCTCCTCTTTTTCCAGCGAGTCCTTGTGTTCCTTGTATTTCGCTTTCAGCGAGGCCGATTTCAGCGCCGCCAGTTTGATGCTCAAATCCTTGTACTCCTCCTTCACCTCGAAGTAGCGCTTCGTGCGTTTGGCCTGCTGTTCCAGCGTTTTCAGGTTGTTGTTGATTTCAAACAGCAGGTCGTCCACCCGTTCGAGGTCGGCGGCGGTGCTTTGCAATTTGAGGAGGGTTTCCCGTTTTCTGATTTTGTATTTTGAAATGCCGGCGGCCTGCTCGAACATCCGGCGTCGGGCGTTGTCCTTGTCCGCCAGTATCTCGTCCACCATGCCCAGGGCGATGATGGCGTAGCTGTTGGAGCCGATGCCCGTGTCCATCAGTAGGTTGGTGATGTCTTTCAGGCGGCAGGCAACACCGTTGAGTTGGTACTCGCTCTCGCCACTGCGGTAGAGCCTGCGGGTGATGGCGATGGTGTTGTAGTCGGTGGGCAGCAGGTTTTTGGTGTTCTCGAAGGTCAGCGTCACCTGCGCCATGCCGCCCTGCTTGCGGGTTTTCGTGCCGTTGAAGATGACGCTCGTCATCGTGTCCAAGCGCAGTTCGCTGCTTTTCTGCTCGCCCAGCACCCAGCGGATGGCGTCCACGACGTTGCTCTTGCCGCTGCCGTTGGGGCCGACAATGCCGATGACGTCCTCGTTGAAATGGATGACCGTTTCATCGGCGAACGACTTGAAGCCTTTTATTTCGAGGGTACTGAGACGCATGGTGGAATTTCGGAGGGCGAAGGTAGGGAATGTGCGGGTTTTGATTCGAGCGACTTTTCCACAATTTATGGCAGAGTATGGTATCGTTCCTTACCTGGTAAAACATGGACAGGTGCTTGTTGATTACTGCTTTTCTGACGCTTTTTCCTTTGTAGGCTGGAAATGCGAATGGGAAAGCGGCAATGCCCCAGCAGGTTTTTTCAATTTCGTCCAGGCAACTGGCAGCAGTTCCAACTCCGAAATTGCTTTCGAGGTAGGTCAAAATGGCATCCAATTCTTCATCGGCACGAACGGAAAGGGTGACGAAAGGATTCATACCTGTTACCGTTTCCTGTATTTTTCCAAAACATCATCCAGCAGGATGCTTTCCCCGGTCTCCATTTGTCGTTGGGATTCCTCGATGGCTGCTCTGACCGAAGCGGGCAATTCTTCCCACCCCTCAGTCTCCTCCGACGATTTGCGCTTGGTCTGGATCAGGCTGGCGATGGACTTCAACAGCTTCTCATCTTTGATGAGCAGGATTTGCTGGATGAGGTCGAGTTTTTCGATGGAAACGTTCATTGTTGCTGGAATTTTAGCGAACAAATTTAGGCAATGAAACGCTGATTTCCACGGTTTTTTTTTCTCAAAAGCCCTGCTCACCTGTGCCACAACGTATCGAACGTCAGTTCGCAAAAGTTCACGCCCATGCAATCGCAAGGGTCAATCCTGAACCCGCCGATGAGGCAAACCACCTCACATTCCTCGTTCAGCACATCGTCCGTGCCATCGGCCCAGGGCGCTTCCGTTTGAAACCAGAACAAAAACTGCCCGTTCAGGTCGGTTTTCAGCACTGCAATGCTTTGGGAATCCGTCTTGAAAGTTTCGATGGTGTCGTCGATGCAGACAGGATTTCCAACGTTGGAGGTATCGTCGCAGCAGGCGGCAAGCAACGTGGCTGTGAGGGTAGCGAGCAGGATTTTTTTCATCAAAATTGTTTTTCCCAAGAGACAGGTAATGCTGACTTTTGGGTTGGTAAAGTTGCCGCTTTTTTGAAAAACGAATCCACATACCTCCTCTACCGCAAAATCATCCACATCGACATGGATGCTTTTTTCGCCAGCATCGAGCAGCGGGACAACCCCGAACTGCGGGGCAAGCCTGTCGCTGTGGGCGGGGCAGGAAGGCGGGGAGTGGTAGCCTCGGCCAGCTACGAGGCGCGGCGCTACGGGGTGCGGTCGGCCATGCCGGGGATAACAGCACAGCGGCTTTGCCCGAACATCATTTTCGTGAAATCCCACTTTTCGGTGTACAACGAAGTCTCCCGGCAAATCCGCTCCATTTTCCTCGACTACACCGACCTCGTGGAGCCGCTCTCGCTCGACGAAGCCTTCCTCGACGTGACGGAAAACAAAGTGGGCATCGCCTCCGCCATGCAAATCGCCATCGACATCCGCCGCCGCATTTTCGAGGAGACCGGGTTGACGGCCTCGGCGGGCGTTTCGTTCAACAAATTCCTGGCGAAAGTGGCGTCCGACATCAACAAACCAAACGGCATGAAAACCATCCTGCCGGAGGAGGCGCTTGATTTCCTGGAGAAACTGCCGGTCGAAAGGTTTCACGGCATCGGCAAAGTCACCGCCGAGCGCATGAAAAAAATGGGCATCCGCACCGGGGCCGACCTAAAAAACCTCACGGAATTTGAGCTGTCGCAACGCTTCGGAAAGTCGGGGCGGTACTACTACCGCATCGTGCGGGCGGAGGACCATCGCCCCGTGAACCCGCACCGCATCCGCAAATCCATCGGGGCGGAGCGCACTTTTTTTGAGGACGTGGGCGACCTCGGCGAGATGAAAAACCGCCTCGTGCCCATCATCGAAACGGTGTTCGGCTACATGAGCAAAAACGACAACTTCGGGCGCACCGTCACGCTTAAAATCAAGACCCCAGCCTTCAAAGTTATCACCCGGAGCAAATCTTTCGGCGGGGAAATCCGCACGATGGAGGTGCTGCAAGCGGCTGTTTTTGAGTTGCTGGAAGGTAGCCGGGAGGAGTTCGAGGAGGCCCGGTTGCTCGGTATTTCCGTCTCAAATCTGGAAAAAGAACACCGGGGCGAAGGCGTTCAGTTGGAACTGGATTTCGGCGAGGAGCGGTGAGTGGTCATCACCCAATTTCCGTCCACGTCGAAGTAGCTGGCATCAGGGAAAACCTGCCTGAAATTATTTTCAAAGAATGCTTCCGTTTTTGCCCTCGCTTCCGGCGTATCTGCCATTCGGTTGAACAGCAGCAGGCCGTTTTCGGCGAGCATTTTTTTGAGGTTCTGTAAAAAAACGAGGTCTTCAAATTGCACAGGCACCTTGTCATCTAAGAAAATATCGACCACCACGAGGCCGAATTTCCGGTCGCATTTTTCAACGAAACCGAGCGCATCGGTTCGGTGCAGTTCAACGGGGGAGGCGAGTTCCGGCAGTACGTACTGCTCCGCCCATCCGGCAATCACCTCGTCCACTTCCACGCCCACGTACCGGAATTTTTGATAAAAAACCCGTTCGAGCATGAACGGCACACTGCCCATGCCGAAGCCCAGCACCGCCACGTCCCTGATGTCGTATTGGGCGAAATCGAGTTGCCGGAAGGTTTGTAAAAAATTGCCGTACAGGTCGCCGAAGGAGTACACGGCGTTTGGTGTGGTGAGGTAACAGCGGCCCCGTCTCAGGCTCAGGTCCAGCCTGGGGTTCAGGTGGGTAGAGGCGCTATCCAATTGAATATCAACGAGATAGCTGAGTATTTTTTTCCAGGCAGGTTGCTTCACGATGTTTGGCCGGGAGTTGTTTTGAGGAAGTAATTTGAATTAAAAAACTGTTTGGACTCTCACCCTCTCACCCTCTCACCTCTAACTCACTCCGTGCGGTCGAAGATTTTAAAAAACTTCCGGCCCGTCTCTTCTTTTTGCTCCCAGGGGCGGTACTTCGCCGTTTCCTCGAAGACGTTCATCAGCAACAGCCGCTCCTCGGTTTGCAGGTGGTGGCCATGGATCGTCATCATGCGTTCCACGGCATCGAAGGCTTTTTCGGGGATGTAGGTCGTGAAATTATTGGTGCCGCCCCACGAGAAGGAGGGCATGAATTTCGGCAGAAAATCACCGCCAAAAATGTTGCAGCACAGCCCCGTGATGGTGCCGGTGTTGAACATGGAGTTGATGCCGCACATGGAAAAATCGCCCATGAACAGCCCCGCTTTCAACAGGCCGGATGGCTCGAAAGCGCCGGTGACGTAGCTCCAGATTTTTATCTCGCCCCAGTTGTTTTTCAGGTTGGAGCAGTTGGTATCGGCACCGAGGTTGCACCATTCGCCGATGACGGAGTTGCCGAGGTAGCCCTCGTGCCCCTTGTGGGAGTGCGGGAACATCACCACGTTTTTAACCTCACCGCCCACCACACAGTGATGGCCGAGCGCCGTGCCGCCGTAGATTTTGGCACCCATTTTTACCACCGCTTTTTCGCCCATGGCGAACGGCCCACGGATGAGCGCCCCCTCCATCACTTCGGCATTTTTTCCGATGTAAATCGGGCCGTTGGTGGCGTTCAGCGTGGCGCCTTCCATCCTGGCACCCTCTTCGATGAATATTTTGCCGGAGTCAATGACGGTGTTGGTTGCGCTGATTGGTTGCGACATCCTGCCCGCTGTGAGCAGGCCGAAATCAGCGTTGATGGTTGGTTCGTTGAGCAAAAAAATATCCCACAGGTGGTTGATTTTCAGCAGCGGCGTTTCTTTCAGTTCGTAGCTTGACAGGTCTTCGATGTCGTCGTACATCAGTCGGTTGAACTGGTCACGGTCGAGTACGGCGGCCACTAATTCGCCGTCGAGGAGCATGGCCTCGCCGTGGTCCATCTGTTTAATCAACGAAACAAGCTCGGGCGTTGGCAGCACGGAACCGTTGATGAGGTAGTTCAGTTCGGAAATAGTGATGTCGAACTGCTCGGAGAGGTAATCCTGCGTGATGTAGGAAGCTTTGCCGTTCATCCACTTTTCCCAGCGCTCCCGGTTGGTGAGCATGCCCATGTAAATTTCGCAAACGGGCCGTTTGAACGTGAAAGGGAGCAAGTGGTCCCTGATTTCGTTGTCGAAAAGTATAATATTTATCATAGGATAAATGGCTTGGGATGGTCAACTGCCAGCATTGATTTTTCAGCCTGGATTTCCTGGGCAATGTTACAAAAAAAGCCCCAACTGACAGGTCGAGGCTTTTTTTGTTTCACGAATGGAATTCAGGCAAGCAGGCTTTTTTATTCACTAATTTCAGCTTGTTTGAATTTCGAGTTGGCGAAACGCTTGTTGAATTTGTCAATCCGGCCAGCGGTATCGACGAATTTCATTTTTCCGGTGAAGAACGGGTGCGACGCAGATGAAATTTCCAATTTCACGAGCGGGTATTCTTTGCCATCTTCCCAAACGATGGATTCCCTTGTATTTGCACAGGAGTAGGTCAGCCAGGATTCGTCGCACGAAATATCTTTGAAGACAACTTGCCTGAAATTTTTTGGATGGATATCGCTTTTCATGTCAGATTTTTTTAAATTTTTGATTCGGGGGGCAAAGATAATCCTTTTTCTTTTTTTGCAAAACCGATGACTCAACGACTTTGAAAAAAACCTGAAAAGCCGGACAGCAAGGTTTTCCCGAACCTTGCCAAAGCTGGAAACATTGGCATTATTCATCCGAATAAAATTGGGCAAAGTACTTCCGTAGAGATTTTCGATTTGTACGGTAAAAAGATTTGGATAGAAATATTTCTGAAAATAGGAGAATATCAGTGAAATATAGATACCGAAAATTGTCGGCAGGAATTTATTTACTAAAAATAGACACAGATGGTTTTGTTTTTACAAAAAACCTTATCTTAGCACGATAAAAATTAGAGAGAGCGTGTTTTCGCCGGGCTTACAACCCTTTTACGTAAGCCCGGTTTTTTTATTTTTAGGCTTTGAGTTTTTGGAAAAAATTTAATTTTGGGCGGTTCAAACGATAACCTATCTGAATTGACAACCGGCCGATTTCCTTCTTTTTCCAGCTTGAGCAACCATTTCACAGTTAAAATCAGTAGGGTGATTAGCTTTAAAGCATTGATAATCAATGTTTTTTCTTTTGTTGTTTTGGCCTGGTAGCGATAAGTTGCCTGGCCTTTTCGGGAGTGGGTTATCCATCTTAAACAAAACTTAGCCTAACTTTTATGCAGTTACCAGCAAACTTAAAGTACACAAAAGACCACGAATGGATACGGATGGAAAGCGGCAGTATTGCCATCATCGGAATTACAGACTTTGCTCAGGGTGAATTGGGCGAAATCGTTTATGTCGAGGTGGACACAGTCGGGGAGGAGCTTGCGAAAGAAGCCGTCTTCGGCACGGTCGAAGCAGTAAAAACCACTTCCGATCTTTTTATGCCCGTTTCCGGGAAAGTCCTTGAATTTAATTCCCAAATCGCAGAAAACGAGGGAGATGACCCGACACTCGTCAATTCCGACCCCTACGGCGATGGCTGGATCATCAAAGTGGAGATGTCAAACCCGGCAGAATTGGACGAACTGCTGGACGCAGCCGCTTACGGGGAATTGGTCGGTTGAAATTTCTTGAAAAAATTTCAAACGGGTACACCAAAACCAGGAACGTCTGCATCTTCCGGTCAGATGTTTTTTGAAAACAGTATGTGTTGAAGCCATTTTTACCCGTTTTGTTGTGGGCGCTTGCGATTCTTGTGTTGTCCACCGGTGCTGGAATCCAGGTGCCAGAAGTCATTTCTTCACCCGACAAACTGGGTCACTTTTTTGCATACGGGATATTGAACTGGCTGACGCTCAGGGTCTTGCATAAAATCGGGCACCTGAACCCCCCGAACGTCGTTTTTTCGACACTGGCGGTTTCAACCTACGGCGTAGCGCTTGAATTGGTTCAGTGGGCTTTCTTTCCCAATCGATTCTGCGAAATCTGGGATATGGTTGCTAACTTTACCGGAGCCTTGACGGGTTACTTTGCATTCACTTTTTACTTAACTAAAAAATAGCCTTATGGACTTTGAAGTAAGTGGGTCACTGATTGTTTATGTTGGGATTGCTATCGTAATGTTGACTATTGCGCTCATATTTATCGTACGGTCAACTTACGTCAAACGTTCAAACAGCAACCTCGCTGCAAAACATGAAGGCAAGGCCTTCAGTTCGCCGCTTGAAGGCCGGACCAAGTATCCGGATGTCGATACTTTCGGCCTGAGCGGGACTTTTATGAATTATGGGATTCTTGCTGCTATCATTCTCATGATTCTTGCCTTCAGTTGGACACAGTACGAACAAGTCATCGACATTTCCCACCTGTTGGGCACACTCGATGAAGAAATCGAGATGGAAACGCCCCGTACTGCCGAGCCGCCGCCACCGCCACCGCCACCGCCGCCGCCCGTCATTCAGGAAGTTCCCAATGATGTTTCCGTGGAGACGGTCATACAACAAGACCAGTCCATCAGTGAAGAAACCGTAGTGGATGCTCCGGTTGTGATTGAAAAGGCTGCACCACCGCCACCGCCACCGCCTCCTCCTCCAAAAGAAGAAGAAGAGGAAATCTTCAAAGTAGTGGAAGACCAGCCTGCATTTCCCGGTTGTGAGGGTGTTTCCGATAAGACCGAGAAGAAAAAATGTGCCGAGACAAAGATGCTCCAGTTCATTTACGGCAATATCAAGTACCCGGCCATCGCTCGTGAAAATGGGGTGGAAGGCACGGTTTACGTCAAGTTTGTTGTGGAAAAAGACGGTAGCATTTCCGCACCTGAAATTGTCCGTGACATCGGTGCAGGTTGTGGAGAAGAGGCGATGCGGGTGGTAAATCTCATGCCGAAATGGGAAGCTGGCAAGCAGCGTGGCCGCCCCGTCCGGGTGCAGTTCAACCTGCCGGTGAAATACAAACTCGAATAATTTTTCCTTCGGAAATAAAATCAGGAGGGCGATTGGCGGCTGCCAATCGCCCATTTTAAGTTTCAGGAATGGCACATCACACGCAAAAAATCCTCGATAAAATCCTCTGGAAAGGCAAAAGCAAATGGCTGCTGTTGGGCGCAGGGGCAGGTACGTTCATCGGCCTGTTTTTGCTGTTGAGCACTGTCCAGTTTTACTTCGATATTCAAAAATTGCTGAGGGGCGATGCCAACCCCGGCGACCAGTTTGTGCAGATCAACAAAAAAATCAACCTGTTCAACACGCTCGGGCTCAAGGCCGCCTTTTCACC
The DNA here is from genome assembly GCA_016234735.1 of Bacteroidota bacterium. Taxonomy (GTDB): domain Bacteria; phylum Bacteroidota; class Bacteroidia; order Chitinophagales; family Saprospiraceae; genus UBA6168. The sequence continues at coordinate 164 of JACRAN010000300.1, read as the reverse complement.
GGAGGAAATCGAGGGGCTGAAACAGCAGCCCTTCATCGAGTCGGTCGGGGAGTTCACCGCCAACGACTTCAAGGCCGGGGCGTACAGTGATATGTTGGGGTTTTACACGGAGCTTTTTTTTGAAGCGGTGCCGGACGACTTTTTGGATGTGGAGGAGCCGGATT
>JACRAN010000298.1 GCA_016234735.1 Bacteroidota bacterium | reverse complement strand
TCCCTTGCCGATCTCTGCTCCGGGGTGGATCTCAATACCGGTAAAAAAGCGCGTCAATTGGGATAAAGCCCTGGGAAGAAACGGCATCTTCATTTTCGTCGCCGCAGTAGAAAACGCCGTTCGGGCAGGCGGTTACGCAATCGGGCAGTTGGCCGGCCCGCACCATGTCGGGGCAGAAGTCGCATTTTTCCACCGTGCCAACTTTGCTCGGTACGCTGGTTTCCGGCGAGTAGGTCAGGCACATGACCTCCTCTGGCAACTCCGGCTCGGACCAGTTGAACACCCGGGTAGAGTATGGGCAGGCGGCCATGCAGAATTTGCAGCCGATGCAGCGCTCGGTATCAATGAGCACCAGCCCGTCCTGGCGTTTGAAGGTGGCGTCCACCGGGCAGACTTTCACGCAGGGCGGGTTGTCGCAATGGAAGCAGGTCTTCGGGAACCAGTAGGGGGCCGCCGCCGGGCTGTCCTTCATCAGCCTCACTTGCAGCCATTCCTTGACTTCCGGCAGGTGGTGCATTTTTTGGCAGGCGCTAACGCATTTGAGGGCGTTATTGCACTTCGCCAGGTCAATGACCATGACGAACATCTTGCCCGGAATGCCTTGGCGGGCTTCTTCCCTCGAAACAACTACGGTTTTGTGAACGGGCCTGAGATGCTTCGTATCCACCTCCACCAGTTCGCCATCCGGGGAGAGCAGCTTCACTTTTTTGCCTACATCGGCCTTGTTGCCGCCACAGGAACACAACATGCTGCCACAGGCGGCGGCAGCTCCAAGTACGCCCAGTTTGAGGAAATCCCGGCGGTCGTTGGCCTCGTTGTCAACTGAATTTTGCATGGAAGGATTGTTTTACTTCGTGAAATGGAGAGGTTGGGATTTAACGTTTTTTCAAATCTCTCCTTCCGGTTTTGCCCAGTCAAAAATGGCTTTGTTGCTTGCCTTTTGGCGGTCGGAGGATTTTTCCAGGACATTTTTGTCCACTTCCACCAACTGGCCGTCGGGCGTGAGCATTTTCACTTTCTCACCACTTGGCCCGACCGTTTGCGCCGTGGCCTTGCCGACTGCCAAACTTGCGCCGCCCAAAAGGCTCAGGGAAAGGAATTTTCTGCGGGATGGCTTGTCATTCTTCAAGTTTTCCATTTTTCAATAGAAATGAATCAGGGTTGCGGAACCTGGCGACTGCGCAACCCTGAAATTGCTTAAAAATTCCACAAGCGGGTGATGTTGAAACCAATCAGGAACTCCCCGTTTTCGTAGTCGTTCTGATTGAAAACATTGTTCCGCTGCGGCGTGATGCTGTTGAAGTTGCCCGCAAAAATCTGGAAAGCGTGCGAACTTGTTGAAATCTCCAACCCAAAAGAAATATTTGGGTAGGGATTGTTGGTGGGATGCTGCGTCAGCGGCTGGTCAAGCCCGACAATGATGGCCATGCTGGAGGTCACCATGTACCTTCCCATTGCGGCCAGTGCAAAATGCTCGTGTTTCATTTTCCCCTGGATTTCACCATCGCTGTCCCGGTAGCCTTCCACGTTGTTGAAGAAAGACATGCTCGGCGCAACCTGAAGGGAAAACTTATCGGTCACTTTCCTGGCGATGATGATTTGGTGGAAATAGGACAGCCTGTCTGAGCCTCTCACGAAGTTCTCTTCGTCCCGGCCATCAACCACCATGTTGCCAAAATACGTTACGCTGACCGGCATGCCCCCGTCCCCCATTTGCTTCAACAGGGCATATTTCACGTTGAAGTCCCATTGCAATCTCTCTTTGGTCAAGCCAAAGCCGGCATACAGATTATCGATAGGTGCATAATTGAAACCCAGCCTGATATTGGAGGGCGCATAAAAGCCCCACAGGTCATCGTACCCGTTTTTAACGGTGCCGAACCTGTGCTGTATGTCCATTTCAAAAGTCCCTTTGATGGGCACCATCACGGTCTGGTTGTCCATCAGCCAAACACTTTCAAAAGTGTTTTTTACAGGCTTGTTGGTTGCAGCGGCAGAGGTTTCATCCTCCTGCGCCGCTACCCTGCCTGCAGATACCCACAGTAAAACCAACATTATCAGCTTTACGCGATGGGAAGTCAAGTCAATATAATTTAGGAGATTTTTCATGATTTTTACGATTAATTGTTTTGAGCACCTTGTGAAATCCAAGCAAGTATGGTCGCACTGATGGTGGGGTCTGCACCGCTTATTGGCATGGCCGGTGTGCGCTTGCCAGATACCCACTCATACAATACGCTGCTCTCCGGGTTGGAAACATCAAGATACCCGCCATTCGATAATGCGTTGAAGGCATTGCCAGCGGAAAGGTCAGGTGCCTGAGCGCCTGAAACATGGCATCCGCTTGTGGCGCAGCTTTCATTTAAAATGGGCAAAACATCATCGGCAAAACTGACGTCTCCTGTTATCAGGTCAGCTCTCATGTCGAGCGTTGTAACCTTGTAGCAGCCCATCGTAAGTATCACGGTCATTACCGACATTGCTACTGCTATTTTTTTGTTTGACATGGCATTTAAATTTAGGTGAACAAAAGGCAAGCAGAAGAAGCCTATTTTTGGAATTTTAGCAAAAGGTTGGCTTTAATGGAGTGCGCTATTTGTGCATTTTCGAATATGCCAACGCCAAAATACTGGTCTTCAAGCGAAGAAAAATCAACATCTTGGTTTACGACATCGTCTGTTTTCAATGCTCTTGAAAATTCAAGCACCCAGCCCTCCCCTGTGTGTACTGCACTGCATGTTATATCGCCCCTGCTGCCTACAAATGGTGCAGTATAAATGCCAGGAATAACTTTGGCACCAACACCTGCGCCATCTCTTTGAAATGCCACGTCCGTGTTGGGGTCAATAGTTCCTCCCTCATAAGCCAGTACACCGTTTGCATCAACAGCTGTAATAAGTTTGGCCGTACCTCCATCAATTTCAGATTGAAGAATCCAGTAATAATTTGTTGCGTTCGGGATGACGTATTTAGGTACGGTAACACTGGTAGCTGTTCCAGTAATAACCAGCGTTTGCTTATTATCTGTGTACCCTCCGCCCGTTTTATCATCACTCTTTCTTCCGTTGGCGTAGGTATTGTCCTGGTATTGGTCATCAAACTGACCATTTGGGAATCCCGTCCTGACAACTTTCCAGTGCCACATATCAATTTTTTCGGTGGACGAATTGGTATGGTGCCGACCAAACCCGTCTGCTGCGCTTAAGCCCGTATGACAAGACTTGTAACAGGTAGCATTGTTCCATCCAGAAACCGAATTGTTGACATTCCAAAGCATGGCTAATTTATCTTCGTAAAATGCCCCTCGTGTTATTGCGCCGGTAGCACTAAATGTAGGTGCTCCTTTTTCTTGTGCCCAAGTTTTAGTTGTTGGGTCAAAATACCATGGTTCACGAATCAAGGATTCGGTGGGGTCTATCCACTCCGCCAAAAAATAAATGTTGTTGGCATCATACATAGACCGAAGGGTGATGGAAGATGTGATATTTCCAACATAGCCTCTGAATATATCACCACTTGGGTCAGGCACCACCGCCTCAAATTCAAATTTTGGGCTATTTGCCCAGATGGCATCTATCGCTCCATCAATGTTGGGCGCAGTGGCAACCTTTTGTGAAACGAGTGCATTTGTAGTAGTGACGTCATTGCCCAATATCTGGTCGTCTAACTTACAATTGGACAGCATCACCACAACAAGTCCGATGGCTGAAAAAACGATTGTTTTTTTTCTTGCGTTTTTCATGATGACTTTTTTTTAAATAGTTTTTTAATACCGCAAAGGAAAAGCATACTAATTCCTTGCCCGATGACTTAAGTCAGTTTGGGTGATGCTTTTTGTCACCCCTATTTTGTATGGGATATGACAGGCAACGTGTTCGCCATAACATAAAAAATACCCGTAAAAAGCTGCTGTCCGTGGGGCGAGAGGAGGGTGTTCCGGCTGACAGGGGAACGTTTGGACAGATTGCCCAAAACGATACGGCAATGGATTTTCAGATTTTTTTACCGTCCCACCTTGTTTTTTAATCAATCAAAAACATGGAAAAACGCACCACCGTGTTCGCCCTTTTCCTCCTTTCGGCAGGCTTCCTTTTTGCCCAACCTGCTGAAAAAACAGCCCTCCAAAAATTGGAGCCGCTCGACGTTTTCCAACCCGAAAACGTTTCCCACCCGCAAATTTCGCTCATTTTCTCTGCCAACTGGCACGCAAACCATGAGTTTGGCCCTCAAAATTCAGAGGTGTACGAGGTGTCGCTCGCAGATGGAAGCATCCGGGAACTGACGAAACGCCAAGGCCAGGATGCTGAACCTACCGTCCCGCCCATTTTTTAAACACCTGTGGAAAAAAGCAGCACCCGATTTTCAGGCGCTCTTGCCGGGATTCCCTTTCTTTGCGGCAGTTCTGAACCAATTTGAGGAATGGGGAAACTAACCGCTTGATTATCAATCACTTGATTTCCCGATTTCCAATTTCTTAATTTCCAATTTCATGTCAAACATCTCCCACCGTTCCGCCGACAACATCCGGATACTCGCTGCGGCGATGGTCGAAAAAGCCAAGTCAGGCCACCCCGGTGGCCCGATGGGCGGTGCCGATTTCATCCACATCCTCTACTCCGAATTCCTCAACTACGACCCCACAGACATGGCGTGGCCGTTGCGTGACCGCTTCTTCCTCGATGCCGGGCACATGTCGGCCATGCTCTACGCCCAGCAGACCCTGCTCGGCAACTACTCGATGGACAACCTCCGCAACTTCCGGCAATGGGGCAGCCCCACGCCCGGCCACCCGGAACTCGACGTGCAGCGGGGCATCGAAAACACCAGCGGGCCACTCGGCCAGGGGCATACTTTCGGCATCGGGGCGGCCCTTGCGGAGCGGTTCTTAGCTGCGAGGTTCGGGGAAAAAATTGCCCACAAAACCTACCTCTACATCTCCGACGGCGGGGTGCAGGAGGAGATTTCGCAGGCCGCCGGGCGCATCGCAGGCTACCTCGGCCTCGGCAACATCGTGATGTTTTACGACGCCAACGACATCCAGCTTTCCACCGAAACGGATGCCGTGACCAGCGAGGACACCGCCAAAAAATACGAAGCCTGGGGCTGGCATGTGCTCACCATCCCCGGCAACGACCACGCCGCCATCCGCTCGGCGCTCAAGGCCGGCCTGGCGGAATCCGACCGCCCTACGCTCATCATCGGCAAAACGCTGATGGGCAAAGGCACCCGCAAAGCCGACGGCAGCCTGTTCGAGGGCGAGGTGGAACTGCACGGCCAGCCCCTCACCGGGGCGGGCGGTTCTTTTGAGAAAACCATCGAGGGCTTGGGCGGCGACCCCGCCAACCCGTTCCAAATTTTCCCCGACGTGGCCGAACACTACGCCGCCATTTTGGAACTAAAGAAAAAAAACGCACGGCGGCGCAAGTCTGCTTTCAAAAACTGGGCGAAGGACAATCCGGCGCTGGCCGAAAAATTCAGTTTTTTCCTCTCCGGCAAACTGCCGCAGTTGAACTGGGGCGACATCCAGACCAAGCCCAACGACGCCACCCGCAACGCTTCCGGTGCAGTGCTCGGCTACCTGGCGGGCAAGGTGGAAAACATGATTGTCGCCTCTGCCGACCTCAGCAACAGCGACAAGACGGATGGTTTTTTGAAAAAAACGACGGCGTTCAGGCGCCACGATTTCAGCGGGGCCTTCCTGCAAGTGGGCGTGTCTGAGTTGACGATGGCGGCGCTCTCCGTTGGTATGTCGTTACACGGTGGGGTGGTTCCGGCCTGCGCCACGTTCTTCGCTTTCAGCGACTACATGAAGCCCGCCATGCGGGTGGCGGCGCTGATGGAAACGCCCGTGATTTTCATCTGGACGCACGATGCCTTCCGGGTCGGGGAGGACGGCCCGACGCACCAGCCCGTGGAGCAGGAAGCGCAACTCCGCCTGCTGGAACAGTTGAAAAACCACTCCGGTCGCAATGCCCTGCTCGCCCTGCGGCCCGCCGACGGAGCGGAAACGGTGGCTTGCTGGAAGCTGGCTTTGGAAAACAAACACACGCCCACCGGCCTGATTTTCAGTCGCCAGGGAGTGAACGACCTGCCTGCCACCAACCAGTCGGAGGCAGGCAAAGGTGCCTACATCGTGCAGGATTGCGAGGGCAAACCCGACGTGGTGCTGGTGGCCAACGGCTCCGAAGTGGCGACGCTGGTGGCCGGTGCGGAGAAATTGCGCAGCGAAAAAAACCTGAAAGTGCGCATCGTGTCGGCCCCGTCGGAGGGCCTGTTCCGCAACCAGTCGAAGAAATACCAGCGCTCGGTGCTGCCCGGCAACGTGCCGACTTTCGGCCTGACGGCGGGCTTGCCCGTCACGCTGCGTGGCCTGGTCGGCGACCGTGGCCTGGTGTGGGGCCTCGACCATTTCGGCTACTCGGCCCCGTTCAAGGTGCTGGACGAAAAGTTCGGGTTCACGGGCGACCATGTTTTTGCGTTGGTGGTGAAATGGTTGGGACGGTAGGCGGTGGACGATTGACGGTTTCACGGTTTTACGGGATTTTGAAAATGTTTGATCCTCAAATTC
>JACRAN010000028.1 GCA_016234735.1 Bacteroidota bacterium | reverse complement strand
TTTTGTCGTTGGGGGTGTGGTAGTTCAGGTTGCGGAAATTGGCCCCGTCGGTGAGCATGATGGCCGGGATGTCTGCCACCCAAAACGGCGCATGGTCGCTGCGGCCCAGGTCGGGGGTGAGCACCTGCCAAGCAGGGGGCGCTTCCACCGGAATGACCCTGAGTTGGGGCACGAAAGCTGTTGAAGCGCTGTCGTAGGCATCCATCAGTACTTGGGAGTTGCCGGTTTTGCCAACGTCTGTGATGAAGTTGCCTTTGAATTCCTGCGATGCCACCTCGTTGTAGGCTTCCTGAAAAAGGATGTCGAAGCCTGCGGGCAAAGTTTGGGAATTGGGCGCTTCGGAGTAGTAGCCGATCATTTCAAAATCAATCATGCCGGCCATGCCCTCGCCGGGCAGGATGCCATTTTGCACATATTTCAGGCTGCCCACCAGTCCCGCTTCTTCGAGGTCGAAGCCGATGAATTTGACGGATTTTTTGAAACTGTACGGCGAAAGCACCCGCATGGCCTCCAACATGCCTGCCACCGCCGAGCCATTGTCGTCGGCACCAGGCGCATCGAACACGGTATCGAAATGGCCGCCGAGGATGTAGGTTTGGGCCTCGTTGGCCGTGCCGATTTGCCTGCCGATGATGTTGGCCGCCCCGTAGTTACCGTAGTCAAACTCGTGCAGGTACGTTTCGAGGTTGTTTTGCTGAAACTGGAATTCGATGAAATCTTTCGTCGCCTGCAAGTGGGTCGGGTTGGCGGTGTAGTGGCGGATGCCTTCGAGAAAATCAAGGTCATCGTACAGCCGGGTGCTGTCCACTTGGTCAACAATCGCCTGAATATCAACGGGTTGGAGGTCGTCGGCCACGAGCATGAGCCGGAAATCCGGTTGCGCCGTGGCGTAGGCGCTGTAGTCCCATTGGATTTGTTTGCCCGTGCCAGAGGCAATGCCGGGGCCGACATCGCCGGTGGCGTTGGCGGTGTTGAAATCAAACACCAGCCCGCCCCGCTCCGTCGCCCGGAAGGTGACGGTGACGGCATCGGATTCCGCATCTTCGAGGTCGTAGGTCAGGGTGAGGAGGTTGTTGCCGGAGAGTTCAAACTGTGTGTTTGAAATGACAGGCGGCAGGTTTTGGGCAAAAACGCTGGTGCTGGCTATCAGCAACATCGGGAAGAGCGATTTTTTCATGGATGGTGGCGTTGAAGGTGAAGAATGGTGGCGAAAATAGCGAAGTATTCCTGAAGGTGGCGCGCTGTTTTTTGACAAAAAAACTGAAGCAACTGGGTGGAAATCCAACTAATAGTATCCTGCAAACTCAACCGCTAATACCCGCGGTGGCCGATTTTCTTGGCCGTATTTTTATCACCGTCAGGGGTCGGCACCTGGCTGTGGACTATCAGCGGGAAGGAAAAACTGGAGTAGTGGGAAAAACTTTTCGAGACTTTCATCGGCAGTTTGTACTGTTTGGCGAAGCCTGCCAGAAAGTTTCTCAGCGCTTCGGTGTTCACGTTTTTGGAGTTGGGTTTCAGGTAAAAACCGATGTGCTCGATGCCGCCATCGGCCCGCCAAAAAAAGTGCATCCAGGCATTTACACCCTTGAGGTCGTAGTCCGTCAGGGTGGCGTAGGCTTCCATTTCCTTCATCATGCCCAAAAGTTTGTCGTAGGCAAAATTCATGTCGCCGTCGCAAACGTCCAGCAAAGTGGCATAGCCGGGCATGATTTCTTCGTACCGTTCGTCAAATTCCCCCAACAAAAAAACGGTTGGCAAAGTCTGGTTCGCAGGCAATGCAGCCATGCCCCTGGACTGAGATTGGGACAGGGCAACATCCGTACACAACAAGCAAAATGTGAGAAAAAATGCAACAACCTGTAGGATTTTCATAGTTTTTACGCTTTAGCAATTAAAAAACGAGCAGCTTCAAAAGTAGTTTCATGTCATGCTAATTCATGGCTTTGGAGGGAAACATTGCAAAATCAAACGGGGGTAAGTCCGGCTTTACGGGAAGTTTCAAAGAAAAAGAGATGGGGGAACGGTGTGCCTTACAAAAATACGATTCTGTACGGTACGTTGTATGCTTTGGTCTAAAATTAAGCCAACATTTTTTATAACCCCTTATCTTGCAAGCCTTTATGAAACAAGTGGATTGAGAAAACTTAACGCTGAAAAATGATCATCGACATTCTTTTTCTAATCGTGGGCGGTTGGGGGTTCTACCAGGGGTATTCGAGAGGCATCATCAAGACGGTGTTTACGGTTTTTTCCATCATTTTCGGCCTGATGGCAGCGTTCAAGTTTGCCCCGGCAGCGACCCGGTTCCTCGAAACGGCCTTTCATTCCACCAGTCCGCTGACTTTCGTCGCCGGATTCCTGCTGGCCTTCGTGCTGACCATGCTGCTCATCCGCATGACGGCGCAGTTTTTTGAAAAAATGCTCCGGTCTGCCAACATCAACGTCATCAACCAGTTTGCCGGGGGCGTACTGCTCGGTTCGCTTTACACCTTGATTTACAGCCTGTTACTTTGGTTTGGCGACAAATCGCACATCGTCACCGCCGAAAATTCAGCGGGTTCCATAACCTACCAGCACCTGCGGGCTTTCCCG
>JACRAN010000296.1 GCA_016234735.1 Bacteroidota bacterium | reverse complement strand
CTCCCGCCGCACCGGAGTTGTCGGTGAGCGTGTTCACTGCCGTCAGCGGAGGCTGTGGCGTTTGCGTCACAACTTGCTGATAACCAGCATTTTGATTACTGCTCAATACCTGTACTTCGTTGACTTCCGCCGTCGTGTTCCAGACCCACGTGACCTCCACTTCGTCCGCCGGGCCGACGGTCACGTTCCGGAGGTACAGCCCCTCCACCGACTGCACGATGTCCGCCGTCACGCACACCTGGTTCGATTTTGCCACGTTGCCCGTCACGGCTTCCACGGCTTGCAACACGAAGCAGTACGCCGCCCCGTCGGTCACATTTCCGTACTCAAAACCGGCGGCACCCGTTCCGGCATCGGTCTTTGGCACCAGTGCCCCACCGTTTTCGCTCACCCAGATTTGCTGTTCGCCAATGCCGTTCGGCCAGTTTTGGTAGGTGTTCCAGTTGAGGGAAACGGACTGTCGGCAGGGGTTCACCGCCGCCGTGAGGAAAATCGTCGTGTGTTTCAGGTCAAAAATGCTGGTGTTGCCGCAGCGGTCGAGCGCATTGACGAAGTAGGATTCAGAGGCGGTCTCCGGGTTGGAGTTCAGGTCGGTGAAGGTGTTCCCGCTGAACACCGTGTCGATGGGGATGACCCCGATGGGCGTTTCCCGGTAAATCACGTAGGCAAAAACCTCCGGCGAGGGGCTGGGCTGCCACGTCACCACCGCCAGCCCGCTCTCCACCGAGGCACTTTCGATGGGCGACACCTCCGGCGGGCGGTTGTCCAACGTGTCGGAGGGGAGGGCCATCTGGCCGGGGCAGTTGTAGTTGCTCACGAGGTAAAAAAACCACTGTTGCCCGCTCGGATTGATGAAGGCGAAAAAATCCTGCGCCTGGTTCGTCACGGTCGCTTGGAGCGTGTACGGCCCGTTGACGTTCTGGCTCGCCCAAACTTCGTAGCCGTTGAACGGCCCGCAGGTGTTCACAGGGACATCCCAAAACAACGTGTCGCCCCGAACGCACAGGAAATCGGGCGGCAGTATCTGCGCCTGGATTTTGGTAAAAAACAGGCACCCGAAAGCGAGAACCGTGATGATTTTTTTCATAAAACTGCTGATTTAAAACGCTCGAAAAACATCGATTCTAATAGCTTCATTGTTTGATTGTTTCATTGTAATGGTAACAATGAAGCAATCAAACAATGAAGCCATCACCTCCCCTCACAACTCGTCGTCCGCCAATAATTTCGCCTTGAATTTCTGCTCAAACTCCTCCACGCCGTACACCGCTTTCAGTTCGTACTCGATGCGGCGCTCGTTGGAAATATCCTTCCTGAAATACACGAGGCCGAGGCCCTCGGCGTAGATTTCCATGCCGCCGAACTCCAGTTCCAGGTGCCCGACCTCCTCCTGGTCCACTAATTCGCGGGTGTTGAACTTGACGGCGGGCAGGGTTTTCCCGTTGAAAACATACGTCGTATCACGGTCGTACTGGCGGTTGCGCACCAGCGTGATGCTGGAACTGTCGCCCAGCGGCCTCCAGTGCAGCGAGGTGAGCAGCACCCCCGGCGGCTGGCTGACCGTGAACGGAAAAACGTTCGCCGCCTCGATTTCTCCCTGTATTTTTTGGCTTTCCCCGGTCGAGTCCATCTCGTAAAGGTAGAAATCGGTGAGCAACATGCCGTTGGGCACCTCCTCCTCCCGCACGAACTGGTCGGGCGAAAACTGCGGGCCGTAGGAGGTGCCGAGCAGGTAGCGGATGCCGCCTTCCGTCACCGATTTGTAGTGCCAGTACACCGGCGGGTCGAGTTCGTCGGCCAGCGGGCCGTACTCGTACACCTTGCCCGTTTCGAGGTCGTCGAGCGGGTAGTAGTAGCTGCGCAGCCCCTCGTTTTTACAGGAAAAAAAGACAACGGAAACGGCAACGAGACCAATGGCGGCGAGGTATTTCATGTTGTAAAAATTACTTTTCGAGAAAAACCGGCGACGCCCTACTCCGCTCCCCCCACCAGCACCACGATTTCGCCCTTCACGTTTTTTTCTTTGTAAAACGCAATGAGTTGCGCCAGCGTATCCGTCCGGATTTCCTCATAAATTTTTGTCAGCTCCCGTGCCACGCAAGCGGGGCGTTCGGGGCCGCAGACCTCGGCCAACTGTTCCAGGCACTTCACCAGCCGGTTCGGCGATTCGTACAAAATGAAGGTGCAGGGCAACGTGGCAAGGTACTGCAACCTCGTCTGGCGGCCTTTTTTATGTGGCAAAAACCCCTCGAAAAAAAACTTGTCGGAAGGCAGGCCACTGGCTGCCAGCGCAGGCACGAAGGCCGTCGGCCCCGGCAGGCACTCCACCCGCACCCCCTGCCTGACGCACTCCCGCACCAGCAGGAAACCGGGGTCGGAAATGCCCGGCGTGCCCGCATCCGAAGCGAGGGCAAACGTGGCGCCTGCCTTGAGTTGCGCCACCAGGGAGGCCGTCACCTGGTGCTCGTTGAACGCATGGAAAGCCGAAACGGGCGTTTGGATTTGGAAATGGTCGAGCAGCCGCTTCGTCACCCTCGTGTCCTCCGCCCACACCCGGTCCACCTCCCGAAGGATGCGCAGCGCCCGCAGGGTGATGTCCTCCAGGTTGCCGATGGGAGTGGGTACGAGGTACAGCATGAAAGGATTGGAGGATTGAAGGATTGGAGGATTGGAGGATTGAAGGTGCTTTTTAGCATTACCTTCAATCCTCCAATCCTTCAATCCTCGGAAATGGTGAAATGGTAGGTCTCCATGATGAGGTTGGCCAGCAATTTTTTGCAGGCTTCATCGACTTTCGAGGAGGCTTCTTCGGCACTGGCAGCATCGACCGTCACCCGGATGTGCTTGCCGATGCGCACGTCCTCTACCCCAGATAGGTGCAAGTTGACCATGCTGTGCTGCACGGCCTTGCCCTGTGGGTCGAGGAGTTCCTTGTGGGGCATGATGTCAATTTCTGCTACGTATTTCATGATTGTGGGAAACTTGAGATTGGGAATTGGGG